>CAYFMI010000012.1:0-63289 GCA_964344175.1 uncultured Anaerolineales bacterium
ATGGTTCTGAAAGGCCCTTGACCTTTTTACAGAAAAGTATTTACACAATCGATAAGTACAAGGGTTGCAAAAAGCCAGTTTTGTTTTTGTGGAATCATGATTATTTGCCATCGAACTAGTTTTGGTTTCAGGGCAAATTATACTATTGCGAATGCATAATAGAAAACAGGGTATGTTAAGGAAAAATTCTCTACCGTACATCTGGAGAAAGAAGCTGTAGTGAGAGCATCCTGAGCGGATGCTGAGCGTGCCGAAGCAGAAAGTCGAAGGAGGCTCACGGAAGCGCTCTTCGACTGCGTAAACTCCGCTCAGCGTGCTTCCGCTCGCTTCTCTTGTCAATTGTACGGTAGAGAAAGGAAAAATATGATGAACAACTATTTTCGTCGCTACGGTGTGATTCTCGGAATCTTGGCTGTTTTTCTTTCGGGTTGTATTTTGCCAACATCAGCGCAGCCTACGGCGGCACCGTCCGCTACACCAATCCCGCCAACTGAAACACCCCTTCCACCGACAGTTACAGAAACTCCTCTGCCGCCTACGGATACCCCGACGGCAACATCAACCCCCACAGAGATCCCAACGGATACGCCAACGTCAATTCCTCCTTCGCTATCCGTGAATCAGAATGCAGTCTGTCGCAGCGGGCCGGGGACGAACTACAACATCAGTGGTTATCTGGCTCCCGGCGCACAGCCAGCCGTGACAGGGTTAGCCGAAACCGAAATGATCTGGTGGGTTATCCAGTTGGAAGACGAGACGGTTTGTTGGGTTGCAGAAACCGTAGTCACTGTTGCGGGCGATGTTGCCACATTGCCGCACATGACCCCGCCGCCAACCGCCACCGCAGAAATTGTTACCATCCCTCAGAGTGAGAGTATTTACTATTTTCTGACGGCGACCGATTCCGGCGGGCCTTTCGGCTGCGAGACAGGCGATAGTTTGTTGATGATCTATCCGGGCGTTCGGCGGACTGGGGAGTTAGAAGTCGATATTACCAATGCGCTGAATGCTCTCTTTTCTAATCATCACCAATATTACAACGGGTTATACAATCCAATGTATGCGTCATCTTTGCGAGTGACCGATGTGGATGCCCCGAAAGGCCAGGGCGAAATTGAAGTTTGGTTAGTGGGCGATTTTGCGCGGCCCAAAGATCGCTGTGATGCCCAGCGGATGCGCGACCAGGTTTGGGAAACGATCGAAATACAGTTCCCTGAAGTTGGTCATGCCGTGATCCGCGTACACAAAGCTCTGCTGGGTGATTTGTTAGTCACCGGCTGGTGAATTGCCAGAAAGCATGATATGATTTTGAGCCGCCGGCTTCGAGTCGGCGTTTATGTTGAAATGGAGAATTCTAAATGACAAAAAAAACTGAGAGCTTGATTCCGCCTTATGGCGGCAAGCTCGTCAACCTGCTGGTATCCGATGCGGAACGTGAAGCAGTAAGTGACGCCGCCAATCATTACCCCGATATTCAACTCTCGGATCGTGCCTTGCACGATTTGGAATTGCTGGCTGTGGGGGGGTACTCGCCCTTAGATCGATTTATGAACAGCGCCGATTATCAGCGTGTACTCACCGAGATGCGTTTGGCGGATGGAACCCTATTCCCCATGCCGATCACGTTGACGGTGAAGAAAGAAGAATTGCCGACTCGCTCTGAGTGGGTTGCTCTGCGAGATTCGCGCAACTACCTCATTGCGGCGATGCGCGTCGAAGAAGTCTTTACCTGGGATCCACTGCGCGAGGCCAGACTCGTGCTTGGGAGCACAGACCACCGCCACCCCCTGGTCAGCGAAATGGAACGCTGGGGCGATTTGTGTATCTCCGGTGAGTTGAAAGTCATCAATCTGCCCACGTATTACGATTTCCAAGATATTCGCCGCACCCCGGCGCAGACGCGTGCGCTGCTTGAAGAGATGGGTAATAAAAACGTGGTCGCTTTTCAGACGCGCAACCCCATGCACCGCGTCCACGAAGAGCTTACTAAACTGGCTGCTCAGGAAATTGGGGGCAGTTTGCTAATTCACCCCGTTGTTGGCTTAACGAAACCCGGCGATGTTGATCATTTCACCCGCGTGCGCGTCTACAAAGCCCTGGCCGAGAATTACTACGATAACGCGGCTACCGTTCTCAGCCTGTTGCCCCTTGCCATGCGCATGGCCGGGCCGCGTGAGGCTGTTTGGCACGCCATTATCCGTCGCAATTATGGGGCCAATCACTTCATCGTTGGCCGTGATCATGCTGGCCCTGGGGATGATAGCGCCGGAAAACCCTTCTACGGCCCTTACGAAGCCCAAGAGATGATGAAGCAGTACGAAGATGAAATTGGCGTCAAGATGGTGCCCTTCCAATGGATGGTCTACCTGCCCGACGACGAAAAATACCTCCCTGTCGATCAGGTTCCTGACGGCGCAAAGATCAACACCATCTCTGGCACGCAAGTGCGCGAAGATTACCTTGCCAAAGGGAGACTGCTGCCAGAGTGGTTCACCCGCAAAGAGACCGCCGAAATTTTGGCCGAAGTTCACCCGCCCAAGCACAAAATGGGCCTTACAATTTGGTTCACTGGACTTTCCGGCTGTGGCAAATCCACCATTGCCAGCGCCCTCATTCCCATGCTGATGGAGCATGGCCGACAGGCCACCGTTCTCGATGGCGACGTTGTCCGCACGCATCTCTCGAAAGGTCTTGGTTTCAGCAAAGAAGATCGCGACACCAACATCATGCGCATTGGTTATGTGGCCGGTGAAATTGCCCGCCACAACGGAACCGTGATCTGTGCCGCTATCAGCCCTTATCGGCATACCCGCAACGAAGCCCGCAAAATGTCTGGCGGAGATCGTTTCGTAGAGATTTTCGTGAATACGCCGCTCGAAGTCTGTGAGCAGCGCGACATTAAAGGCCTGTACGCCAAAGCCCGCCGCGGCGAGATCAAGGGTTTTACCGGCATCGACGATCCCTACGAAGAGCCGCTCAATGCTGAGATGGTCTTGAATACCGTCGAAACCACCCCCGAGGAAAATGCCCGCGCCATCATCAAATACCTAACAGCGCAGGGCTTTATTCAATAACACTTCTAGGTGACAGCCCCTTTCAAAGCGTCTGTCACCTTTTACGAAAATGGAACAATTGCCTGAACTTTTTTGCTTAGATGGTCGTGTTGCTATCGTCACCGGCGGGGCGGGGCTGTTGGGGGCCGAATTCTGCCGCACGCTGGCCGAGGCGGGGGCGACGGTGATCGTTTCGGATTTGGATGAAAAAGCTGCGCGAAACGTGGCTGATGCTATCCTTCAGAGCGGGTACACTGCCCGCGCGGCGTGCACAAACGTGACCGAGGCTGATTCTGTGAAAAAAACTGTAGATTCAGCCCTGAGCGCCTTTGGCCGCCTTGACATTCTCGTAAACAGCGCCGCTCTCGACCCCAAGTTTGATCCTGAATCGGAACGTGCCCACTCTGGCGCTTTCGAAGATTATCCCCTTGCACTCTGGCAACAGGCTTTAGACGTTAATCTCACGGGCATGTTCCTGGCCTGTCAGGCTGCTGTACACCCCATGCTGGCGCAAGGCAGCGGTACGATTATCAACGTTGCCTCGATATACGGGGTTGTATCACCCGACCAGCGGTTGTATCAACACGAAGGTCAACCCCCGCGCTTCAAACCGGTATATTACACGGTTACCAAATCTGGCGTTATCGGGCTGACCAAATACCTGGCGGCCTATTACGCGGGCAAGAATATCCGTGTGAACACGCTGACGCCCGGTGGTGTCTTCAACGACCACGACGACGAATTTACGCAGCAATACGCCGCGCGTTCTATTCAAGGCCGCATGGCTGAAAAAGACGAAATGAACGGCGCGCTGCTCTTTTTGGCTTCCGATGCATCCAGCCACATGACGGGGGGAAACTTAATTGTTGATGGCGGTTGGACGGTTTGGTAACAAAATATCAGGAATCAAGAGTCAGTTTTTTTTTTGGCGCCCGACACCCGACATGCTATGACTGAAGTTCTTGCCCTCATCCCTGCCCGCGGTGGATCAAAATCAATCCCTCGCAAAAATATTATTGACTTCGCCGGACATCCGCTGATTGCGTACAGCATCGCCGCGGGGCTGGCGGCTGAAACGGTGACGCGCGTCATTGTCTCCACCGATGATGCCGAAATCGCCGAAGTTTCGCGTCGCTATGGAGCCGAGACCCCCTTTGTGCGTCCCCAGGCTCATGCGCAAGATAACACCCCGGATTTACCGGTCTTTGTTCATGCGCTGGAATGGCTGGCCGAGAATGAGAATTATCGCCCCGACATCGTTGTTCAGTTACGTCCCACATCGCCATTCCGCCGCGTCTGGCATATCGATCAAGCGGTGCTGCGCCTGGTTGAGCGTCCCGACGCCGATGCTGTGCGCACGGTCTGCATCCCCTTCCAGAACCCCTTTAAAATGTGGCGTATTGCGCCTGATGGATTGATGCAGCCGATTGGTATGGATTTAGGCGTTAAGCATGAACCCTACAACCAGCCGCGTCAGGTCTTGCCCGAAATGTACTGGCAGACCGGCTATGTGGATGCCGCCTGGGCAGATACCATTTTGACCAAAAACTCCATGACCGGCGATCATATTTTGCCGCTCATCATCGACCCCAGCGAGTGGGTTGATATTGACTCGCCCGATGATTGGCGTCGGGCCGAGCGTTTGATTGAGAGTGGGGAAATTACCTTAGACGAGCTAGGATTTGAATTATAGGAAGCAGGTAATCGGGCGCTTAGGCATCAGGGGGGGACTACTCCTAATTAACTAATCCCGAATTACCTAATCACTTTTCCCTGGAGAAAAACATGTCTGAAATACAAATTGGTGACCGCCTGGTCGGTGACGGTCATCCCCCCTATATCATTGCCGAGATCGGTGTCAACCATAACGGGATATTGCAATATGCGTTTGAGTTGATCGACGCTTCGATTGATGCCGGCGCCGATGCGGTTAAGTTTCAGAAACGCAACCTGGAAAAACTCTACCCCAAGAAATATCTTGATAATGCCAATGTCGGCGAGAAGAATTTAAACTATCTCTTGCCTATCTTGCAGCAGGTTGAGTTATCCGATGAAGATTACCTAAAACTCGTTGCCTATTGCCGTTCGAAAGGGATCACTTTTATGTGTTCGGCTTTCGATGATGATAGTGCCGACTTTGTCGTGTCTTTAGGGGTCCCGGCCTTGAAGGTTGCCTCTGCCGATATGATTAACCTGCCCCTGATTGATTATCTTGTGCAGAAGAATTTGCCCTTGATCGTTTCGACAGGGATGTCGCGCATGGAAGAAGTGGACATCACCGTAGAATTTCTCAAACAGCGCAGTGCCGAATTTGCCCTGCTGCATTGCAACAGTGCCTATCCAGCGGCTTTTGCCGACATCAATCTGCGTTTTATGGAGCGCTTGCGCGCATACGGCGTCCCGGTGGGCTATTCGGGGCATGAGCGCGGGATTTCTGTCTCGACAGTGGCTGCCGCCCTGGGAGCCTGCATCATTGAGCGGCACATCACCCTCGACCGCACAATGGACGGCCCGGATCACGCCTCCAGTTTAGAGCCGCACGGATTTAAGAAGATGGTGCGCGATATCCGTCAGGTGATGTTGTCGCTAGGCTCAGGCAAAGAGAAATACTTTACGATGGGCGAGATTCTCAATCGTGAGGTTTTGGCAAAGAGCCTTGTGGCAGCGCGGCAGATTGGGCCGGGTGAGACCGTGACGCGAGAGATGGTTGCCGTCAAGGGGCCGGGGCAGGGATTATCGCCCCAACGTTACACCGAGTTAATCGGGCGCGTCATCGAGCGAGAAATTGAAGAAGATGATCCTTTCTTGCCGGTCGATTTAGGCCGCAAGGTTACCCTGGATGTCGAACACACCCTGCCGATGCAATGGGGCTTTGTGGTGCGTTTCAACGATTTCCGTCCTATGCTACAGTATCAGCCGCCTCTGTTAGAGTTTCATTTCACCGACAAAGATCTCGATGAGCCTTATCCAGGGGATGATCTCGACACCCAGTTGGTGGTTCACGCGCCGGAATTTTGGGGTAATAATCTGGTGGATTTATGCACTTTCGACGATCAACATCGTCAGGCCTCGGTACATATTTTGCAGCGTGCCCTGGATGTAACTCGCGATATGGCCCCGCATTTTGTCGGCACTCCCAAAGTCGTTGTCCATCCGGGGGCAGCCAGCCTCGACCATCCAATTACAGACCAGCAGGGACTTTATGATAACCTGCGCCGTTCAGTTGAAGAACTTGATTACGCTGGTGTGGAATTACTTATCGAGAACTTACCGCCCCATCCCTGGTATTTTGGCGGGCAATGGCTGACCAACGCCTTTATGGATACTTACGAGATCCGCGATTTCCTCGACTCGATGGGGCTAATGACCTGTTACGATACGTCCCATCATAAACTGTATTGCAATTGGGCCGGTGTCGATTTTTATGAGCAGGTTGAAGTTATCTTGCCCTATATATCCCACCTGCATCTTTCGGATGCCTCGGGCTTGGATGGGGAGGGCTTGCAGATTGGTCAAGGCAATATTGACTGGGTGCGCTTCTTCAAAGTGGTCAAGGATTATCGCGGCACAATGATCCCCGAAATTTGGCGCGGCCACCAACGCGGCGGTGAAGGCTTCCTGGTTGCCATCAACCGCCTCTCCGAAGCCTATTTCGAAGCTGCGCAGGGATAATATTGCATCCTGAGATGAGTTTACGCAGCCGAAGAGCGCTTTTTTTGGCAATTGTGCGGTAGAGAATCGTGCTTTAAAAGCCGGGTTGAAAGCCTTTAAGCATGATGCCTTTGTCGCTGCGAAAGCCAAAACCGAACCTACTTGCGCCCGTTTTACCGGTAATAGTACCCTTGCTGTTGCTCATTTTTACCGGGGTAGTCGGGGTCGATTTTGGCGAACATTGGGATGAAAGCAAAGTAATCCCATTGCTCCGCAATACCATCCGCACCGGCTAGGTCTTGCCGGGGTGGTATCGCTATCCTTCGGTCACCTATGGGTTAAATCTGCTGGGATTGCTGCCATTGGTATACGTTCTCTTTTTTAGCTTTCAGCGGGTAATGATCGTGCGTAACTTGCTGGCTGTTTTTCCGTTTATGGCCGTATTCGCAGCACGCGGCTGGGGCTTCCTTTGGGAGCGGATGACAAAGCCCGCATTGCGCGTGGTCTTTATGGGAGTAACGAGTATCGTACTGCTGATCAACGCCGCCTGGCTGGTAGATGCTGCTTATTCAATCCGACATCGTGGCAGCGAAGTTTTTATTCGGCAATTTTCTACGTATGCCGAAGATCATGCGCAAACGGGTTTCTTTGCTTCCGAAAAAGTCTGGCAAGAGATGCAGGAACTCAATGACGCGCTGCCGAGTAATATTGCCCATCTTAATGCGGATGATGCCGATATGGTGGCCTTGTATGCTTCGGAGGGTGTCGCACACCCAACGGAGTGGCCGCGCAATCGACCGGGGTTAGTAACGGCGATTTTTGGCCCCTGGGAAGTCAATTTTGATTATTATCCAACCTGGATTGGGGATGACCGAATTCTTGTTATGACACTTGAACAAGCGCAGGCGCTTGAAGTCCGGGCGCTTCAGGATGATGGGTGAAGGGCTAAAGGGCCATAAATTGAATTTATTGCAACTCTTTCCGCGCGTGCAGCAGCGGCTATTGCGGATACAAACCAATCGGCGGATCACGCACCTGGGGCGGCAAATTGAGAAACATGCGGTCAGGGACTCGGCCCGCGGGTTGGTGGCCTTTTTCAACGCTTCCTCCCGCCTGGGGGGCATCAGCCTCAATGCTGCCTTCACTCAGCTAACTGCCTGGAGTACACAACTCGCCGGGGCCGAGGTTATCCACTTCACCTGCCGCGCCGGGATGACGCGCTGTGTCCTCGGCACCAACCCCGATGACCATACCGCACCCCCGCCGTGTGCCAGTTGCATTGCCCAATCGCACAAACTCATTGGCCCAAGCCCCGCCTATTTTTTAAAGTACCAACCCAACCCCGCGCTAGAAACTGCAATAAAGCCCCTGGGTGTTGAAGAACTTTCAACCTTCAACCTTCAACTTGCAGCCTTTGATGCTGAAATCCCACTCGGCGAGTTGGTATTGCCCTCCCTGCGTTGGGCCTTGCGCCGTCACACTCTCCCCGATGATGAAGTGACCCGCTATCTACTGCGTCAATATATTCTTTCGGCTTACTGTGTGGCCGAAGAATTTGATCGTTTCCTGAGCCTGTACAAACCCCAAACCGTGGTCATTTTCAATGGGCTGCAATTCCCCGAAGCTGCTGCCCGCTGGGTGGCGCGCCAGCATGGCATTCGCACCATTACCCACGAAGTTAGTTTCCAGCCTTTCTCTGCCTTTTTCACCGAGGGCGAGGCCACGGCCTACCCCATTGCCATTCCAAATGACTTCGAACTCTCCCCGGAACAGAACGAGCAGCTAGATGCCTGGCTCAGCCGCCGCTTTAAGGGCGAATTCACAATGGCGGGGATCCGCTTCTGGCCTGAGATGAGCGGCCTGGATGAAGCATTTCTGGCACAGGCTGCCGAATTCAAGCAGATTGTGCCAGTTTTTACCAATGTTATCTTTGATACCAGCCAAATTCACGCCAATACGGTTTTTGAGCACATGTTCGCCTGGCTGGAGACCGTCGTGGATGTGGTGCGCCAACATCCGGAGACTTTGTTCGTCATCCGTGCTCACCCTGACGAAAAACGCCCCGGCACGCGTAAAGGGACGCGCGAAGCTGTCAGTGATTGGCTGGTAGAACGCGGTGTGGACAGCCTGCCCAATGTGATTTTTATTGACGCTCAGGAATATATCAGTTCGTATGACCTTATTCGGCGGGCCAAATTTGTGATGGTATACAATTCATCCATCGGCCTGGAAGCCACCTTGTTGGGGCGTCCGGCGCTGTGCGGCGGCAAGGCGCGCTACACCCAATATCCGACCGTGCAGTTGCCGAAAACCCCCCTCGAATACAGCCAAATTGCTGAGGCGTGGCTGGCCGCGGATGAAATTCGAATACCGCCTGAATTCACGCGCAACGCCCGGCGCTTTTTGTATTACCAACTCTTCCGCGTTTCGCTGCCCTTCGATCGTTTTCTGGCCGCACACTCTACGCCTGGTTATGTACAATTTAGGCCCTTCGGCGTGGACGCCCTGCGCCCGGAGAATTCGCCGACTTTGCGCGTGGTTGTAGATGGTATTTTAAATGACCAGCCTTTTCAACTATATGATGCCAATTTTCACCACAAAGACACAAAGGCACAAAGAAAAAAAACGTAGTGTCTTTGTGGTCCAATTCTTTAGGTCATGAGTTTTCGTACTAACGCCAAATTTGTTCTCAAACTCGCCCGCCGTCAGGCCCGACGCGCCGCGGCCGCGCTGCAGCATGGCTCGTTGGCCGACACGCCGATTCTCTTTGCCAATTCGTTCCCCAAGAGCGGCACGCACTTGCTCACGCAGGTCTTGCAGGGGCTTGCCCGCATCAGCCCGGCGGTGGAGAGTGGCCTGCCAGCCATCGTCACCTTCGACGGGCCAAGCGGTCAGCCGCGCCCCACGGCTGAGATTGTACGCGATGTGCGCCGCTTGCGCCCCGGCGATATCGCGTACGGACATCTCCACGCGCAGCCGGATATTGTGGCCCTGTTAACTGCGCCGGGCGCGGCGACGTTCTTCATCCTGCGCGACCCGCGTGATGTGGTCGTCTCGCATGTCCATTACGTCACCGAGATGGAACCCAATCATGTCCATCATGCCTATTATCGCAATGCGCTGCAAGATTTCGATGAACGCTTACAGACGAGTATTTTAGGGCGGCCCAATGTGGATGTTCCTTTCCCGAATATTCGAGAACGCTTCGAGCCTTATTTGGGCTGGTTCGACCGCCCCGAGGTGTTGATTCTGCACTATGAGGATTTTATTCGCTATCGAGAGAAGACCCTGCTCCGGGTGCTGAATCACGCTCAACGCCGCGGACTGAGCATCCGGGTTGGGGAGCAAGAAGCCCTGCGGGCATTAGAATCCGCTATGGATCCGGCGCGCTCTCCCACCTTCCGCAGCGGAAAAACCGGCAAGTGGCGTGATGCGTTCAGCGAATCACATAAAGTAGTTTTTAAAGATGTCGCCGGTGATTTATTGATCCAATTGGGCTATGAGGAGAACAATGACTGGTGAAAAGACTCAACGATTTAGCGATTCAGCGAAGCCGCCTATTGTTGATTCGCTGAATCGTCGACTCGTCTCTGTGGTGATCCGGGCATACAATGAAGAAAAGCATATTGGTCGTTTGCTGACAGGTATCGCCAAACAAACGATCGAAGATGTCGAGATTATTCTGGTTGACTCGGGTTCCACCGATGCAACGGTGGCGATTGCCTCGCGTTACCCTGTGAAAGTGGTTGAGATTACGCCCGAAGAATTCACCTTTGGCCGCTCGCTCAATACCGGCATTCGGGCGGCGAAGGGGGAATTCATCGTCATCACCAGCGCCCATTGTTACCCGGTTTATCCCGATTGGCTGGAGCAGCTATTAGCGCCCTTTTCGGACGATGAAGTGGCGGTAAGTTATGGCAAGCAGCGCGGCGGGGCGACGAATCACTACTCGGAGCAGCAGTTCTTTCGGAAATATTTCCCCGATACATCGCAGCCGCGCCAGGGGCATCCCTATTCGCACAATGCCAATGCCGCCATCCGACGGGCATTATGGGAGCAGCATCCCTATAACGAAAATTTGACCGGATTAGAAGACCTGGCCTGGAGCAGTTGGGCCAGTCAACAGGGGCATGCCATTTCTTATGTGGCCGAGGCCGAAGTGATTCATCTGCACGATGAGCAGCCGGCCACGGTTTATAATCGTTATCGCCGCGAGGCCATTGCCATGAAGCAGATTTTGCCGCAAAGTCAGTTTGCTTTGTGGAACTTTGTTCGCTTGTGGTTGGGCAGCATATTCTCCGATATGCTGCAAGCCCGCCGCGAGGGTGTGCTTGACCAGCAATGGTGGGGAATCCTTTGGTTTCGCTTATACCAATATTGGGGCACGTATCGGGGCTATCGCTATTCGGGGAAAATTAATGCCCAAATGCACCGAGCTTTTTACTATCCGCCGGGTATTTTGGATGAGAAAACACCAGCGCCGCGGCGCATCCAACCGATTGAATATGGGGAGTAAGCGGTATAATCTTGCCATATGACGAAAGTTGTTGCTCTTGTTCCGATGCGGCATTGTTCTCAGCGCGTGCAGGGGAAAAACTACCGCCCTCTGGCGGGGAAGCCGTTGTTTCATTACATCATCGGTACCTTGCTGCATGTGCCGCAAATTGCCGAAGTTGTAGTCAATACAGATAGCCCGGAAGTGAGCAGCGGGTTGCAGGCACATTTCCCGGCTGTGCGCATTATCGAACGCCCCGTTGAGCTTTGCGCCGATACCATCCCGATGAATGAGATCCTGGCGTATGATATGTCGCAGGTCGAGGCCGATTTTTACCTGCAAACGCACAGCACGAATCCCTTGTTGTGTGCCGAAACCGTTTCTCGCGCCATTGAAGCCTTGCTGACGCAATACCCGGCCTACGATTCACTCTTTTCGGTGACGCGTTTACAAACCCGTTTATGGGATCAACTTGGTCGGGCGATCAATCACAATCCGGCGGTGTTGCTGCAAACACAGGATTTGCCTCCGGTGTATGAGGAAAATTCTTGTATGTATATTTTCCGCAGGGAAACGCTGTTGAAGCGCCGCAATCGTCTTGGTGCGCGCCCGTTGATGTTCGAGATTGACGCCGCCGAAGCCTGGGACATTGACGAAGAGTTGGATTTTGATATTGTTGATTTTCTGATGAAACGAGCTAATGAACCCGCCAGCGAATAAACCAACCATCTTGTTCACCGCTCCTTATATGATCCCATTTCTGGATCGTTTCCGCCCGGTGTTGGAGGGCTACGGCCTGGCGTTGATTGTCCCTGAGGTAGAAGAGCGCCTGGAAGAAGCAGACTTGCTTGAATATGCCGGTCGGTTCGATGGCACAATTTGCGGGGATGATCGCTACTCTGCGCGTGTACTCGAGGCTTGTGTGCCGCGTTTGAAGGTGATCTCAAAATGGGGGACAGGGATCGACTCGATTGACCAGACGACTTGTGCCCGACTTGGGATCAAGATCGGCAACACGCCCAATGCGTTTACCTTGCCGGTTGCCGATACGGTGTTGGGCTATATGCTGGCCTTTGCCCGCCGCCAACCCTGGATGGATCGCGCCATGAAAGCCGGTCAATGGGAGAAAATCCCGGGGCGCTCATTGAGCGAGAGTACCCTCGGTGTGATTGGTGTCGGCAATATCGGCAAGGCTGTGATCCGCAGAGCGGCAGCCTTTGGCATGGAATTGCTGGGCAGTGATATTCGCCGCATTGAGCCAGATTTTGTGCGTGAGCAGCGCCTGGAAATGACATCGCTCGAAGAGCTTTTGCGCCGGGCCGATTTTGTCAGTGTTAACTGCGACCTGAATCCCACCAGCGTTCACTTGATCAATGCTGAAACGCTGGCCCAAATGAAGCCCGATGCCGTCCTCATCAACTCGGCGCGCGGCCCCATCGTGGATGAATCTGCTTTGGTGCTGGCTCTTGAAAACGGGATCATCGCTGGGGCTGCGTTAGATGTTTTTGAACACGAACCCCTCCCGGGGTCGAGTCCGTTGCTCCAGATGGATCATGTCATGCTGGCTCCTCACAATTCCAATTCCAGCCCGGCGGCCTGGGAGCGCGTCCATTGGAATACAATCAAAAACTTGTTAGATGGGCTGGGAATCGATTCGGCGAATCTCAGCATGGGGCAATAAGCACATGCAAGCAACAAAATATATGCTCATTACCGGCGCAGCAGGGGGCATTGGCCGTGCAACGGTGGCTTTGTTCGCGTCAAAAGGTTGGCGTGTCATTGGTGTGGATCGCGCCCCGTATGGCGCAGATTTCCCTGCGAATGGCGTCTTTATTCAGTCAGATATCGCCAAACCCACGGAGTTGGAGGCCATTTTTGGGCGCGCCCGGAAATTTACCGACAACCTGGATGCCTTAATCAACAACGCTGCTTATCAAATTACCAAGCCCTTGCTGGAAACCAGTGTCGAAGAGTGGGATGCCGTAATGGCCTCGAATTTGCGCTCGGTGTTCTTGAGCGCCAAGCTGGCTTACCCGCTGCTCGAAAAGCATGGCGGTGGCGCAATGGTGAATGTTTCATCTGTTCATGCGGTGGCGACATCTAAAGATATTGCAGCCTATGCTGCCAGTAAGGGCGGGCTGCTGGCTTTGACGCGGGCGATGGCGATAGAGTTCGCCCCGCAGAATATTCGCGTGAACGCCATTTTGCCCGGGGCTGTTGATACACCCATGTTGCGCGCCGGGATGAACCGTGACCACGCCGGCGACGGTTCGGTGCAGCAGCGCTTGGAGAATCTGGCCCGGAAAACGGTCAGCGGCAAGATTGGCACACCCGAAGAAATTGCCCAAGCAATTTACTTTTTAGCCGACAATTCGCAATCATCCTTTATGACCGGCCAGGCACTGGTTGTAGATGGGGGTGCGACGGCAAGGCTCAGTACAGAGTAAAACGTTAGAAAGTTGGCAGGTGTAAACGTTCCAACTTACCAATGTGCAAACCTTATGACTACACTTCGTCAGACGATAAAGAAATTGTTTCCCCCAGCCCTTTGGCAGCCGATGAGCGAGGCTCGTTACGCCCTCGGCCGTGCCGCACAATGGCCGTTGGCTGCTCTGCATCCCTGGCGAAGAGAAAGCATCCGCCGGCTGGGCGCGCTTAAAAATGCACATAAAGGTGAGCGCTGTTTCATTATTGGTAATGGCCCTAGCCTCAAACAGACCGATGTTTCGTTGTTGAAGGATGAATTTACCTTCGGGATGAATCGCATATATTTGGCTTTCCCCGAATGGGGGTTTGAAACCAGTTTTTTAGTCTCGGTGAATGATCTGGTCAACGAGCAATGTGCCGAAGACTTTCTGGCTCTTGATCTGCGGCGCTTTTTTTCCTGGCGTTCGCGCCGCTTTTTCCATAACGCCAACGCTCCTCAACTGCCTACTTTTCTTTTCACTACCTACACCGGTCTAAAATTTGCTCAAGATGCGCGCGGCCGCTTATGGGAGGGGGCTACTGTGACATATGTCTGCCTGCAACTGGCCTATCATATGGGGTTTGATGAAGTCGTTCTTATCGGTGTGGATCACAGCTTTACCAGCAAAGGAAAGCCCAACACCACCGTTGTCTCCGGAGGCGATGACCCCAATCACTTTGATCCGCGCTATTTTGGAGAGGGCTTCCGCTGGCAACTGCCAGACCTGGACACCTCTGAGCAGGCCTATTGGATGGCGCGCCATGCTTTTGAGACAGCAGGTCGCCGCGTCTTAGACGCGACAATTGGGGGCAAATTGACCGTCTTTCCTAAAGTCACTTATGCAGACCTATTCTGAAGGATTCGTTTGATGGCCGCGACTGCTCAATTTTTTCGGTCTCGCCGAATGTTATGGATCGTTGTCAGTTTGGCATGTTTGCTTGGATTAGCTATCCGTGCGTATGATCTGACAGACCCGCCGTTAGATTTCCATCCAACCCGCCAACTACGATCAGCCATTATTGCCCGAGGGATGTATTTTGAGACGTTGACAGATATTCCTGAATGGCAGCAGGAACAAGCCGTTCGGGCCTGGCGTGATTCGGTGATGATCGAACCGTTGGTGATGGAACGCCTGGCAGCCTGGATGTATCGGATGGCGGGGGCAGAACAATTGTGGATACCCCGTTTAATGTCGGCGCTATTTTGGGTGGGCGCCTCGTTGGCCGTATTATTCATTGGGCAAGAAATTGCCACCCTCGATGGTGGGGTGGTCGCACTGTTTTACATGCTCTTTTTGCCTTACGGCATCTACGCCACGCGCACCTTTCAGCCCGATCCATTAATGGTCGCGCTAATAGCTTGGGCATTATGGGCAGTTCTTCGATGGTATCGGCTGCGCTCAATGCCAATGGCAATTTCGGCTGGTCTGTTGGCCGGGTTGGCAATATACATTAAGACGGTGGGGATATTCTTTATCGCCGGTGCATTTATTGGGCTGATTCTTATGGGGCTAGGATTACGCCATGCTTTGCGCGATCGTCAGGTTTGGGTGATGGCGGCTCTGGCGCTATTGCCGATTTCCCTCTACTATATTTACGGATTGTGGATCGCAGGGTTTCTGCAGCAGCAACTCAAATATCGGTTTTTCCCAGATTTGTTGCGCGATGTGGTGTTTTATATTCGCTGGCAGGAAATGGCAACCAATATCAGCGGTTTCGGAACGCTGCTGGTGGCGTTAGTCGCTTTTTTGATGATAGAGGATAGAGGCAAGCGTGGTTTGCTGACCGGGCTGTGGGTGGGGTATGGCGTTTATAGTTTGGTCTTTGCATATCACACCATGACGCACGATTACTACCAATTGCCTCTGATCCTGGTGGTCGGGGTTTCCATCACCGTTGCACTTTCCGAGTTGTTGCAGCGGATTGCCAGTGTAGAACAGAGAAATTGGATGCGCACACTGGTGGTGCTTTTGCTCTTCGCTGGGGCTGCCTTCAAAGCCTGGGATGTGCGCGTCAATCTGGCTCGCAAAGATTACCGCAGCGATGTGGCCTATTGGGAACAGTTTCATGAAATCATTGAGCCAGACGCACGGGTGATCTCGATGAGTCAGGTTTATGGTGTGCCGTTGAATTACTATGGCTGGGTGTCAAATGATTTCTGGCTCGGTTCTGGTGATATTGCCATGCGCGCGCTGGCAGGGGAAACGAATGTGGATTTCGAAGCGGAAAATTACGCAGCCATTGAGCAGTACGATTACTTCATCATTACACGGTTGAATGAATTTAACGACACGCCTGAATTAAAAACTCTATTGTACGAGAATTACCAACTTTACGCAGAGGGGGATGGGTATATCGTCTTCGATTTGAGAGAAGGAGGGAGTGATTAGGCGACTACAAAGCAGGGACAGTGCCGATGTCCGACTTAATTCCTGATTCCCTAATCCTACATATGCAGATCTTAGTATCTATCATTACGCCCTCTTTCAATCAAGCCCATTTTTTAGAAGCTACCATCCGTTCGGTGCTGGCGCAAGATTATGCCAATATCGAATATATTGTGGTAGATGGCGGATCGACCGATGGCAGTGTGGAGATCATCGAAAAATATGCCGATCAATTAGCGTGGTGGGTCTCCGAACCCGATGGGGGGCAGGCCGACGCCATCAACAAGGGGTTTCGGCGCGCCCGCGGCGATATTGTGGCCTGGCTAAACTCGGATGATGCCTATTTTCCTGGGGCGCTATCTTCTGCCGTTGAAATACTCCGTAAGAACCCGGATCTCGGTTTAGTATATGGCGATGTACTCTCAGTCGATGAGGCCGGGCAGCCCATTCATCTTCAGACGTTTAAGCCCTATACCCTGCAAGATTTGATGACTTTTCGCATTATCAGCCAGCCGGGGGTGTTTATGCGCCGCGCGGCCTGGGAATTGGCAGGGCCGCTCGATTTGAGTTTTCAATTTCTTCTCGATCATCATCTCTGGTTGCGTATCGCCGCAGCCTGGCCAATGGAATATCTGCCCCATACGTTGGCGCGTGCCAGTTATCATCCATTGGCAAAGAACGTCGCCCAGGCGGCCCGGTTTGGGGAAGAAGCCTTTCGACTGGTGGCCTGGATGCAAAAGCAAGATAACTTGCGCCAGATTTTCGATGCAAATCGCAGGCGCATTTTTGGGGGCGCCCACCGCCTGGATGCTTATTACCAAATCGAGGCCGGCCACTTTATGGCCGGTATTCGGGCCTATGCGCGCTCGGCTCGCCGGGTTCCGATGGTTGTGCTGACGGACTGGCGGCGAGTGCTCTACGCGCTTTCAGGGCTTGTCGGGTTTCACCGGTTAGCACAAAGGTATCGCGACCGGCATCGCAGAGAATTAGCCAATACGTAAACATGAGAGCATATCCATTAGTTAGTATTATTACCCCGTCTTTTAATCAAGCGCAATATCTCGAAGCGACCATGCTATCGGTGTTGGAGCAAGATTACCCCCACATTGAATATATTGTCGTGGACGGAGCTTCAACCGATGGCAGCGTCGAGATCATCCAGAAATATGCCGACCGTTTGGCCTGGTGGGTCTCTGAACCCGATGCCGGGCAGACCGCGGCCATCAATAAAGGTTTTGCCCAGGCAAAGGGCGTTATCCTCGCCTACATTAACTCTGATGACACCTACAACCCTGGGGCGGTCACCGAAGCAGTTGAATTTCTAACGCAAAACCCTGCTGTGGGGTTAGTATATGGCGAGGCCGATTTTATCGACGCTCAGGGTAATGTTATTGGTCATTTTAATGCCCAACAAACCAGTCTGGGGCGTCTGCGCCGCGGCGGCGTGTATATTCCGCAGCAAGCCGCTTTTTGGCGGGCGGATCTGTGGCAGCAAGTTGGCCCTCTCGACGTGAGTTTCTATTTCGCCATGGACTATGACCTGTGGGTACGTCTGGCCGGTGTGTCCGAAATCCGCTACCTGCCGGGTCGCCGATGGGCCAACTTCCGCCTGCATGATGATGCCAAAACCATCGCCGCTGACGAACGCTGCTGGCCCGAAATGCTGCGTATTCACCGTCGTGACGGTGGACGCCGGTTCTCGTGGATTTATTTGCGCTATTACGCCCGTCGCTTGCTGGCCCCGCTAATTAACTGGCAGCGAAGGCAAAAATTTCGCTAGCTGTTTTATGTAGGTTCTTTTGCGATAACGGCCCTATGCCATCGTCCTTCGAGTGCGTTGCATTTCGCTAAGGATGCAAACTATCAAGATGGCAACTTAGGGCGTTGACCACAGAGGCACAAAGACACGAAGAAAAAACTTTGTGCCTTTGTGTCTTTGCGGTTAAGGAGATGATTTACAATTTTCTTTTCTCCATTTACTATTGACGAATGACCCTCAACCACGAACGCAAAAAATGGGACGATTTCTATGCTTCAATGCCGGATGAGGCTTTCGAAGACGCGTACACGCGCCAGTTCCGCGCCGAATTTACAACCCTGGTGAGAGAACTGCTTCCTGAGGGCGGGTGCATACTCGAAGCCGGTTGCGGAGCGGGGGAGCAAAGCCTGGCTTTGGCGCAAAAAGGGTTTGAGGTCACCCTGCTCGATTTCTCATCCGAAGCGCTGGCGCGTGCCCGGGCGCGCTTTGCGCGTGCTGATCTCACGGCAGACTTTGTCTTTGCCGATGCCTTCCAGCCCGGCCCCAGAGAATTCGATCTGGTGTTCAACGCAGGGGTGCTAGAGCATTACAATTTTTCGCAGCAAGTAAATTTGCTGCGTGCCATGTCCAGCCGCAGCCGCAGATACGTGATGGCACTCATCCCCAACGCCCAAAACTATTGGTACTGGTTGTGGCGTGCCCAAAAATTGAGCCAAAATATGTGGCCGTTTGGCAAAGAAATTCCTGCGTATGACTTGGGCCACGTCTTCCAGGCTTCCGGGGTGAACTATTTGGGGAGTGCGCATCTGGGCACAAGTTGGACGGGGAATTTTATTGATGGCCTGGAAGGAATTTCGCCTGAACTTAAGGGGTTATTAATTGATATTCACCAGGCCGGGATGATCTCTGCCGCGCAGACAAGTTATTTGATAGCAGGCCTGGGGACAGTAGATGAAGCCCCTGCACCCGCGCGCTGGGACATAGCCCCGAAGCAAGCGCTTGCCCCCGAAGTGGAATCGCTGACTGCAGCCCTGGCTGACGCGTTGGCCTTGCAAGTGGAAGCCCGTCGTGCAACCGAAATCCAACGCACAGAATTTTTGGCTCAAATTGCCGATCTGCGCGAGCAGCTCCAACATAATCGGCAGGGTCACACCCAGGCATTGCTGGCGCGTGTGCAGGAAATCGAGCGCCAAAGCGCGGCCAACCTGGCGCAGAAAATTCAACAACTTGAGGCCGAAAGCCTTGAGTACGTCCGTCAGATTGAAGAGCGCGGCGCGAGGCAACTGGCCGAACGTCTTGACGAACTTGAACGCCGCAAAGATGCAGCTCTGCTTGAATTAGAACGCCAGCATGAAGTTGCATTCATTGAAAAACTTAAAGAAATTGAGCTTCAGCAGGTTTTCGACTATACCGGCCTGATCCGGCAGATGGAGCATGACCATACCGGTGTGTTGGTGAACAAGAATCTAGAGATCGCTCATCTGCGAGAGCAGCTGGATGCCCTTCGTCCATATCCCGCCCTGGGGCGGCGCGCGAAAATCCGTGCCTGGGGGCGAAGGTTATTCATTCAGGCAGGGTTACTCCCTGTGCTTAAGCGTATCCGCCACCGTTTTCGCAAGCGGGTTCTCTCCAAAATTCGTGAGCCGGAGATCGCCTATCATCCACCGGTACAGTTAGGGCATCCGGATGTGCCGCCGGAGCGGCGGGTGGTGATCTTGACGTACACGTTTTTTGATTTTGACGGCAACAAGATGTATGCAGGCGGGGCCGAGCGCTATGTGCTAGAGTTGGCCGGGTTGGTCCGTGAGTTGGGTTATACGCCTGAGGTATACCAATGCGGCAATGGCTTTTGGACGCGCTACTACCGCGATTTGCGCGTCACCGGGATTGATGTTGGGGGTGATGCGGCGCGTTTGCCAGGTGAGTTTTCTCGCCTGCCTCATGCCGCTGCCCTGACGATATTCTCCCCCTTTTCGTTGGCTGTGCCGGTGGAGGGCGCTGCGCTGGGCATTAGTCATGGCGTGTTTTGGGATTATCGCGATTTTCAAATGAACCTTCCCGCTATGCAAACGGTGATGGATGCTTGCCGACATTTGGATACGATTATCTCGGTGGACACCAATACAATTAATTGGGCGCGGGCCAACATGGCAAACCTGGTGGATAAATTTATCTACGTGCCCAATTTTGTAGATGTGACGAAATTTAAACCCTCACCCCAACGCCCATCTCCCACTGGGAGAGGGGCCGGGGGGGAGACCATCGCCATCCTGTACCCCCGCCGACTGTACCCCCCGCGCGGGTTTTGGCTGGTGGCCGAAATTTTGCCCGAAATTTTGGACGCTTACCCTCAGGCGGCCTTTTCTTTCGTAGGCCAGGCCGACCGGGCCGAAGCCGCGCATGTCGAAATGCTGATGGCCCGCTATCCGGAGCGCGTGCGTTGGGAGGCGCTAACGCCCCAGGCCATGCCTGCCGCTTACCAGCAGGCGCAAATCGCCCTGATTCCGACCGTACACAGCGAAGGAACTTCACTCTCGTGCCTGGAAGCGCTGGCCGCGGGCAATGCCGTGATTGCCACAAACGTGGGCGGGCTGCCCAATCTGGTGATCAACGGCTATAACGGCCTGCTGATCGAACCAACCGCTCCGGCGCTAGAACGCGCCCTGCGGCAATTGTTGGACGATGCTGAGATGCGCGCTCAATTGGGGGGGCGCGGGCGTGAGGTGGCAAAATCGTTCTCGTTAGCGCGCTGGCGCAATGCCTGGATGAATCGGCTGCATCAAGGGCTTCCGCCGCTTGATACTGCTGTACCACGCCTGCCTGTGGTTTATTTTCCCCCCGCACCGGGGATTACCTGGGAGGGAATCCAACAGCGCCCGCATCACCTTGCCTTGCAGCTAGCCCGGTCGGGGATTGAGACCTTTTGGCACGATCCACAGCGACGCGGCGACAGCCCGCATCCCTTGTTGCATATTCTTGCCCCGGAGGATGATGTTTACCTGAAGGGTGCAGTAGTGATGATTTACTACCCATACCATTATCCGCGCCTGGCAGCGGATGACCAATTCTCTGTGTTTTATGATGTCCTCGATGATGTCAGCATTCACGCCGCATCGGATCACGCTCAAAAGCTGCCGCCGGGGCAGCGGGCAGTGGATTATCATCAAAAACTGCTTGCCGAAGCCGATGTCGTGCTGACTTCGTCCGAAGTGCTGTATCAGCGTTTGCGCGCCCAGCGCCCAGACGCGTTGCTGGTTCCCAATGGAGTGGATTTGACTCATTTCGCGTTTAGCGAAGCCCCGGCGAATTCGGCCCCTGTTATGGGTTTTCACGGCGCAATTGCCGAGTGGTTTGATCTCGATTTGTTGGTCAAAGTCGCCCGCCTGCGCCCAAATTACCAATTCCGATTGATTGGCCCGGCCTCGATCTCGCTTGATGCATTGACAAATTTACCCAATATGACACAGCGTGGCCCGATAGCTTACGAGAAAATTCCTGCCCAGATCGCCCGTTTTGATGTCGGTATATTGCCTTTCAAAATCAACCAACTTACCCATGCCGTGCGCCCACTCAAAGCGCTGGAATATTTGGCAATGGGTGTACCGGTGGTTGCCACGCCGCTAAAAGAACTTTTGGCCTGGCCGGGCGTATTCACCGCCGCCACCCCTGAGCAATTTGCCAACGCGCTCGACCAGGCATGGACCGCCCGCCGTGCGCTCCGTGACGATGAAGAAGTGGGGGCGTTTGTCGAATCCGCCGATTGGGAACAAGCCACGCGCCCATTGATCGATGCAGTCAAAAAGATCTTTCAGGGTGCAGACACGCAAGCTTAACCATGTACGCTGTTCATTTGTATCTTTGTGCCAATGGCTAATTCCTGGGTGTTGCGAGTGAGAATTCAAGTTGGCATCATCGGCATCGTTTTCGGTTTGCTGTTGAGCAGCTTTATGGCCTGGCAGACCTTTTTGCAGCCGCGTGCGCCATTTGCATCGTACGCGGGTGACCGCCTGATTGCACTGATCTACCTGCTGATCTTTCTCGTTGCGGGCCTCCTGACGTTCTTCAACGGCGGGCGCGTGCTGCGCATCGTTGCCTGCGCCCTTGCCGGAACGCTGATCTTTGTTGCCGCCCGCAGTCCAGAAATTGCCATCAGCCTGCTCTTGTTGACCTGGATACTGGGGCTGAGTTGGGGGATGGGGCGGCTGCTCTTCAAGCGGATCGCGCCCCGCGACCGCGTTTCTGTACCTGAAGGGGAAATTCTCTCTCTGGCCCTGGGATGGGGCGCGCTCATGGTGCTGATGCTGCTCCTTGGCGTGGTTGGCCTCTATGTGCGCGAAATTCTCTATGGAGTGTTGGGTATCCTCAGTGGGGTGGTAATTTTCTTATACTACAAAAGCGCGCAAATATCGCAAACGATCAAGCGCTTTTCTCCACGTTTGCGCGCCCGCTCAATGGATCAGCAACTCCCCGCTTCGCTGGCACTCTATCTGATGGTTATTCTGGCCGCGGGGAATTTTCTGTGGGCATTAGCCCCTGCCGTGCGTTATGATGCCCTTAGCTACCATCTCGCCGCACCCATGCGATACCTTAACGCCGGACGAATGATTGAACTCCCGGAATCGTCCCAGAGTTATTCGGCACAGTATGGCGAAATGCTCTATACGGCTGCGCTGGGGCTTGGAGAGCAGCCATTGCCCACTTTGCTCAATTTCACTGCCGGGCTGCTGCTGGCTGCACAGACCTATTTCATCGGCAGAAAATTGGGCAATCACACCACCGGCCTGATCGCCGCAGTACTGCTTTATTCGCTGCCCATCATCGGGAGCGAATCGGCCACCGCGTATACCGATATTTTTGTAGCTGTTTTTGTCACAGCCGTTATCCAGATTTTCCTGCATTGGCGCGAGAAACCCGAAAACCATTGCTTATTGCTCATGGGCATTTTCTCCGGCCTGGCGCTGGGGACGAAGCTGAATGCTCTCTTCTTGCTGTTGCCTATCTGGGTGTGGGCGTTCATCTCAGAGATACGGTCTTCACAGATAAAAAGCACAGTACTGTGGGCCGCGTGTCGCCGTGTTTTCTTCATGGGGCTGCCCGCATTATTGTTATGGATACCCTGGCTACTGCGCGATTACCTTTGGACGGGCAACCCCATCTTCCCGAATTACAACCAACTCTTTCACAGTCCCAACTGGTTTGATACATCGTTTTTCCGCATTCAACCCACGCGGGGGATCGCCCTGCGGATGTTAGCTTTCCCCTGGATGGGAATTATCGACTCCTATCGCTATTATCACGAAGCGCCGGGCGCTGTATTGGGAGCTATCCCCTTGTTGGGGCTGCCCTGGTTGTATCGGGTCAGTGCATTGTGGGGGTGGTCGGTGAGTGGGTTGGCTGCGCTGGTGATGATATTCGCCTACGGCGGGAGTGCCCGCTATGTGTTGCCCTTGTTGCCCCTCGTGAGCGCGCTGGCGGCAATAAATATAGGCGAGTTGCTTTCCACCGCCGGTTTTTTAAACACCAATGTGCCTCGTGCTAAAAAGAACCCACGTCGACTTGTACAATATGCGCTTTTGACATTATGTTTGGTTTATCTTTTTTCGACACGGCTGGCCTTCACCGTGCGTTGGTGGGAGATTCCGGAACGCTACCCGGTGGGTATCTGGATGGGGACCGAGACTCAGGCCGAGTTTGTTCATCGTATTCTACCGGTCTATGGAGCATTCGAGTTCCTTGACCAACAGGGGCAGTTCAAGGTATTCTCGGTGGGGAATGAGCTGCGTCTGTATACCAATTCTGCAATCTATGGCCCGCTCTTTTCGAAGGAGGCTTACGAATTGCTGCACACCTCCGAGACGCCTGCCGCACTGGCAGAGAATTTAGCGCAAAACGAGTATGACTACATCTTGCTCTTTCCCCCGGAGGTAGCGCACCGCCCTGAGGTTTACGCCTCACCAGCCCTGAGCGAAGAATTCTTCAACCAGTTCACGACGCAGGTCTATGCTCAAAGGGACGTATATCTCTATGCGCTCAACCCTTAAAAATCACGACAAAGATCGCCGGGTGATATATTTTTCGAATGGCCTACTACGATTCATCTAGCACACCCTCTCCCCTGATTGAAGAAATTCGTGCCCTGGTAGAATACCGCGAATTAGTGGTGCAGTTCGTTGCCCGGTCGGTGAAGACGCGCTATAAACGATCGCTTCTGGGGGTGGTCTGGACGCTGCTCAATCCATTGCTGACCATGCTGGTGCTGACGGTGGTCTTCTCACAATTATTCCGCTTCCAGATCGCCAATTTCCCGGTATATGTACTCAGCGGTCAGTTGGTGTGGATTTTCTTCTCCAGCACCACCAGCGCGGCCATGGGGGAGATGCTGTGGAGCGGTGAGTTACTCAAACGTATTTATGTGCCTAAATCTGTTTTTGCGGTTGCCGCGATTGGCACCGGGTTAATCAATTTACTGGTTTCGTTGCTGCCTTTGTTGGTCATTGCCCTGGTGTTGGAGATGCGGCTGACCCCGGCGTTGCTGGCCTGGTTTCCGGCGGTGTTGTTGCTGGCGATGTTCTCGCTGGGTTTGGGATTACTGTTGGCTGCGGCGACGGTCTATTTTGCCGATATGTTGCCGGTCTTTAATGTGCTGTTGACGATTTGGCTTTATGCCACACCGGTGATATACCCGCCGGAGATTATCCCTGCTCAGTGGCATTGGATGATCCGCTTCAACCCGCTCTATTATCTGGTGGAAATATTCCGCCGTCCATTGATGGATGGTCTCGTGCCGGGCTGGGATTTTTGGCTCCCGGCGTTGGGATTCGCCCTGGGGGCTTTACTATGTGGCGGGTTGGTTTTTACCTGGCGGGCAGATGAATATGCCTATCGTTTGTGAGGATGCCTAAGGCATCCTCACAAACGATAGGCCTTCGTTCCCAGGCTCATACATCCGAAAATCACGCCTGTATATGACTCCTGCAATTGACTTAAAGAACATCTCTGTTCAATACCGCCTGCCGCATGAGCGTCTCTCCGGCATTAAGGAATATGCTATCCGCTGGGTTCAGGGCGGTTTGCAGTACCATCAGTTTTGGGCGCTGCGTGATGTGAGCCTGGAGATTGAACCCGGTGAGAGTTTTGGTGTTGTAGGGCGTAACGGAGCCGGGAAAAGCACCCTGCTCAAAGTGATGGCTCGGGTGCTGAAGCCCTCTCAGGGGCGCGTGGTGATGTGCGGCCGCACCGCTCCGCTGCTGGAACTGGGAGCAGGGTTTCATCCGGAGTTGACCGGGCGCGAAAATATCTACCTCAATGGCGCCCTGATCGGTTTACCGCGCCGCCAAATTGCCGATCAATTCGACGCCATTGTGGATTTCGCCGAAATCGACGAGTTTATCGAAGCGCCCTTGCGCACCTACTCTACGGGCATGGTAGCACGCTTGGGTTTTGCGGTGGCGACCAGCATCCGCCCAGAAATTTTGTTGATTGACGAAGTTCTCTCTGTGGGGGATGCTGCCTTTCAGGAGAAGTGTTTGGCGCGCATGCGTGCATTCCAGGTTCAGGGCACCACCATTGTACTGGTCTCGCACAGCATGGGGCACGTGCAGGCGTTTTGTCAACGCGCCCTGTGGTTAGAGAATAGCCGTGCAGCCGCGTTGGGGGACGTGGATGATGTGGTAACGCAGTATCTAGGACCAGATTAGGTGATTGGGCAATGAGGGATCCGGTGATTTTAAACCATCCCCAAATTACCGGATCTCTGATGGCTTTTTGTCTATGTCTACACAGCCCCGTATTATTATCCTCCGCTCGAATCCCATCGATCCTGACCCGCGCGTGGAAAAAGCGGCGGCTGTCCTCGTCGGTGCTGGATACGGGGTCACTCTGCTGGGATGGGATCGGAATGCGGCGTTGCCCGTTCGCCAAATCGTCGCTGGAGTGGATTGTATCCGCTTGCCGATTCGGGCAAAATTTGGGCGCGGCCTGGCAAATTTATGGTCGTTATTGCGCTGGCAATGGGGCCTTTTGCGCTGGCTGGTACACCATCGTCGGGATTATGCCATTTTGCATGCCTGTGATTTCGACACCGTTGTACCGGCGCTGGCATGCAAATTTTTGTTTGGCAAACAGATCGTCTACGATATTTTCGATTTTTATGCCGATCATTTGCGCGCCACGCCCGATTGGGTAAGGGCGCTCATCCGTGCCCTGGATTTGTGGGCTATCCGCCGCGTGGATGCGTTGATCGTTGTAGATGATGCCCGCTGGGCGCAGGTTGGGCAGCGTTTGCCGGAAAATCGGTCGGTTATTCTGAATACGCCGGAGGATGTTTTTGAGAGGATTAACCGCGCAGGCGATAAGGATGAAGAAAAACATCGAGTTTTTACGAATCTTGCAGCACAAAGCGAATTCGCGTTAAAAATTGTTTATGTCGGCCTCTTGCAAATCGAGCGCGGTTTGTTGGATGTGCTGGCCTTGCTGGGCGACCATCCCGAATGGCGCCTTGATCTGGCCGGGTTTGGCGGCGACGAGGCGCAAATCATAGGTTTGGCCGAGGGACTCCCCAACATTGCCTGGCATGGACGAATTCCTTATGCTCAGGCCCTGACCCTGGCAGCGGAAGCAGATGTGCTCCTGGCGCTTTATGACCCCGCCTTGAAAAATCACCGCTATGCCAGTCCTAACAAACTTTACGAGGCGATGATGTTGGGGAAGCCTGTGATCGTCGCCGAGGGCACAAATATCGACCGTATCGTGCAGGAAGAGAACTGCGGCCTGGTAGTGAGGTATGGTTGTATGTCAGAACTTGCCAAAGCCTTCGAGCGTCTGAAAAATGACACCGCCCTGCGCACCGAATTTGCCGCAAACGCCCGACGTGCCTACGAAAAGAAACATAACTGGCAAACAATGGCAACCCGCCTCCTGCACCTCTACCAACAACTACGACAAAATCCGCCCCACCAACTATAGACTTTTCTCATTAACTTGCTATCCCGATGCCCAAAATCATCCTCGCTGCCAACACCGACTGGTATTTATATAACTTTCGATATGCGCTCATCCACACACTGCGGGAGGCAGGCTTCGACGTTGCGCTGCTCTCCCCCCCGGGGGAGTTCGTCCTGCGTTTTCAGGAGGCTGGTTTTCACTGGCAGCCGTGGTTCCTGCGTCGCCGCAGTGTGGCTCCGTGGGTGGAGTTGATCTCACTCCTGGAGCTGGCGCGTATTTATCGGCGCGAGCAGCCCGATCTCGTCCATCATCATACGATTAAGGCCGTGTTCTACGGCTCAATAGCTGCCAGTTGGGTTGGCACACCCGGCGTAGTGAACTCTATCTCTGGGCGCGGTTATGTTTTCCAGGGCGCCGATTGGCTGGCGCGCGCCCTGAAAGCGGCAATCAGCCCGCTCTACCGGCAAATGATGCACGAAGCCGCCTCTGCGGTTATTTTTGAAAACCAGGCGGATCAGGAATTTTTTCTTGAGCAAAATTTTATCTCCCCGACGCGCACCTGGTTGATAGAGGGAGTCGGCGCAGACCCACAGCGATTTGTTCCCACGCCGGAGCCGCCTGGCCCGGTGATTGTGTTGATGGCGGCGCGTACCCTGTGGAACAAAGGAGTGGGAATTTTTGTCGAAGCTTCTCGCATTTTAGAAGAACGCTTGCAGGTGCGCATGGTGCTGGTTGGCGGGCCGGATCCTGGCAACCCGGCCTCGCTGACACCCAATATGCTGCGTGCCTGGCATCGCGAAGGTGTCATTGAATGGTGGGGCTGGCAGCATGATATGGAGCGGGTCTATGCCCAGGCGCATATTGTGGCTTTGCCGACCATGTACGGTGAAGGCGTCCCCACCGCATTGATCGAAGCTGCGGCTTGCGGACGCCCGATCATTGCAAGCGATATTCCCGGATGCCGCGCCATACTCCAACATGAGCGCAATGGTCTGTTGGTCCCAACCAATGATCCTTACGCGCTGGCTTTTGCCATTGAGCAATTGGCCCTCGACCCGGCCAGGCGCATAGTCATGGGCGCTGCCGGGCGTCAGATGATGTTAGAGCGATTCACCCATCACCATATCAATAATCGTACCTTGCAGGTGTATCAACACGTATTGGAAGCCGTGAAAATCGGGTAAAATCGGGTTTTCGATATTAACCAATTAAACACGAACTGCGCAGGCGCAAAGACACGAAGTTTTTTCTTTGCATCTTTGTGCCTGCGTAATGAAAGATTTTTGTGCGAATAAATTTATGCTAGAAGACTGGAATTTACGCGACTACATCCTCACCCTTACCCATCGCTGGCATCTTGTCGCGCGGGCCTTTCTCGTTGGCGCGCTCTTGGGCTGGGGGGCGAGCAAATTGCTCCCGCCGACCTATCGCGCCAACCTTGATCTTTACGTGGGAATTGACGCCTATCGCGGCCCGCGCGACCGCTATATTGTTGGCGTAGCGCAAGATGAGTTCCGCAATCTGGATGATTACAAGAATTGGAATATGGAACAACTTAATGAGTTGGCGCGTGGCGATGACTATCTTATAGCTGCGCTGGCGGCTTTGCAGGTTGAAGATCCGTATTGGCATGATATCGCCCCTGCCGACCTGCACCCCATGCTGCGCGGCTCTTGGCGCAACGCCGGTCGCTGGCATCTCGCCGCCGAAGCAGAGAACCCAGAACACGCCGCCCAATTAGTATGTGCCTGGGCTGTGGTTGTGAATGAGCGGGTCAACACAGCCATTGGGCACGCCCGCCAGGTCGTAGCTCTGGATACGCGTATGGTTGCTTTGGCAGACGAACTCGCCGAGATGGAACAGCGTCAGCGCTTGTTGACGCAAATTGATTTGAATCTTGCAGATTTTTATGAGGATGTGGAAACCAGTCAAGTTGTGGATATTTACACCCGGGATCGGATGTTGGCCCAGGCAGCCCGCGCCGCCGATTGGGGGGCAGGTTGGTCGCTGATTCTCGAAGCGATTCCTGCACCCCAAGCCGATGATGCCGCATACCTGGCCTGGCTGAGCGAAGTCCGCGCCCTGCTCCAGGCCGACCTGTATGACCTGCCCGCCCGCATAAATGACCTCCAGGTGCAATATGATCGTTTAGCCGAGGATTATGCCCGTGAAGCCGAACTCAGTTGGGCGCTTTCGGCGAATCTAAGTTTGGGCTTGCCCGAAGAAATCGCGCCAGCGGTTGAAGATATACGCCCGGCGGGTCGGCTCATGCTCGTGGGTGGTTTTGTGGCCGTGCTGGCCTGGCTACTCGTTGAACTGGCGCGCAGCACGCCCCGAGGAAAGATCTAGTGCTGCGAGTGTGGCTGCCGCGGGTACAGAAAAGCGTTTGGGCGCTGTTCCTGCTTACTTTACCAATAACCAGCTTCCCCTACTTTCCAGGCGGCGTTGGCGGACGCACCGAAGTGCGCCCGCTAGCTATCTACCCTCTAATTGCCCTGCTAATCATGTATACCTTGCCGCGGCTTTTCTCCCATTCTACGCCGCGCCCGGTGCTGCCATTAGGGGCTTTTGTGCTGGTTGCATTGGTCAGTACGGCTTTGGCCTTTACCCACGGCATCGACCCTGATATTGGCATCAGCGTGACCTCGCGGTCCGTGCGCATGACCGTAACGCTCTTTCTGGGGGCTGCGTTTTACCTTACCGTTGCCGTGATCCCCCGCACCGCCAGTGAATTGCGCTTCGCACTGCGCTGGCTGTATGCCGGGTTTGGGGTGGCCTTGTTGTGGGGCTGTGTGCAGATTGGCTATATATTGTTTTATACCCCGGAATATTTCGACTTGATCGAATATTTACAGGGCTTTTTCTCGGTGCGCGGCCTCTTTGAAACGCGCATCTCTGGCTTGACTTATGAGCCAAATTGGTTCGCCGAGCAGATTACCTTTTTGCTGATGCCCTGGCTTTTCGCGGCGGCTATGTCTGGATTCTCGGCGTTTCGATGGCGTTGGCGCTTTGTGACCGTTGAGTTGCTGCTTTTGATCTGGGCTTCATTTGTGTTGGTGTATACCTTCTCGCGTACCGGCTACGTTTTATGGGGCATTCAGTTGGCGCTGGCTTTTCTTTTCCGGGGTGGCCGCCAACCCAGACTTAGCCAGAGTTGGCGCAAGATCCGGGGGCGTTTACTGCAAGTGGGGGTGTTGCTGGTTGTGATGTTAGCAGTAATCTTTCTGGTCGGATCTAAAAATCCCTATTTTTCACGGATATGGGGCTATTGGAGTGATGAAGATGCCCGCGGCACTTATCTAGAATACATTGCCGTTAGTCAGCGAATTTATTATTGGGAAACCGCCTACCGCATATATGAAGATCACCCCTGGTTGGGGGTTGGCCTGGGAAACTATACCTTTTATTTCGAAGAGACCCTTACCGATCGACCGCTGTTCCCTACGCCAGAATTGCTGTATAAATTTACGCCTGAAGAGGGGCGCAATCGGTTAGTCGTACCAAAGAATTTGTTTGCCCGCATTCTGGCCGAGACCGGGCTGGTGGGGTCGGCTGCTTTTGTGGCCTTCCAGACCGGCTTGCTGGGCGCGGCCGTATACTTATTTCTTGCACCGGAACAGGAAGCGCGTTATTGGGGCCTCGCCGGGCTTCTCTCGCTGACGGTTTTCCTGGGGGTGGCTTTTTCGGTCGATTCGTTTGCTATTCCCAATATGTGGGTTGTCTTTGGGCTGATTACGGCTGGCCTACAGGTATATAAAAAATGAAACAGCACCATCCTAATTATTCACGCGTTACAAAATGGGGGATGATTATCATCGGCTTGATCTATTTCTCGTTGATGATTTTCCCAAACCTGACCGGCGTGCAAGATTGGAATATGCTCTCGATTTTCGAGAAGGATGAGTTTGCCCAACACGAACATGTCATCCGCATGCTGACGCCGGGGAATACGTTCTACGATACGGTGCGCCATTTTGTGGTGTATTTGCATTATTTCTATGGGTATCCTTTTTATTTCTTGTCGGCGCTGATATTGCTGCCCTATCGTCTATTGGCTGGGGCGCATTGGGCAGAAAACACGGCAGTGGTCATGCTGCTTTTACGCCAACTGGTCAGTGTGCTGCCAATGGTGATGGCAATTGCACTAATGGTTCGTATGCAAACCGAACACAGACGCCCCCTTAAGGCGTTGAGTTTATTTGCGTTTTTACTGGCTATCCCAGCCGTAGTACTCAATAATTTTTGGTGGCACCCAGATAGTTTGGCAATTTTGCTAGTAGCGCTGATTTTCTATTTTATCGGGCGCGATGACTTTAAGTTTGGCAAGTTCTTTTTTCTGACCGCGGCAGCCTGCGGAGTAGCTGTCAGCGTGAAATATGTCGGCGTGTTTTTTGTGCTTGCCATCCCTGCGTATATTTTTTGGGGAATCATGATCAAAAAGATCAATTGGCAGCGGGGAGTTTTTCTGGCGGTATCTTTTGTGGGAGTCATGGCGCTGGGCTTGGTGGTCTCGAACCCCTTGTTGTTAGTACCTTCGGAGCGTCAAGAAATTATCGCCACCATGCAATTGCAATTCGTGCAAACGCGCAGCGGTTATTACAGCGCCAACCCTGAGTGGAATTTGAGCGCCGAGAAACTCGACCGCATCGTTTGGCCGTTTTACGGCCAGGGGTGGGCGTTAATTGTGATGACGGCTGGATTGATAAAAGGCATCATCTCGAAAAAACATCGCCTGCTCAACGGTATGATCTTGGCCTTCTTGCTGCCCTATTTCCTGACCCTGGGAACATCATCGATTCGCCCGCTCTATTTTTTACCGATGATGATCCCGCTGGCTTCAGCGCTGGGGCATCTTTTCCCAGAGTCGATTTTACGCCCGTTGATGAACAGAGGGCAATCGCTCCAGCGGCGGGCCACTGCGTTGCTGCCTTTCGGTTTGCTGGCGTTGCTCCTGGTGCAGTTTGGATTGTATCTACAACAAGATTATGTCGTATATACGGATGTCCTCTACCGGGAAGCGCGTTCGGTGAGTATCGCTTTCTATCACGAGGTGGAATCTCGCCTCGCTGAGTTGGACCTCGCCGATGAAGATTTGGTGGTCTACCGCGACCCCACAGCGTATGTGCCGCCTAAAACGAATTATGATGTCCTGATGAAGTGGAAATTAGCGTCGTATGATTACTTGAATTCAACGCAGCCGGATGTACTATTCTTGGAAATGGATTATGTATTAGAATTTACCAAGCCCGATGCGGTGGAAAACGCAGTTGATGCGGGTGATATGCAGGCCTGGCAAGATTTTTATGGAGACGCCTATGCCGATGAGTTGCCTGGGTATGCAATTATTTATCAGAACGAATATGGGTTGGCGCTGATCCGCAGCGCGTTATTGGAACAATAGAGTGAAGCGATGAATTTTACTGTGCACCCGAACGTTAATGGAGGATCGGAATGAATCGAACGGTATGGATACTGATTATTATTTTAGTGGTTGTGTTATTCTGTTGTTGTTTGTGCTTCGTTGCCCTTGCAGGAGCCGGGGTGGCCGTGCAGTCTCTTCAAGATGGCGGCACCACCTGGGAGTGGGAAGCAGGCCCGCCGACAGCTACGCCAGTGGTTGTGCGCCCCTCGCCAGGGTCAACAGAAGTGGACACCAATGCAACCCCCACCCCCGAGGATCAGGATCCTGCCTCCCCCCACGCGTCCGAGGCTCTCTCTGCTGAAGAAATGGACACCCTCCAAACCCTGAACGCTGCCGTGGTCCCGGTCAACGATCTGCTGGAGCTGGCGCAACGTCTCGAAGGTAAGGAGAATATCCCATTGACGATCGCAGCGCCCGCCAATCCTTTGCAAGTTGGGGAGCATCAGGTGATGTGGCTGACGAATGTGGATACCAATGAGAGTTTTCAGGTGGATGTCACGTTGGAATATGTCACCGATCATGTCTATTTTTGGATCGAAGATGGCGTTGATTTTGAAGAGCAAAAATTAGCTGCGCTGACAGAGACATTCGAAAACGAAATTTACCCCACCAATCGCGCATTTTTTGGCAGCGAGTGGACGCCCGGTGTAGATGGGGACCCGCACCTGTATATCATTTATGCGGGCGGGTTGGGGTATGGTTTGGCGGGATATTTCTCCTCCGCCGATGAATATCATCCTTTAGCGCACGAATACTCGAACGCGCACGAATCCTTTGTGCTGAATGCCGATACCATCGCGCTTTCAGGTGATTTCACCCTGGGGGTGCTGGCCCATGAATTCCAGCACATGATCCACTGGTATCGCGATCGCAATGAGTCTTCCTGGCTCAATGAAGGTTTTTCGGAGCTGGCGGCCTTTATCAATGGTTACGATATTGGCGGTTTCGACTATTTATATACCCTAGATCCAGATTTGCAATTGAATGATTGGCCCAACGATCCCAGCGCGACCTCACCCCATTATGGGGCCGCCTTTCTCTTTGTGAACTACTTTTTAGATCGTTTCGGAGAACAGGCCACCCAGGCTTTGGTGGCGCATCCCGATAATGGCATGGCGAGCGTAGATGCCGTTCTGCAGGAACTCAACATCAGCGATCCGCTTTCCGGCGCGCCCATAAGTGCCGATGATGTTTTTATCGATTGGGTGTTGGCAACCTATTTACAATCGTCCTCCGTTGCCGATGGGCGTTTTGTCTATAACAACTACCCGAACGCGCCGCTAACCAGTGCGACCGAGTCAATCTACGAATGTCCATCCGAAATGCGGACGCGCGATGTGCATCAATATGGCGTAGACTATTATCGCATTGCCTGCCAGGGCGAATACAATGTGCACTTCGAGGGCAGTGTCCAGGTTGGGGTATTACCGGCCAACCCACGCTCCGGTGAGTATGCCTTTTGGTCGAATAAAGGCGACGAATCGGATATGACCCTCACCCGCAATTTCGATTTTCGCGAGCATGATGGGTCATTAACATTGACTTATTGGACATGGTACGACATCGAGGCCGATTACGATTATGTCTACCTCGAAGCCTCCGTAGATGGCGAACGCTGGCAAATTCTCAACACACCTTCAGGAACTAACCTGGATCCGTCTGGCAACAGCTATGGCTGGGCTTACAATGGTCTCTCTGGGGGGGATAGCCGCTGGATTGAAGAACGTGTGGATATTTCCCAATTTGCCGGGCAAGAAGTGCAATTGCGTTTTGAGTATATTACCGATGCGGCCGTCAATGGGGAGGGATTCTTGCTCGATGATATTGCCATCCCCGAGGTGGGGTATGCTTCCGACTTCGAGGCTGATTCTGGCGGTTGGGAGGCAGCCGGCTTTGTGCGGATTCGCAATGAACTGCCCCAAACCTTTAGCCTGGCGATGATTAGCATCGGCGAAACGACCCGCGTCGAAAGAATCCCGCTAGGGCCGGATAACGCTGTGGATATTCCCGTAACGATAGACGGCGATGGAAACGAAGTCATTTTTGTCGTCACCGGCACAACGCGGTACACTCGTCAAACGGCTGCCTATCGATTTGAGATTATTCCCTGAGATCCAGGGTTTTCACGCCCCCTCATGCATGGAATCAGAAAGGGTGTGCCAGTTTTTTTCCGGCACACCCTTGTTTTTTTGGTGATGTTTTTGAGAATGGGGACATCTGAAAATCCCCGCCCGTTATTGCAGTTGATGTTTCTGCGGCTGGCGCAGGGTTGCTAATTGAGCTTCGAGATCGGCGCGGCGGGTTTGTGCCGCAGCCTGAACTTCCTGCTGGAGGTCCAGAACACGAGCTTGTAGTTGCGTACGAATATCCTCCCCAGATGTTGGCGTGATCAGCAGGGCAACCGTTGCGCCAACCACACCGCCAATTGCTAAACCAAAAATGAAATTCATGACCCGCTTCATGTATCGCTCCTTTCAGATGACTTCGTCTTATGACTTGCTAGGTTACTTTATACTTGATATTATAATTGCAAACCATCCTTTTGCGGTGGTAGAAAACGCTATTGCTGAAGTTGGAGATGATGATGCAAAATCCCTTTTCGTTCATCGCTGAGCGTGCCCGCGGCCGAATCTTCTGGCCGTTAGTGTTGTCGACCGTGCTTGCCATGGCGGTGATGAATATTTCTGGCGCGCCGTTAACTACCGCTGCCGCTCCAGCGGGGATCGTATCCTACGAGTTGGCCGGGAGTGTAACGCATGCCGGGCAAGTGCTGGCTAGCTGGGATGAAGCAGCTCTTCAACGGGCGGCATTTGTGCAAGGTTTCGACTTTTTATTTATTCCTCTATATGTATCAGCCATCGCTCTGGGATGTGCCCTGGCTTCATCCGTGTTGGCGCGTCGTGGATGGGCGTTAGCTTGGCTGGGCAGCGTTCTGGGCTGGGGCCTTATCCTGGCCGGATTGCTCGACATTGTCGAGAATATTGCTTTGCTGGTGATGCTATTTAATGCCCCTGCCGATCCCTGGCCTGCGATAGCCTATTGGTGCGCGATCCCGAAATTTGGTTTGATCGTCATGGGCTTGTTGTACGCGCTGTTTGGCGGTTTGCTCTCCCTGTTTTCAAGAAGCGCGTCGTGAATCGATAATCTTATACACATGAACACCAGGCAACCGCCCTCCCCGAAACCGCGCCCCCAGAAAGGGCGCCAAACCTTGCTCAAGCTGATCCTGGCTGAGATCATCGTGCTGTTAATGCTGGCGGCTGGCATCATTGGCGCGATGGCCGGTTATCAGGACGGTGTCCGCCGCGCCGGGCTGTTACCGAGTACAGGGAATATTGAGCAGGTTGACGAGCAGTATCAGCTTGGGGTGCAAGATTTCGAAAACGGGCGTTATGATCTGGCGCGTCAGCGTTTTGAGTATGTGATTGCATTGGATGCTGCCAATTACCCCAATGCCTGGGAATATCTCACCAAAAGCCTGGAATATCTCAATGCTACGGCGACTTTCACGCCGCCTCCCCCCACACAGCCAGCAACTGCGACGATCACCCTCACCCCCACGCGCGATCCCAGCGGGGTAGAGTCCATCTATAATCGGGCGCAATCCCTAATGGCAGCCGGTGATTGGGAAGGCGCCATCACCGCGTTACTGGCCCTCCGCAACGAAGATATTTATTACCGGGTTGTCGAAGTGGATGATGCCCTTTATGCTGCGCTGCGCAACCGCGGCGCTAATCGCATCTTGGCTCAGGGGGATTTGGAAGGCGGCATCTATGATCTGACCCTGGCCGAGAGTTTTGGCCCATTGGATTATGAAGCCGATGTTTACAGGGATTGGGCGCGCCTCTATTTGACGGCTTTAGGTTTTTGGGAAGCCTACCCAGAGCAGGCCGTTTATTATTTTGGTCAAATCGCGGCGGCCCTGCCCGGTTTGCGGGATGGGGCAGGATGGTCGGCGGGTTGGCGTTATCATTGGTCACTGATTCATTATGGCGATTTATTAGCCTCCGAGGGAGACTGGTGTGCAGCCCAACAGCAATATGAGGCCGCTTTGGGGTATGGATCGAATCAGGAACTGCAGCCAACATTGACCTATGTTGCTCATCGTTGTTCCCCCCCCACCTGGACAAGTACGCCAATTCCCCCCACGGCAGGCCCCTCAGCGACTGCATCGGCAACGGCCTTAGTCACTGCGACATCAACGGGCATGTTTACAAATACACCTACAACGGCCAGTACAAATACGTTAACATCTATTCCGACTCATACCAATACTTCGGCGCCTGCCCCGACGGCGACGAATACACCCATCCCGGCGGCAACGAATACAAATACACCGGTGCCTGTACCGACGAATACAAACACATCCATCCCTGCGCCTACGGCAACAAATACCCTCGTCCCATCGCCAACCAACACCTCACCGCCTGCCGTGCCGACGGCCACGCCTACACCGTAAAGATCGGGCAATAGTTTTATGGTATCGAAAAAAAACACCTCACCACAGACGAAAGACGCTTCCACAGGATATGGCATACTAACCTGGGGGTTGTTGGGTTTGGCTGTGTTTTGTGTCGTGCTGCTGATGGGGTTTGCTTCGTATGCTGTCAGCCGAGAGTTTGGCTATGCCCGCAATCTTCCCCCGACTGCATCTCCTCAGCCTGGCTTCACCCCCGTTGTCCCAACCTCCACGATTGATGCCTCTCAACCGATGGCTGCCACGCCCGATTTTGCCACCGTGCCCCCGATGCCTTCGCCCACGCCGGAGCCTGAGCCGACGTTGATTCCCTGGGACGGAAAAGAACGCGTCACCATTTTGCTGATGGGCCTCGATTATCGCGATTGGAGCAACGAAACCGGCCCCTCGCGCTCCGATACGATGATTTTATTATCGCTTGACCCGGTTACCAATACCGGCGGGATACTTTCTATTCCCCGTGACCTTTGGGTGGCTATTCCAGGTTACGGGCACGGAAAGATCAACACTGCCCACGCAGTAGGCGGCCCGACTCTGGCAGTGCGCACGGTCGAATTGGTCATCGGTGTGCCGGTACATTACTATGCAGTGATTGATTTCGATGCCTTTGTGCGCTTTATCGACGAGATGGGTGGCCTCAAATTAGATATTCCGGAGCGCATCAAAATTGACCCTCTGGGGGATAACAATACGCGCTATTTGCAGCCCGGCGTGCAAACCTTGCCCGGTGAACTGGTGTTGGCTTATGCCCGCAATCGCAGTCATGGCGATGGCGACTTCGACCGCGCCCGCCGTCAGCAGCAAGTCATCATTGGGATTCGCGACCGTATCCTGGATCTCGAACTCTTGCCGGTGTTAATCCCCAAAGCGCCGGTTTTGTATCAAGAACTCGCCTCTGGAATCCGCACGAATATGCAATTGGATGAAGCCATTCAATTAGCGGTGTTGGCCTCCAAAGTTCCCGATGGCGGCATCCGCCAGGGTGTAATTGATACACAATACGTAGCCTATGGCTGGTCGCCAGACAATTTGAGTATTCTCGTCCCCTATCCCGATCGCATCCGCGTCTTACGCGATGAAATCTTCGCCACATCCGGTTCTTTAGCCCCGCTTGCCCCCGGAAATGAACAAGAACGCATGATCCTCGAGGTCGCCTCTGTCGCTATACTCAATGGCAGCTCCGATTCAGACCTGGCCCGTCGGACATCGAACTATCTGACCGGCCTGGGGGTTAATATCGTCAGTGTAAATACGTCCGAGCGGTATTCCAGCACCACGCTAATTGACCATGTTGGGCGCCCCTATACCATGCGTTACTTGTCTTCGTTATTCGGTGTGGATACGCGTTTTATCGAATTCGATTACGACTTTGCCAGCAGTGTAGATGTTGTTATCATTCTCGGTGATGACTGGGCAATGAGTAATCCAATGCCTTGATTACCCACTGATTTGAAGGTATGATTTGATGCAATGATTGATCATAATCTCCCGCTGATAGATCTTCATCGCCATTTAGATGGCAGCATCCGTTTGGAGACCATTCTAGATTTAGGCCGTCAGCACAATTTACCACTCCCGGCCTGGGATATTGATTCCCTGCGCCCGCATGTTCAGGTGATGGAGCCGCAGCCCGGTGTGATGGCTTTCCTGGCAAAATTTGAGTGGATGGTTGGCGTGTTAGCCGACTACGATGCCTGCCGCCGTGTGGCCTACGAAAACGTTGCCGATGCCTTTTACGAAGGCATCGACTATATCGAGTTGCGCTTTAGCCCGGTGTTCATGGCGGAACCCCATAACCTGGACCCGGCTGGGGTCGTCTCTGCTGTTGTTGAGGGGGTGCAGCAAGGTTGTGCCGATTTCGACATCCAGGTGAAAGTGATTGGCATTATCAGTCGTACATACGGAGTCGAGGTGGGCTGGAAAGAACTGGATGCTTTGCTGACGCAAAAGGAACATCTGGTAGCTCTCGATCTGGCGGGCGATGAAGCTAATTTTCCAGGCGATCTCTTTGTAGACCACTTTAAAAAAGGCCGTGATGCCGGTTGGCAAATCACCGTGCATGCCGGTGAATCTGCCGGGGCGGAGAGCATATGGCAGGCTATCAAGGAGTTGGGGGCTACCCGCATCGGTCATGCGGTGGCGGCGATGCACGACCCGGCATTGCAAGACTATATGGCCGAACATTCGATTGGCATCGAAGCCAACCTGACCAGCAACTTACAAACCACAACCGTTTCCAGTCTCGCTAGTCATCCCATGTCTGCCTTTTTGAAGCAAGGCTTGTTAGCCACCCTCAACACCGATGACCCTGGTATCAGTGCCATAGATCTGGCCTACGAATACAAAGTCGCTGCCCCTGCCGCTGGGTTGACTCGCGAACAGATCCGCCAGGCGCAGCGCAACGCCCTTGAGATCGCCTTCATCTCTGAAAGCGAGAAAGCTGATTTAGGGATGTCCCGAAAATAGGCGCAGTCCCCTTTTAGGTTTTACCCGCCCGTACCGCATCCCGCGGCCGGGACGGACACGATCGAATGCCAGCAGAATATCATTCAGTAATACCGGCCCCTACCCCGAAAGGAGGGTACCTTTTTGTCCACAATCTCTGTCGATTCCCCCTCACCACGCGAAAAAATTACTACTCGAACTATCCGGCTGAAGAAGCAGCGCGGCGAGCCGATCACGATGCTGACAGCCTATGATTATCCCACCGCCCTGGCGATTGACCAAATGGGCATCGATTCGATTCTGGTCGGTGACTCACTCGGCATGGTTGTGCTGGGGTATGAGAACACCCTGCCAGTAACAATGAGCGATATGCTGCATCACTGCCGTGCTGTGGCACGCGGGGCGCGCTACGCCTTGTTGATTGGCGACATGCCCTTTATGTCCTATCAGACCGATGTTAACGAAGCCGTGCGCAACGCTGGGCGTTTTCTGCAAGAAGCCGGGATGGATGCTGTCAAACTCGAAGGCGGGCACGAGCGCGCCGATGCGATCCGCGCCATTGTTGAGGCAGGCATCCCTGTGCAGGGTCACCTCGGCCTGACGCCCCAGAGCGTTAACCAGTTTGGCGGCTTTCGGGCGCAGGGCAAAACGGCTGCTGCGGCGCGACGCCTGCTCGAAGATGCCCTGTTGCTGCAAGATGCGGGCTGTTTCAGCATTGTGCTCGAATCCGTTCCCGCCCGGCTGGGCGAGTTCGTTTCTCAGCGCCTGGCGATTCCCACCATCGGTATCGGTGCCGGGGCCGGCTGCGATGGTCAGGTGTTGGTCACGCACGACCTGCTGGGCCTGTTCGAACGCTTCACGCCGCGCTTCGTCAAGCAGTATGCCCAAATCCACACCGAGATGAGCCGCGCCTTCAGCGAATATCAAGCCGATGTCGAAACCCGCGCCTTCCCCGCCCAAGAACACACTGTCGAAATGTCCGACGATGAGTGGGTACAATTTATTGCACAGACAGCGTAAAACGTGGAACTTTCAACCTTCAACTTTCAACCGCCAACTGTGCTGATCGTTGGTACAGGAGCATTGGCGAATCTCTTTGCTGGAAGACTGGCCCGCGCTGGAGCGGCTGTGACTATGCTGGGTACCTGGCCTGAGGGGATTGCCGCCTTGCAAGAGCGGGGCGTGTTCTTGGTTGATCCAGATGGTGAAGCGACTCCTGCTCCCGTGCGCGCCACTACTGACCCTGCCGAATGCACCGGAGCGCGGCTGGCGCTGGTGCTGGTCAAGGCCTGGCAGACCAAGCGGGCAGCCCGTCAACTGGCCGAATGCCTGGCCCCGGAGGGACTCGTTTTGAGCCTGCAAAATGGCCTGGGGAACCGTGAAATTTTGGCGGGCGCGCTGGGGACGGCCCGCGTGGAAATAGGATCCACCACCACCGGGGCAACCCTCTTGGGGCCGGGTAAGGTGCGTCCCGGTGGGGAGGGTGAAATCTCCCTGGGGCCTAATTTGGCCCTTGAGCCGCTGATCCGGCTTTTCGAACAGGCTGAATTCTCCACAAAAATTGTTCCCAATATCGAGGCCTTGCTATGGGGCAAGCTGACCGTCAACGCCGCCATCAACCCGCTGACCGCCGTGCTGGGTGTGCCTAACGGCAAATTGTTAGCGCGCCCCGAAGCCCGCGCCCTGATGAGTGAACTGGCCTGCGAAGTTGCTGCCGTAGCTGCCGCCCGCGGTGTGACCCTGCCCTTCGCCGACCCCGTAGCCGCCGCCGAAGATGTCGCCCGCCGCACGGCGGAGAACCGCTCTTCGATGCTGCAAGATGTGACCCGCGGCGCGCCCACCGAAATTGATGCCATCTGCGGGGCTGTTGCCCGCACTGCCGATGAACTCGGCCTGCGCGCTCCGGTGAACCAAACGATGTGGCGGCTTGTAAAAGCGCTGACCGCAGACCACCGATTGACCACCCGACTACCTGACTAACCTATGAAAACCATAACCACGCTCCCCGAACTACGCGCAGAACGCACAAAATTGATAGAACCCGTCGGCTTCGTGCCTACGATGGGCTATTTACACGAAGGCCATATCTCACTGGCGCGGCGCGCCCGTGATGAATGTGCCTCAGTCGTGGCCAGTATTTTCGTTAACCCAACCCAGTTTTCCCCCACCGAAGATTTAGCCTCTTACCCCCGCGACCTGGAACGCGACTCTCGCCTGCTCGAAGAAGCCGGTGTAGACCTGCTTTGGACGCCAACCCCCGCAGTGATGTACCCAGAAGGCTTTCAGACCTGGGTGACGGTGGATGCGCTGACGCAACTGCTTGAGGGGGCCAGCCGCCCGACTCACTTCCAGGGTGTGACCACCATAGTCGCCAAACTTTTTAACGCAGTCCAGCCGCAGCGGGCCTATTTCGGCCAGAAAGACGCTCAACAGGCCGTCGTCATCCGACGCATGGTGCGCGATTTGAATTTCCCTATTGAGATCGTGGTCTGCCCAATTGTGCGCGAGCCGGACGGGTTAGCGATGTCGAGCCGCAACACCTATCTCAACCCGACCCAGCGACAGGCTGCTACGGTGCTCTCGCGTGCCCTCAACGCGGCCAAAGACGCTTTCTACGCTGGGACCCGCGACGCTGATGCTCTGCGCGCCCTGGTTGCCGAGATCTTTGCTGCCGAACCCCTCGTAGACCTGGAGTATATCTCCTGCGCCCACCCTGACACGCTGCTCGAACTGTACGGTGAGGTCGAGAGCGCCTTGCTCTCGATGGCGGCGCGGGTGGGGAAGACGCGGCTGATTGATAACATGATTATAGGAGGCTAAAAGTTGAAAGTTGATGGTTTTGCCTTTCAGCCTTCAACTCTCAACCTTCAATACGATGTTACTCACAATTGATATTGGCAACACCAACATCACTTTAGGTTTATACGATGGCGAAAGCCTCGGCCCACGTTGGCGGCTGGCGACGGTTCACGAGCGCATGCCGGATGAGTACGGCTTGCAGATTGTTGGCCTGATCGAACACGGCTGCTGTTCGCCCAACCAGATCACCGGCATTTGCATGGCCTCGGTTGTGCCCCCGCTGACCGGAACGATTACCCAGGCCTGCCGCGATTATCTGGGCAAAAACCCGCTGGTTGTCGATGCGGGTGTCAAGACCGGTGTACGCGTCCTTTATGAAAATCCGCGTGCCGTCGGTGCCGACCGCATCGTAGATGCCGCCGCGGTGCAGCATCTCTATGGCGGCCCGGCCTGCGTAGTCGATTTTGGCACCGGTACGACCTTCGATGCGATTTCAGCAGAAGGTGACTATCTCGGTGGGGCTATTGCACCGGGTATCGGCATCGCCGCCGAGGCGCTCTTCAGCCGCGCCGCAAAATTGCCGCGCGTCGATCTCACCCGCCCGCCATCGGCGGTGGGCCGTAATACTACCCACGCCATGCAGTCGGGCCTGCTCTTTGGTTACGTTGGTCTGGTGGAGGGCATGGTGGCTCGTTTCCGCGCCGAACTCGGCCCAAAGATGAAGACCATTGCCACTGGTGGTCTGGCCGAGATCATTGCCCGCGAGACCGACGCCCTTGAGATCATTGCTCCCTGGCTGACCCTGGACGGTTTGCGGATTATCTGGGAGATGAATCAGTAACCCGCCCGTGAGCGACGCTGATTATTTCCTCGAATTACAAACAGCAACCGGCTGGGGAAAGGTGTTGACTCGTTTTACAGAATGGATTCAACCCCCGGCAGGATGCCTGGCTATGGACGTGGGCTGTGGCCCGGGGCTGCTGCCGGCTTTGCTCGCTCAAAGAGGCTGCCAGGCCTTTGGCGTAGACTTGGCCCCGGAGATGTTCCGGCCAGAACCTTTGCACGCGCGCCTTGCCGTAGCCGACAGCCTGGCGCTGCCCTTTGCCGCAGCCAGTTTCGACCTGGTCACGGCCAGCAACCTGCTCTTTTTACTCGCCGATCCGCAGGCTGCCCTGCGCGAGATAGCTCGCACCTTGCGTCGCGGCGGGGAAGCAGCCCTGCTCAATCCATCCGAGAGACTCTCCGAAGCCGCGGCGCGAGATTTCGCCGATCAGCGTCAATTGCAGGGATTGGCGCGGGATACGCTGATCAACTGGGGGCGGCGCGCCGATGCGCACCACCGTTGGGACGAGAATCAGCTACGAGGGTTGTTCCAGGCCGCGGGGTTGCGTTTTGTCCAATCGATCACCATCGTCGGGCCGGGGTTTGCCCGCCTTGCCCGCGCAAAAAAAACAGGACGCGGATGAACGCAGGTTGACGCGGATAAAATAAATAATCGGACTCAATCTGCGTCCTAAAATTCTTGGAGCTATTTTATGAAATCACCCCTCATGCCACCGCGTATCCCTAAATCACCGACGGTCGGTGAGAAGGCCGCCTTCACCCGCACATTGACCGATGGCGATGTCGCGCTCTTCATCGGCGCGACCTGGGATGTGAATCCCCTGCATACCGATGCCAGCTACGCGGCTGGCACCCCCTTCAAGACGCGCATTGTCCCCGGCTTGCTGACGGCCAGTTTGTTAACCCATCTTGGTGGGTTGTGGGCATTTCTGGCTCATGAGATGACCTTCGAATTTCTTGCTCCGGTCTATATCGGTGAGACGATCACAGCTCAGGCCGAGGTTGTCGATGCCGACGAAGCCCGTGGTTGGGTTAAACTGGCTTGTGTATGCCTCAACCAGGATGGCGACGAAGTGCTGCGCGCGTCGGTGAACGGATACCCTGGGAAATTTGAAAGCTGAGATGGATGACATCCTTATTTGCCCCATCACCGTTGAACAGGCGCGCCCGTTGCGCTCCGCTGTACTCCGCCCCGGCCTGCCTTTTGAACGCACTTTTTTTGATTGCGATGCCCGACCGGAGACCTTTCATGCCGGGGCATTTCGGAATTCGGAACTGGTGGGGATAGCAACGGTCTCGGTTGAGCCGTTCCCTTTGGGCGCGCTGCCCGGCGATTGGCGTTTGCGCGGCATGGCTGTGCATCCCGATTTACACGGCCAGAGCATTGGCGGCGCGGTGCTGCAACATTGTCTCGATCATATCCGGCAGCAGGGGGGCAGGCGATGTTGGTGCAATGCCCGCACGGTGGCGCTGGGGTTTTACCGCAGGCTGGGCTTTGAATCGTTTGGGGACGAATTTGACATTCCGGTGTCGGGGCCGCATTTTTGCATGGCGCGTCGGATTATATAAGGTCTTCTCATGACCTATTAATTTGACAATAACTGTCCAAATAATTAAACTTGTGAAAATCTATTCGGCCTGACAGGCTTTCTCCCTGTCAGGTTTGCTTTTGGAGGAAAAATGAAACGGATATTATTTCTTAGCGCCCTGATGATGATTGTCCTGGCAGCCTGCCAGCCCGCTTCGGTGGATGTTGCCCCGGTGGAGACAGAGGCTCCCCAAACTGAGAGCGAAGCTATGCCTGAGGAGGAAACTCACGCTGATGAAATGCCTGCTGAAGAGCAGTCCGATACTGAAGAAGACTCTATGTCTGCAGAAGCCTCGGCGGAGGGCGCAATGACCTATGCTCTGGCAGCAGGAGAAAGCACCCTGACATACTCGGTGGGTGAAACTTTCATCAATCAGAACAATAAGTTTGCTACCGCCGTCGGTGTGACCGGTTCGTTGGCCGGAGAAATCACCCTGGATACGAACAATCTACCGGGAGCGATGATTAGCACGATCACCGCCGAAATTGTCGAGTTCCAATCCGATAGCAGCCGGCGCGACAACACCATCCGCGAGCGCTTCTTGCAGTCTTCGCTCTACCCCACAGTGACCTTTGTACCGACGGCCATCACCGGCCTGCCGGAGAGCTATACACCGGGTGAGATGATCGCCTTCCAGGTAACCGGTGATACAACGATCCGTGAGATTGCCTTGCCGCTGACCTTCGAAGTGACCGCCCAATTAGAGGGCGATAGCCTCAGCGGTCAGGCCGTGACAACCTTCTTGATGAGTGATTTTGGCTTTGGCCCGATCAGCATCGCCGGAATTTTGGAAACAGAAGATGAAGTCGTGATGACCCTGGAATTTGTTGCCTATCCCTGATTTCGTTTTCGCGCAGGTGCGATGCACTTTTCGGTAATTTCTGTCTGAAAATCAACTTTAAAAGTGCGTCGCACTTGGAATGCAGTATACTTTGGGGGCAATGCTGACCTTCTTTCTTTCCAAATTCATCCCGCTATTTCTCTATCCCATCGGCCTGATATGGATGCTGCTCTTGCTGGCTTTGTGGTTGTGGAAGCGCCCCGGTTGGCAGCGAGCGGCGATTGTTGCTGCGCTGGCTCTGGTCTGGGTGGGTGGGAACACTTGGGTTGCCGATAGTCTGACACGCGCCCTGGAATGGCAGTATCTGCCCCCGGGTGAATTGCCCCGCGCCGAGGTGATTGTGTTGCTGGGCGGAGGAACCCATTCCGCGCAGTACCCGCGCAGCACTGTCGAAGTTAGCGGGGCAGGGGATCGGGTGATCTACGCTGCCCATCTCTATCATCAAGGGGTTGCGCCGCAGATCCTCTCTTCGGGTGGCATTGTCCCCCTGGTTGGCCCTAATGCGACCTCCGCCGAAGATATGGCGCAATTGTTGGCAATGATGGGCGTCCCCCCGGAAGCCATCTGGTTGGAAACAATTTCTCGCAATACGGCTGAGAACGCCCAACATGCTTGGGCATTTCTATCTGAGAGGGGCATTCAGCGCATTGTGCTGGTTACCTCGGCGCAGCACATGCCGCGCGCGGTGTGCCTCTTTGAGGCACAAGGTTTCGAAGTCATCCCCGCGCCGACCGATTACACCATTACTCAGGCGAGTTGGGAACAACTTTGGCAGCCCGATCTGGCCGCGCAGTTAATCAACTTCTTCCCTACGGCCAGCAATCTTAGCAGCACGACCAGTTCACTCAAAGAATTTTTTGGGATGCTATTCTACCGCTGGCAAGGAGGCGTTTGAGCATGGCCCAAAGCATAGACACAATCGTGCACATTACGACCCGCTCAGCCTGGCGCGCCGCACAGACAGAAGGCCGCTACCAGACCGATTCATTGGAGAGCGAGGGTTTCATCCACTGCTCACACCCCGAACAGGTCATCGGCGTGGCTAATGCCTTTTATCAGCAAGCGCCTGAACTGGTCTTACTCTGGATCGACCCCCGGCGGGTGATCCCCGATATCCGTTGGGAGGCCGCTGATGGCGATGAGTTTCCGCATATTTATGGCCCACTCAATCTCGATGCTGTTACTGACGTGCGAGATTTCTCGCCCGATTCAGATGGTGTATATCGAAACCTGCCAAAATGAGTATATAATAGAACCTATGAGGACAACTTTCTTTCCCGTAGTTTTGATCGTACTCATCGTTCTGGTTGCTGCTGTTCCTGTCTCTGCCGACGCCAATTTGCCGACGGCCACAAATACCCCCTTGCCGACCGCGACAGCGACGGTTACCCCTACGCACACGCCTGTGCCCACCAATACCTCAGCCCCGGCTCCGGCGGCTGTTGCGACAGATGCAGGAGGGGCCGGTATTACTTCGCTGGAAGAGCAGCCTACGCAACCTGGGGTTGTGCCGTCAACCACCGAAGAACCCTCCGAGATGGTCCTCTCGCCGTTCAACATCTTCTTAATTTTCTTGATTTCAATAGCCTGGGTGGGGGTGATCGGGATTGTCGCCTACTATATCTTCCAACGGATTCGTGAGCAGCAGCCCGAAACACCCGAAGATGTGTTTATTTTTGATGAAGACTAACGCACACAAAAGACATGCACTTCGCCCGGCCCATGCACCCCAATTGTCAATGTCATTTCAATGTCGGCGGTGCGCGACGGCCCGCTAACAAGCGCCACAGTTGAAGCCTCACGAACCTCCTGCAGATTCAGAACCTGCGGGAGGTTTTTGTATATATTGGATTCGTTCAGAACGGCGATATGAATTTGGGGGAACAAGGAGGCCGTTTGCGGACGTCCCGCTCCCGAAGGGATTGCCAGCGTCCCGGTCTCGGCGGCGGCTGCCAGTGCGCCGGTCAGCCCGGCCTGGAATTTAGGTTGGGGCGTGTGCTCGATGCGGATGCCTGCCCCCCGCAGCGAATCCAGTAAGCTCGCAGGCAAATGAGCATCATGCCAAGCCATGATCTCGTAGATTTGGCGCTCACGCAGCAAAGCCAGGATTTCATCGGACAGCGATTCGGGTGTGCAGGCCATGAAAACGCCGCTCAGGGCGGTCAGCTGGCGCTCAAATTGCTCTACGGGCGATATAGAAGTTGGTTGAGCAACCGCACCGACATTTGGCGTACTGCTGCCCTGACGCTTTAACGCACCGGCGGTTTGGCCTCTTGAAGCGTTGAAGCGCGCCCGAAACGTCTGCGTTGCGGGGCGGGCCATATCCTTCGAATAGCCCCAGCCGGTGAAGGCCGGTAATCTTATTTGTTCGCACCCCGGAGACAGTATCCTTCCCAAAATGGCTGCCAGCCTCTGCGCCAGTCGGAAGCGCCGCGGTCTTGCAGCCGCCCAAGTGAACACTTTTAATCCCAGCCGCACACCAGGCGGCAATCCCACGCCAGGTCTTTCCGCGGTTGTCCCCGACCTGACTCGCAATAACATGCCCGGCAAGTCAATATCCACCGGGCAGGCATCTTTGCAGGCGCCGCACAGTGTGGATGCCTGGGCGAGATGCCCGAAGGTGGATGTGCCAAATAACCCCGGTGAGATGACCGAGCCAATAGGGCCGGGATAGGGGGTGTGTTCGTCGCGCTGCCCTACATAGGCGTGTCCGCCGACCTCGCGAAAGACCGGGCAGGCGTTCAGGCATGCGCCGCAGCGGATGCACAACAGGGCCTCGTTGAGCATAGTGCCGCGTAGCTTGGCGCGTCCATTATCCAAAATGATGAGATGGCGCTCAAGAGCGCCATCGGCTTCGCCAGCGCGGCGCGGCGTGTGGATGATCTGGGTATATACGCTGATCTTTTGCCCGGTGGCCGAGCGTGGCAGCAGACTGAGCATCAGGGCGAGATCGTCGAAGGTGGGGACCAGGCGCTCCATCCCCATCAGGGCGATATGCACCGGCGGCACGGTAGTGACCATGCGCCCATTGCCCTCGTTCGTGACGATGCACAAGGCGCCGCTTTCGGCTACCCCAAAGTTGACGCCCGACAGGCCAATATCGGCATTAAGGAAGGTCTCGCGCAGCGCGGTGCGGGCGGCGTTGGTGAGGGTGGGGATGTCGGTGGTGTTGGGAATGCCCAACCGGTGATGGAACGTTTCGCCGACCTGATCGCGGCGCAAATGGACTGCCGGGGTGATGATGTGGGAAGGCTTTTCACCGCGCAATTGGACGATATATTCGCCCAGGTCGGTTTCGATAGGGATAATATTGGCGGCTTCCAGGGCGGCGTTGAGTTCGATTTCCTCGCTGACCATGGTCTTCGATTTAGCGATTATTTTGGTCGCAGATGGACGCAGATTTTCACGGATATTTTGTTGTTCTCCCCTGCGCTCTTCGCGTTTCTGTGGTAATTTTTTTACGATGTCCAGAGTAATGCTGACAGCTTCGGCTGCATCTGTTGCCCGGTGGACGGTGATCCCGTTAGCTTGAGCGTTGGCGATGAATTTCGCCAGGTAGTGATCGAGATTGGCGACAGTTTCGGCGCGCACCGTGTGAGCGCGTTGCCGGAGAACCTCAAGCGGCTCTGAAAGGGATGCGAAGGCCGTCGCCCGCGCCTGCACGCGGCGTTCGGCGTTGGCATCCAGGGCCGCCTGTAAGACCGGGTTGGCGATGGCCTGACGGATTTGGTTATGGAAGGGATTCTGAGGCATAAGTGGGTAAGGTTGCAAGTTGTAAATTGCAGGTTGAAGTTTGGGGAGAGTTTGAACCTATAACCTTCAACTTTCAACCTCATTTAGAATCTCCGCAATATGCACGACACGCTGGTTTCGCCCTTGCCGATGCAGCCCGCCGTTGATGTGCAATAAACAGCCTGTATCACAAACGACAATGGTTTCGGCTCCGGTATGTTCGACATGGGCTATTTTGCGCTGGAGCATCTCGGCGGAAATTTCGGGATGTTCGATTGAGAACACGCCCCCGAAGCCGCAGCATTCCTCGGCGTGGGGTAGATCAACGATTTGAGCGCCGCGCACATTGGAAAGCAAAGCGCGCGGCTGATGGTCAACGCCGAGACTGTGCCGCAAATGACAGGATGGATGGTAGGTGAGTACGCCCTCGTAATTGGCATTGGTGTTTGTGATGCCCAATTCATCAACCAAAAATTCGGTAAATTCGAAACTGCGTGCTGCCAGAGCCTGAGCGCGTTGCAGCCAGGCAGGATCATCGGCAAATAGCTCTGGATACCCATGCCGCAGCATTGTTACGCACGATCCAGATGGGCTGACCACAGCCCCGGGGCTTTTCTCGAAAACCTCGATGGTGTGTTTTGCCATCCGGCGGGCCTCAGCGCGCATTCCGGCATTGAAGGCCGGTTGACCACAGCAAGTCTGCGCGGCTGGGAATTCCACGCGCAGACCGGCGCGTTCAAGTATACAAACAACCGCTTCGCCAACCGCTGGCCGGAAGGTATCGATCAGACAAGTGACAAAAAGTTGAACAGTAGTTGACATGATGAATACGATGACAAAGTTTTGATTTCCTATTTTTCTACAATGATGTGAATGTATTGTAACGCCTGTAGAGGGCTTCCACAAGAAACTTTGTTAAATTGCTGATGGAACCGGTTCCATTTCCGTTTGCGTCGCAATTTGTTGGGTGGTAAGATTAACCGGCTTTTTTAGGATCCAAAAGTCTAGGATATCCGCAATTATCTTTTTAGTTTGGGGCGGTTCCTTTTTTTAGGGTACTGCCCTGATAAGGAATGAAAAATGAAATCTTTTCGAGCACAACCCGCTAATCACTTCAGTTTGCCGCGCCGAATACAGCGCCTGGGCGAATTGGCCTATAACTTGTGGTGGACGTGGAAACCAGACGCTCAACGCTTGTTCTCGCGCATCGACCGAGATCTGTGGGAACAAACCTACCACAATCCGGTGCAATTCCTTAGGCAGGTAGAGCGGGCTGGGTTGAATTCTGTTGCCCAGGACCGAAGTTATTTGGAGTTCTATGACCGAATTTTCGCGGCTTTTGATCGCTATTTGCAGACAGAAGATACCTGGTTTATGCAGCATCATGCCAAGCATATTCATCGTCCGGTAGCCTATTTTTCGACAGAATTTGGCCTTCATGAAACGCTGCCAATTTATGCCGGGGGTTTGGGTGTGCTTTCAGGTGATCATTTAAAAGAAGCCAGTGATTTGGGGCTGCCCCTGATTGCTGTGGGTTTCCTTTATACTCGGGGATATTTTTCGCAGCACATTACCGAAGATGGCTGGCAAGAGGCTCGCTTCCAACGCCTGCACTTCGAAGATATGCCGGTGATGCCCATTCTCAATGAGGATGATGAGCCGTTGACAGTGTCGGTAGAATTGCCCGGGCGCGAGGTACTCGCCCGCATTTGGGAAATTCACGTTGGCCGCGTGCCGCTATATCTATTAGATACCGATGTGGACGGCAACAATAGCGAAGACCGCGAACTCACTTCGCGGCTTTATAACAGCGATCTTGAAGCGCGCATTTCACAAGAGATTATCTTGGGCATTGGCGGTGTGCGTGCCCTGCGGAACCTGGGTTATAACCCATCGGTGTGGCACATGAACGAAGGCCACTCTGCGTTCATGGGGCTAGAGCGCGCCCGCGAAATGGTTGCTTCAGGCCATCCTTTCGATGTTGCCCAGGCAAAAGTAAAAGAGACCACAGTTTTCACAACGCACACTCCCGTGCCTGCGGGCAGCGATGAATTTCCCCTCTGGTTGATTGATAAATATTTCTCTAACCTTTGGCCAGAACTGGGTTTGGATCGCGAGCAATTTATTGGTCTGGCGCGTCGCAAGATGTCGTGGGGTGAAACTTTTAGTATGCCGCTATTGGCGTTCCGCTTCTCTGAACGCCGCAATGGTGTCTCTGAGCTTCATGGGCAGGTAGCCCGAGGTATGTGGCAATTTCTTTGGCCCGATAAGCGGGAAGAAGATGTCCCGATTTCGTATATCACCAATGGTATTCATAATGGCACCTGGCTGGCGCGCCGTTTGGATCACTTATTCCGTCGCCATTTGAGTCGCGATTGGTACGACCAATTGGATGAAGCTGAACTTTGGGACAATACCGCCAATATCCCCGATGAAGAATTATGGCTGGTGCGGCGGCATCTCAAGCGCAAATTGGTTTTTTATATGCGCGAGCGTGCCCGTGAGCAATGGTTACACGATGGCGTTCATCCGGTGCAGGTGATTGCTTCGGGTGTTTTACTCGATCCTTACGCGTTGACAATTGGATTTGCGCGCCGGTTTGCCACCTATAAACGCGCCGGATTGATATTGCGTGATCTCGATCGCTTGCTGGAAATGATTAACCGTCCCAACCGCCCGGTGCAAATTATTTTTGCAGGGAAAGCGCACCCTGACGATCACCCTGGAAAAATGCTCATTCAGGAGGTTTATCGCTCGGTGAAGAAGGCAGAGAATGGGGGACGCCTTGTGTTCTTGGAGGATTACGACATGAACGTGGCCCGCTATTTAGTGCAGGGCGTCGATGTCTGGTTGAACACGCCCCGCCGCCCGAACGAAGCTTCGGGCACTTCGGGGCAAAAGGCGGCCATTAATGGGGTCTTGAATTTCTCGGTATTGGATGGTTGGTGGCGAGAAGGATTTAACGGCCTGAATGGCTGGGCAATTGGTGATGAGGTTGACAGAGATGATCCTAATCTTCAGGATCAGTTAGATATCGAAAGTTTATACGATATTTTAGAGAACGAGATTATCCCGCTCTATTACGACCGCTCGGAGAATAACCTGCCCCGTGAGTGGATTGCACGGATGAAAGAGGCTATTCGCACTCTGTCACCACAGTTCAGTATGCGGCGAATGGTCAAAGAGTATACTGAGCAGTTATATCTTCCTTCGATAGGCGAGTAAAGAATATTGGCGTTACGCTTATTTGGTTTGTGAATAGCCTAAAATAGAACACACCCCGAAGATGGAATTTGGGGTGTGTCTTGTTTCAAGCGAATAGATGGTTTTAGGTACGCGGCTCAGGGGGCAAGATCCTCATCACCACTGCCGTACACTCGCGTGCCTGGATACCAGTCTTTCCACCCAAACCAGAAAGACGAAGTACTCTTGACGCGCACCAGATGTTCCCCAACTAGCGGCCCCTCCAGGCCAACTCCTGTTCGGCCATCCCAAAGAGTTCCGGTTTCTTCATCAGATAAAGTCAAACCATCCTTCATCGTGAAGGTTAATACTTGCTCATGGAGTTGACGGTTGAAAACAATGCCGGTGCCGGTCTGGGCATTGAATACCACCAGGATTGGTAGATCATCAACGTGATCGTTGACGACCGGCTGGTCATTGAGAATGCTGAAGGGGTAGGCAGCGGCATCGTCGTTATGGGCTACGCCGACGACAAATTCTTTGACGTACAGACGCTCATCTTCGACAGCTTGGCCGATTACTCCGCTGCGTGCGGATTGGTAGTAATTATCATAAGGATCACGATCGCCGTAATAGCCTTTCTGCAACGCAAGCGTGTCGGGGTATTGTGCTTTCCAGTCGGCCCAGGTGGTCTGCCACGCGGGGAGAAATTCCAGCGTAGTGCCTTTCAACGGGCCTTCGACAGCTTCGCCGATTAACTGGCTCCACAATGTTTCGGTTTGACGGTCGTACATCACCAGAACATTCATTATCAATTTGCCGCTGACACCGAAGGTATATTCTTCGTTGTTGATTTCTCGGGAATACACGATTCCCGTGAAGCACAGCGGTCACCAGGTAACGGCAATTTTTACCCCGCCGACGGTATCGTTGACAATTTCATGGGAGGAGAGCAGCGGGATTGAATAAGCCCGTGCCTCGCCATTGAAGGCAACGCCCATCACCAGCTCATCGGGCGCGTATTCCTCGTCGGCTTGAGCCACGTTAAGAAATTCTGGCTCGTCAATGGCCGGGATAGCATCGCGCGGCAAAAGGGTGACGATCTCGAATTGGCGTTCAGCGGTTTCGCTGGGGGAGGTTTCTGTGGGAAGAATTGAAGGTGTCGAATCACCTGCCTTCGCCGTGGTGCAAGCCGACAGAAGCAGGCTAAATAGGATGGGGATGCCAAATACATAGGATGTGATCTTCATGATTTCCTCACTCCGCCTGAGATTTAAAGATTTTTTCTCCGGCGCGGATAGCAACCCGGATGCGGTTCTCGAAGGGAGTCAGCGGGCAAGACCAGCGCTCGTTATAAGCACAATAGGGGTTGTACGCCAGATTGAAATCTACCAGTAATTTACCATTCGGCAATATCTCGGGGTCAAGGTAGCGACCCGCGCCGTAGGTTTCGCTGTCTGCCAGCCTATCTGCAAAAGGGATGAAAAACCCGTGTTCGCTGCGGAAAACGGTCAGAGAGGCGTTTTCGTCTTCAACCTGAAAATAAACTTTTCCAAAGCGGGTAAACTGCTGAGAATCTCCGGTTGAGGTTTGGATAGAGATGGATGATTGGTCATCGAATTCTTGGATATCAAGTTCAAAGCGCAACGAGGGGTCGGGGGGAAAATAGCTTAAACCGTCAAAATCGGTTTGTTGATTACGGGTGAGCGGGCTTTGAGGATGATAGGCAAAAAATTCATCTTTCTCGGCCCGTTCGATTGTCAAAGTGTGCATAGCATTCTCCTTGTTTTTCTGCTCTAGCCCTCCTGATGTCATAGAAATTATTGATCTTACTTCTGGTTGCCCGACACTTTTAAATTGGACGTGGATTGACGCGGATAATCCAAAGATTTTTAGTTCAAAGTTCTCGGCCTGTTTTTAGCTTTTTCCGCGTTGATCAGCGTTCGTCTGCGTCCTATTCAAATTAAAACCCAACCGCCCCGGTGGGAAGGCTCCAGTTTCCCGTTGGGGCGGTTCGAGTGTATGAGGAGAATGCAATTATTATTATACGAGTTTTCTTAAGGGGAAGATGAAAATTAGATAAAGGGTTCCTAAATCTTATCAGACTTACGCAGTTCGGAATGCACCTGCATAATTGCAATAAGTACTGTGTAAACAAATTAACTTGAAATGTAAGATTGTCCCTTTGACTATGAGCCTTGAGCATTCTGAGCGGCGCTGTGCGCAGTCAAAGAATGCTTAAGGCTCTCCGCTCTGGGAGAAAGTTGCATAAATACTTAATTCACAGTGTACTTATTTTCGTGCCAGAAAAGTCTCTATCATCTCAATAGTAATCGGGCCGGCACGCAGGGTCTTGAATGTGGATGTCGTACAGTCAATTACAGTGGAAGGTGTCCCGCCGGGGGTTTCACCACCATCCAATATCAGTTGAACTTTGCCGCCCAGTTGTTTGTAAACTTCCATCGCCGAACAGGCGTTATTTCTGCCAGAAAGATTAGCCGATGTGACTGCCAGCGGGCCGGTGCGTTGCAGGAGTGCCAGGGCATCGGAGTGATCGGGCATACGCACGCCAATGGTGGGCAGTGGTCCCAGAATTTGAGGCAGGGATGGATGGCGAGGAACGACCAGGGTAAGCGGCCCCGGCCAGAATTGATGCGCCAGGTTTTCGACAACGCGGTTTAAGTCGCCAGCGACTTGATCTAACTCCTTTACAGAGCTAATCAATACAGCAATCGCCTTTGAGGGGGCGCGGTCTTTGGCCTGGAATAGTCGTCCGATACCGGTGGGGTTGTGCAAGGATGCCCCCAATCCATAAACTGTATCGGTGGGGAAAGCGACAATGCCGCCTTGTTGCAGAATGTCGAGGGCGGTTGACAATGCTTCGGGGGCGTGCGTGGATAAGGTTCTGGTTTTCATGTCTCTATGCGTATCAGGCGGTCTCGTCCGGTGAGATCGGGCAGAAGGCGCACATTGGCGTGGGGGAAGGCGGCCTGCGCCAGGGAGAGCGCGGCTACTCCCTGGGAGGAGCCGATTTCTAAGATCAGCAATCCACCCGGAGCCAGATATTGAGGCGCTTCGGTTATCAAAGTGCGGATGATATTCAATCCGTCGGGGCCGCCATCTAAAGCAAGCGTAGGTTCTCGTCTGTATACATCCAGAGATTGCAGGGTAGCCGTGGGAATATAGGGGAGATTGGCACAGATCAAGTCAAGCGGCGAGGAAAGCGGTGAGAAAAGATCGCCCTGAGCGAACTCGATTTGGCGGGTGACTTGGTGTTTGCGGGCGTTGGCGTGGGCAATTTGCAGCGCTTTTTCGCTGATGTCGGTCGCGGCGACGTGTAGATTGGGGATATGTTTCGCTAGAGTCACCGCAATACAGCCGGAGCCGGTTCCCATGTCGGCTACTCGCCGTTTATCGGGGTTCGTTTTCAGCCAGTCTAGCGCCTCTGCAATGAGCAGTTCAGTTTCCGGGCGGGGGATGAGTACGGAGGGAGAGATCGTGAAATCCAGGCCATAGAATTCCCAATGACCGAGGATATACGGCAATGGTGTAGCTGTTGCAAGTTGCGTCAGCGCTGCGGCAAGCTGCTGCTCTTGGCGGGGGGTGAGCTGTGTTTCTGGGTATGCTAAAACCCAGGCACGCGGCTTCTTAAAGATGTGAGCCAGCAGTACCTGGGCGTCGAGGGACGGAGTATCACTGTTTTGTTGCAACGTGATTTTTGATTGCTGTAAAGCGTCTGCAATTCTCAATTTGGGTAATTAATTGTCGAGTCCGGCTTCTGCCAGCCGTTCGGCTTCGTCGCGGGTGGCTAATTCCTCAACGAATTCCTCGATGCTGCCATCTAACACAGCCGGCAAATTGTACGAGGAGACATTAATGCGATGATCGGTTACCCGCGATTGCGGGAAGTTATACGTGCGGATTTTCTCTGAGCGTTCTCCGGTGCCAATCTGTGATCGGCGGCTTTCGTCTCTTTCGGCCAGGCGTTTGGCTTCTTCTAACTCGTAGAGGCGCGCTTTGAGAATGCTCATGGCCCGTTGACGATTTTGCAACTGCGAACGCTCGTCCTGGCATTGCACAACCATTCCGGTGGGCAGGTGAGTCAGGCGCACGGCGGTAGAGTTCTTTTGCACGCTCTGCCCGCCCGCGCCAGCCGATTTGTAGACATCCATCTTGATGTCGCGATCGGGAATGTCGATTTCAACATCGTCCACTTCGGCCAGGACAGCGACGGTAGCAGTGGATGTGTGAATACGGCCCTGCGATTCGGTGGCGGGGACACGCTGGACGCGGTGAACGCCCGATTCGAATTTGAGTTTCGAAAATGCGCCGCGTCCCTTAATAAGAAAGGACGCTTCTTTGAAACCGCCCACGCCGGTTTCGTTGAAGGAGAGCATTTCAACTTTCCAACCCTGATGGTCGGCGTAGCGGCTGTACATGCGGTATAGATCGGCGGCAAACAGCCCGGCTTCATCGCCGCCTGTTCCGGCGCGAATTTCGACGATGACGTTGCGGTTATCGCGCGGGTCTTTGGGCAGCAGCATGGCTTTGATGGCAAGTTCCAACGTGGGGATACTGTCTTCCAACTCGCTAATTTCCAGTACGGCCAACTCGGCCAGCTCTGGGTCGTCGCTATCTCGTAGGGCTTTTGCCTCTTCGAGCTGCTTGATGGCTGTGCGGTATTCAGACGCTTTTTGAATCAGCGGTTCCAGATCGGAGCGTTCCCGCCCCAATTCGGCGGCGCGCCCGTAGTCATCGCCCACTGTCATCAATTCCTGAGTGATTTCTTGATAGCGTTCTTCGATTCCAGATAGTTTTTCTAATAGCATGGCGGTGATTATACCACTGGGAACTTTTTCTGGCTTGGCGGCGTCTTGGGAGAGATGCGCTCAGATGCAGAAGTAACACGCGCAGTACAGTCAAGGGACTGCATTTCGAGATGGTTCGCTTTGCGTTATTTGTTGGAGGCTATGATGAAGAAGAAATTTACATTTGCCCTGCTGATATTTGTCGCCGTATTGACCTCGCCCAATGCTGCCCTGGCGGACGGTATCATCATCCCTGAACCACCACCGGGAATTGAGATCTCTCCACTTTCACAATTGGAGATTCGTTACCATCATGTCGATGTGACGATTCGCGATCAGGTTGCGGTGACGCGCGTCGATCAGGTTTTCTACAACCCCAATGAGTGGGTTGTAGAAGGCAGCTACGTTTTCCCAATACCGGTCGGGGCAACTGTGAGCGAGTTTTCGCTGTGGATTGATGGTCAGCCTGTTCATGGAGAGATACTCCCCGCTGAAGATGCCCGCCAGATTTATGAAGAGATTGTGCGCGAAATGCAAGATCCGGCCCTGCTAGAATACATTGGGCAAGATGCTTTGCAGGCCAGTATTTTTCCCATCCCGCCGGGGGGTGAGCGGCGCATCGCATTGGAATATACCCAGGTGCTGACTGCAGAGAACGGCCTGGTGCGCTATCAATACCCATTGAACACCGAGAAGTTTTCGACCCAGCCTCTGGAGCAGGTGAAAATCAGCCTGGATGTTGAAAGCAACTCTCCCGTGCGGGCAGTGTACTCGCCCTCGCATACCATTGCTGTCAATCGGGATGGAGATCATCATTTTTTGGCCGGGTATGAAGAAAACTACGTTACTCCGGACAGCGATTTTGTTTTGTATTATTCGTTGGGAGAGAGCGAAGCCTTTCATCTGTTTTCGTACAAAGACACCGCCGATGAAGCCGGTTTTTTCATGTTATTGCTGGCCCCGCGCCCGAATTCCGAAATTCAGGCCGTGCCCAAAGACATCATCCTTGTGCTGGATCGTTCCGGCAGTATGGAAGGTGAGAAATTTAGCCAGGCCCAGGAAGCGGCGCAGCATATTCTCGATCATCTCAATCCTGAAGACCGCTTCAACCTGATTGCCTTCAGTACCGGGGTAGAGAGTTATGCCAACCACCTGCGCCCGGCAGCCGATGCCCCCGAAGCGCGTGCCTGGATCGACCGTCAAAGCGCCGTCGGCAGCACCGACATCAACCGTGCCCTATTAGAAGCAGCCGCAGTGGCCGATGCAGAGCGCCCAACCTATCTGATTTTCCTCACCGACGGTCTGCCCACGGAAGGGGTGCTGGAGAGTCAGCAAATTTTAGATAATTTCGCCCAGGTAGCTCGCAGCAATGTACGCTTGTTTGCTTTTGGCGTGGGCTACGATGTTGATACCTATTTGTTGGATACCCTGACGAGTGAAAATCGCGGCGCGAGTACGTATGTGCTTCCCGGTGAGCCGCTGGCGGAAATCCTTTCTGCGTTTTATGCCAAAATCAGCGTTCCTGTCCTCACCGACCTCGAACTCGATTTTGGTGATATTGTGGTCTACGACCAATATCCCTCACCTTTGCCCGATCTATTCCTGGGAACGCAAATTGTCGTGGTTGGGCGTTATCAGGTTGGCGGCACAGCTGACCTGACCCTGCGGGGAAAGATCAATGGCTCAACACAGATTTTTCACTTCCCTGAGCAGGCATTCAGCGACCGGTATTCAACCTCCGCCGAATACTCGTTCATTCCTCGCTTATGGGCCACGCGCAAAATTGGCTATCTCCTTAATCAAATTCGCCTCAACGGTCCGCAGCAAGAACTTGTCGATCAGATAGTGCAATTGAGCATCCGCTATGGCATTGTCACACCTTACACATCTTACCTGGTCACTGAGCCGCTCGCGTTGGGCGCCGAGGAACAAGACCGCATTGCAAACGAAGCTTTCGACGAAATGGCTGCCGAAGCAGGCGCGCCCACATCGGGAGAGCAAGCTGTTGAGAAGGCTGTCGATCAGGGAGCGCTTCAGGCCGCCGAGTCGGTTTCGGGCCTTTCTGATGAGGCTGCCGAAAGCGTGCGCTTTGTGGGCAGTCGTACCTTTGTGATGCAAAACGACACCTGGGTAGACACCGCTTTCGATCCATCCACAATGCAGACCGTGCCGGTGATATTTCTCTCGGAAGATTATTTTGCCCTGGCCGCAGCGCATGCCTCCCTGGGGGCGGCGCTTGCGCTGGGTGAGCGCGTGATTGTCTTGTATGAGGGTCGGGCCTATGAAGTTGTTTTACTGGGGGATGGTGTCGAACCGGTGGAGATTCCCGCGCTGGAGGAGGATTCCCACATCGAAATATCTGGCACCAACCCCGAGGGAGAAAACGCGGCTCCCCTCTGGGAGCGTGAGTTAACCTGTTTGAGCGGCCTCACGCCCCTGATGCTGATCCTACTCAAAAAGATGTGGTAATTTCCCTATCCACACTCGCCAACACGCGTGAGGGATAGAAAGAACACTTCTCTCTCGCGGTTGGTTTAATCCTCGGCTTGCAACCTCCAGTTGGACATGCTATAATTTTCGCACGGATTTCCCCCTGGTTGGAGTTCAGAATTGAATCAACCGCATTGAGCCAAGCCCTGTTTATGTGCAAATAGGTGAAACAGTGGTTTATTATTGTCTCAGCGCGGCATCGAATACCCCCCTATTGAGAATCGCATGAAAGTCATTGAATTAGAGAAAAAATCGTTAATCGAATTGCGCCAAATGGCGATGGACCTCAACGTCCCCCAGGCGGCTCAACTTAAAAAAGAAAAGCTGCTCATGCTGGTGCGGCAAGCTGATGCCGAACGTGAAGGCCTGGAAGTACGCGGCGGCATATTGGAAATTATGAGCGAAGGCATCGGCTTTTTACGTTGGGATAACTATCAGCCCAGCGCGCACGATGTCTATGTTTCGCAATCCCAAATCAGGCGTTATAAGCTGCGCAATGGCGATATGATTTTAGGGCATGTGCGTCCGCCGCGCGAGTCGGAACGTCATTACGGCTTGCTGAAAGTGGAAAGCATCAACGGCCTCGACCCTGATGAAGCCACTCGCCGCCCGCGCTTCGAGCGTTTGACGCCCATATTCCCAGATAAGCGTTTTAATATCGAGACCGACAAACGCCTGCTTTCAACGCGTTTGATCAATCTGGTAGCGCCTATTGGTCGCGGGCAGCGCGGCTTGATTGTCTCGCCCCCGAAAGCCGGGAAGACATCCATCCTGAAGAGCATTATCAATGCCATTTCGAGCCAGTACCCCGAAGTTTATTTAATCGTTGCTCTGATTGGCGAACGCCCCGAAGAAGTAACCGATATGGACCGCTCGGTAGATGCAGAAGTTATTTCATCTACGTTTGATGAGCCGGTTTCTTCGCATGTGCGCGTGGCCGAGATGGTCATTGAGCGCGCCAAACGATTGGTCGAAGTTGGGCGCGATGTCTTTATCGCCATGGACTCGATAACCCGTCTCTCGCGAGCCTATAACCTGGTTGTGCAGCCCTCGGGGCGCACCCTGTCGGGTGGTATCGATCCTTCGGCGTTGTACCCGCCCAAGCGTTTCTTTGGGGCGGCGCGCAATATTGAAGAAGGCGGATCGCTGACCATTGTGGCGACCTGCCTGATTGATACAGGCTCCCGCATGGACGATGTTGTCTATGAAGAGTTCAAGGGAACCGGCAATATGGAATTGCACCTCTCGCGCCAATTGCAAGAGCGACGCATTTTCCCCGCCATCGATATTTCTCGTTCATCCACCCGCCGCGAAGAAATGCTCTTAGGGCCGGATATTACGCCGCGCGTTTGGCTTATGCGCCGCATGTACGATCAGATGATTGCATCGCCGCCTCATGGCGCGGGGATGGACCCGGGGACGGCTACCGAAGCCATTCTCGACCGTTTCAAGAATACGAACAACAATCAAGAATTCTTGATGTCCCTGAACGAGTAATTACATTATTCTTCCCTGACTGTAGGAAACCATGAAGAATGACCATCGTGGCTGGTTGTATTGGTCGGCCTGGGTTTTAGCATTGGGGTTGGTGGGGGTAACAATCTTTTTGGGTTGGCAGCGACGCGCCTTGCTTCGAGCAGAGATACCGGACGCGGCCCAAGAACCGCTACCCAGTGAGGTGGCTTTGCCGCTTCCGCAGCAGCCTGCCAGCTTGCCGGGGATCTTTGAAGATGAGACGCGGCTTAGTTTGCGGCGCAAGGCGATGCTTTATACGCAAATCCCCGACCGCCCTCGTTCGACCATTGTTGAATATACCGTCGAGTTTGGCGATTCGGTGTTTGCCATTGCTGGGGAATATGGCGTCGAGCCGGAGACCGTTTTATGGTCAAATTATGATGTACTCAAGGATGATCCTCATTCCCTTACGGCGGATATGGTTTTGAAAATTCCTCCGGTTGACGGCGTGTATTATCAATGGCAAGAGGGCGATTCTTTAGAAACGGTTGCCAGTGAATTTGAAGTCAACGTGAATGATCTACTTACCTGGACGGCTAATCGTTTTGATTTGGCCGATCCACAAGCGGACCCTGGAAGCTGGGTGATGATACCCGGTGGGCAGCGTGAGTTCCAACAATGGATTGTCCCCGTACCGGCGCGTGGTTCGGCGGGTGTTTCTACGGGAATCTTCGGTGGGGGTGCTTGTCCAGGCGGGTATGATGGCCTGTATGGCAGCGGCGCCTTTATCTGGCCGACAGGCAATCACACTCTTTCGGGAAATGATTATTGGTCGGGGCATTTGGCGATTGATATTGGTGTAACAATCGGCGATCCGGTTGTGGCTGCCGACAGTGGTGTAATCGTTTTTGCCGGTTGGTCATCGGGCGGCTATGGGTTTACTACCGCCATCGATCACGGAAATGGGTACCAAACCCTATATGCCCACTTGAGCAGCGTTAATGTAGCCTGTGGACAGAGTGTGCGTCAGGGGCAATTAATCGGCTTGGGCGGAAGCAGCGGAAACTCAACCGGGCCGCACTTGCATTTTGAAGTACGTTTGAACGGCGGTTTTGTGAATCCCTGGTACGTGCTTCCGGCACCGTAGTTGCTTGGTCTCATCTGGTTGGAAATTGAGTAGAATTAAAAGCGCCCCTAATTTTTAGGGTTTTCATCATTTGTAAGCGTAACTGTTAACTGAAAAAATAAGGAAAAACAACATGACAGATTATCCCGACCCAAAAACCAAGACTATCGCTGAAACCCAGAACAATGCGGCCTGGCTGGCGGAAGAGCCTGATGGAGAAGTCACCTTTCATTTAGAACTCAATAACGTCACGGTACATTTTTTTCAGGAAGAATGGGATGAATTCTTGGAATTGGTGAAAGCGCTCGCCAAAGAGGCTTAACCGTGCCCATGAACGCACTAATTTTGCTATTTAGAATGGTCGTGCAATAAACTTTCGATCTCCTTTCAATCGAAGTTTATTGACTTGCTTCTCACCATGCCGCATGATACACTCATAACATGGCTGTCAGTGTGCTCATTGCAACTTCTATTCGTAGTTTGGGGGAGTTGATGCAACAAGCGTTAGGCGAAACTGGCCAATACCGGGCAGACTTGGTCGATAGTGGCGAGCAGGCCTTAAAACGCGCTCAATCGAAGCGTTTTGCTCTGGCCATTGTCGATTTTGAGATTGTTCCCGAACCCATCGACTTCATTGCCAGTCTGCGCGGGGTCATTCCCGATATTCGTATTGTGGCGATGCCCGGAAGTTACGAAGATTCGCAAGATGAAATCTATCAATCGCTGATCGATGCCTGGCTTTCGATGCCATTTTATCTTCCCAATTTGCTAGAAACATTAGAAGATGTCGCTGAGACGCCCTTACCTCAGACTGTGGCCAAAGAACAACAGGATCGTTATCCGTTCCCCACGAGTACTTCGAAGCCTGCAACCTCTCCGAACCCCGCCCCGGAGTGGCTGCAAGATGTCAACCGCGTTGCACAGCATCTGACCCGTCTCTCTTTAGGGTCAGCGGCCCAAGCAGCCCTCATCACACGTGGAAGTCAACTTTGGGCGTATGCTGGTCAACTTGCGCAACCCGCCGCCGAAGAATTGGGACGCGCCGTGGGGCACTACTGGGCACACGATGGCGGCAGCGATTTGGCTCGCTTTATCCGTTTAGACGCCACTAGCAGCGAATATATGATGTACGCCACAAGCCTGGGCGATGACTATGTGCTGGCGCTGGTGTTTGAGACGGAGATGCCTTTCACGGAGATGCGCACCCACGCGGGTGATCTGGCTCGAAAATTATCCACGCCCCCAAAGGATGATCCTGCCGGGCCTGCGCTTGTCGCTGTGTCTCAACCGGAATCTACACCCAATGGGAGCGAATCTGTATCTAG
>CAYFMI010000013.1:0-63136 GCA_964344175.1 uncultured Anaerolineales bacterium
GCCTATTTTTACTCGCCTACAGCTTTATGTGCTTGCAGGTGGCAACTTGAGTTAAATAAAAACCCTTAGGATCTATCAAATTAGGAGCAACCCGATGAACTGTTGGCACTGCAATCAACCTGCTCAGGCGGTGTGCCGTTTTTGCGGGCGCGCCGTTTGCAAAGCGCACACTCAAACCATGAATTACATCGTCAGCGTTTATCCCAGTGAGAGCAAGCAAGTTCTCAAATCGCTGGTGGTTGCGGAGGCGGTTTTTTGCGGCGTGTGCAAGCCGCAGCCCGAACCGCTGGAAACCCCGTATCTAGATTGAGGGCAGGGGACGGATGACGACCGCACATATCAATTGGGAATTTCCTGCAGGTCAATCGCACACGCTGGAACTGGTCAATGAGATCACTGTCATTGGGCGGGGGCGCGATTGCAGTGTCGTCATTCTGGATGAACGCGTCTCGCGCCAGCATACCGAGATTTTCTTCGATGGCGAGTCCTTTCTGGTTTCAGATTTGGGCAGCTTCAATGGGACGTATCTTAACGGGGAAATGCTGGGCGACACGCGTCCGCTCAAAAATGGCGACCAACTTCAGATTGGGCCGGTCGAACTCCGCTTCGAGCGGGCAGCAGACCCCCAGGCGAGTCTCCGCTCCACGCTGGTGGTCCCCGAAGCGAATCTGCGCGCCCATCTCGAAACGCCTGCTGGAACGCGCCTCACACTGCACAAAGAGAAAAACATCATCGGGCGCAACCAGGGCTGGGATGTATGCCTGAGCGATCGGGCTGTCTCACGCCCCCATGCCCAAATTGAGCGCCGCGGCAATGAGTTCTTGCTCAGCGATTTGGGCAGCGCCAACGGAACTTTGCTTAATGGGCAGCGCCTTACCGAGGCGCAATTGCTAAAAAACGACGACCAGATTGTGTTCGGCGCAGAGCCGTTTATCTTTCGAGTTGAGGCGATCTAATTGTGGGGCAAAGCATTTGGGACGCACTCCCCAGGCCGAAAGCTACCGGCGGAATCTGGCGCCAACTCAAAGTCGAAGGTGTGCCGGACGGATACGGAATTTGGGCGGCCCTGGGCGAGCGGCCGGGGGGGATGTGGGGCGATCTCGAAAATGAGACTCTCCTGATCTATCAACGCCGCTCAACAGACATTTGGGAAGAATTAAACGACGAGACCTTAATCATCCGCCCGCTCCATAATGTGTGGCGCGATGCGGCACAGGCGCGGCCCGGGCAGACGGGCGCTTTGGGCATTTGGGCGCAAGTGGGCGATGAAACCCTGGCTGTGGCGCCTTCTGAAGCCGGTTTGTGGAGCGCCGCCAGCCAGGCTGGGGATTTTTCGCTGCGCAAACCGACTCGGCGTTTGGGCTGGGCCTTGAAGGAGTTGCAGACCGCTGCCGGGGAAAAATATTTCGTCCTCAAGAATACCCGTTCTGGGGCTTATTTACGCTTGACCGCCGGGCAAGTTTTTTTGTGGAATTTGATGGATGGCGCCCACAGCCTGCGCGATATGGCCGTGGCCTACTATGCCGAATTTGGCACATTGCCATTGGATGGGTTGCTTACCTTTTTAGGCGAACTGGAAGCCAAAGGATTTTTAGTGGCTGCCCGCGCGGATATTTACCGCCAAACGGCGCGGTCGCTGGGGCAAAGATGGGGGCAGCGGGCCTGGCAGACATTGGTTGGCGCGTTTACCCAAACGACGTTCTCATTGCGCGGCATGGATAAATTGCTGGGGCGATTATATGATGGCGGGGCCTTTCTCTTTTTTACGCCTGCCGCGCAGTTTGGGATGGCTTTGCTCACCGTTAGCGGCCTGGCGGCATTTGGCTATCATGTCGTCAATGGAAAATTTTCACTGGCGCGCAGCGTAAGCGGGCAGTTTAGCGCGGGTTTGGTGGGGTTGTATCTGGCACAGTTTGTGGCGATCTTGTTTCACGAAGCCGCTCATGCTTTCACTGTCAAGCATTATGGGCGCGAAGTGCGCCGGGCCGGGTTTATGATTTACCTGGGGATGCCGGCCTTTTTTGTGGATACCGGCGATATATGGATGGAGCCGCGCCGCCCGCGCATGCTGGTTTCGTGGGCGGGGCCGTATGCCGGGTTCTTCCTTGGGGGCGCGGCCAGTTTGCTCATTTTTCTCAACCCCGCCCCAGGCCTGGCCGGATGGCTGTTCCAAGTTTCTTTTACCTGCATCTTGCTCTCGTTTTTCAATCTCAACCCCTTGCTGCGCTGGGATGGCTACTATCTCTTGATGGATTGGTTGGAGATGCCCCTGCTGCGCGACCGGGCGTTGAACTTCGCGCGCCGTGACCTGTGGCAAAAAATCGCGGGCGGCGAATCCTTTACAAGGGATGATAAAATCTACACAGTATTCGGCCTGCTCTCCCTGGCCTGGACGGCGATAGCCGTAGGCATATCCCTGTGGGCTTTGATGCGCTTCCTTGTTTGATGAGATCTTTACAATTTTAGGACTTACGCAGTTCGTTGAAAGATATTGGGCTTCCCCTGTGCAAGTGCGTAACTCCTGAATTTAATACTCACCGCGAAGACGTGAAAAACGCAAAGAAAAAACAGTAATAAACTTTGCCCCCTTTGCGTCTTCGCGGTAAGAACTTTGCAATTACTACTATGTCATGGACTCCTGAGTACGAAAACAAGCTCGTTGAAGCCGCCCAACAAGGCGATCAGATGGCCTTTGGTGAACTCTACGATCATTATCTAACCAGAGTTTATCGCCGCGTTTGTGCCCTGGTTCCAGAAACAGATGCCGAGGATGTCACTCAGGAGATTTTCATTTCCGTGGCGCGCTCCATTGGGAATTTTCGGGGCGGCTCTTCCTTCTCTACCTGGTTGTACCGCATTGTCAAGCGCCGTGTGGCCGATTTTTATCGCAAGCGTGAGCGGCAGGTTCAACAGGTCGAGATCGAAACCGCCGATCAAGTCGCCGGGGAAAACCCCCTCGGCGGAAAAGCCGACGAATTACTCTTGCGCCAGGCTATGCGTGCCCTGCCGGAGACGCACCGCGAAATCATCTTGCTGCGTTTGGCCGACGGGCTGCCTTTTCAGGAGGTTGCCGATCGTTTGGGCATCAAATTGGGCGCGGCCAAAGTCCGTTTCTATCGGGCTGTGGAAACTTGTCAGGAAAAAATTGCCCAGTTGGAAGGCAGTGTTACTTTTTAGGCGTTGCCGGCGACTAATAGGATAGGCAGGTCAGCACCCTTCCGCCTATGGTGTTACCTGGGTTGATGATAATTATGACTAAGAAAAAAAATCCCACCCAAAAGCGCGACCTGAGCGAGGCCGAAGCTGCCGAAGAATTGGCTGTTTTAACCGACCGAATTCTAGCCGGGGAAGATATTTCCCCTGAAGAACTTAAAGATTTTGGTGTGGAAGCGACGACCCTCCAGCGATTGCAAGCGGCAGCCAATGTTGAGCCTGATCCGGCTTTTGCAATTCGTACACGCAACCTGGCATTGGCGGCCTTGCCGCGCCGAAAAGAGACCGTCAGCGAACGCCTGCAGGCTGTCATTCACCGTTTGATGGGTGATGAAACTTTTCGAACCGATTTCTTTGCCGCACCCGAAAGCACCCTGCAACAGGCCGGTTTTCAACTTTCCCCGGCAGAGATTGCCGCGCTCAAAGAGATGGAACCGGAGAACTTGGAAGAGTGGATGAGCGACCTCGACGAGCGCATTAGCAAATCGGGATTACTCTAAAGAAATCAGGAATACAGAAAAAATGCCTCACGGTCGCCTGGCTTGATCGTAAACATTTGTGGAATACCAATTCACCCAACTCGATAACGGCCTCCGTATCATCACCCTCCATCGGCCCGGGACGCGTACAGCAGCCTGTCGTTTTTTTGTGCGCGCCGGAAGCCGCTATGATGATGTGCATCCCGGCCTGGCGCATTTCACCGAGCACATGTTGTTCGGCGGTCGTAAGCACATTTTTGGGGAAATCGAATCTCGCGGCGGTGAGTTAAACGCGCATACTGGACGCGAGTATCTGAGTTTGCACACGGTCACCCTGGGGGATGATCTCCATCTGGCGCTGAACCTGCTCTCGGAGTTGGTTCTGTCTCCAAACTTTGACGCGACAAATTTTCTCAACGAGAAGCTGGTTGTAACCAGTGAACTTGAGCAAACCCGCGACCGCAGCAGCGTGATTTACGATCTGTTTCAGCAGCACATGTGGGGAGCCGAACACCCCTTTGGCAAGCCGGTGATTGGTACACCGGAGGGGATCGCCGGGCTGGAACTGGCGCACATCCGCGCTTTTTACCGAACCCGCTTTGTGAGCGGCAATGCCCTTCTCGCCATTTGTGGCGATGTCTCGGCGCCGAGCGCGCAATCTCTGGCCGCCGAAACTTTTGCAAACTTCCCCGCCGGGCCGGAACAGCCCCCCGCTCCGTTGCCCGAAACCCCCGGTGGTGTGCGCGGCGGGCATCTCGAATTTAATACCCGGCGCAGCTATTTACTGGTTGGTGTGCCCACCCAGGGGCTGAAGCATCGCGACCGTTCGGTGTTGAAGATTATCGAACGAGTGTTAGGAATGGGCGCCAGCGGGCGATTATACCGGCGTCTGCGCGAAGATTTGGGTCTGGTTTATAACGTCAATATGGTTTCGTCCGTGTATGAAGATGCCGGATTTCTGGCTGCTCATGCGGCTTGCGCACCAGAAGATTTGACCGCTGTACAAGATGTAATTCTGGATGAATGGGCAGATTTGCGCGAAAACGGCCTCTCGGAGGGTGAGCTGAGAGCCGCGAAAGGCAATTACGCCGGGACGCTGGCGCGGCGCTTTGAGACCAATCTGTCGGTCGCGGGAATCTATGGGATTGAGGGGCTGTTGCATGAAATCGAACCCTTCGAGGCGGCTATCGCCCGGATTAATCGGGTCACCCCAGAGGGAGTCCGCCGCGCTGCTCAAACATATCTCACCGAAGATCGTCATGTAATTACCACCGTCGGCGGCCAATAAAAAAGACCAACGGTTGTCAGCCGTTGGTCTTTTTTATTGGCCGCTATCGGGTTTTACTTTTTAGCGGCATTTATGTGGTTCAGGTCGTGGTAGGGAATATCATCATCGGGCGGGGGGACGTAGTCATCACTACCGCTTAAGTTGGCATCACCCAGGAAGTGGCCGGAGTCGTCGTCACCGTCTTTGTCGCCGGGTGTTTTGCCGCCGGAATCTTTGCTGCCGCCGCCTTTGGGGATCACCGGGAAAAGTTTGCCGCTATCGCCATCTGGCCCGCCAACGGGTTCATTGGGGTCGGGTTTTTCGCCGCCGCCGGTGGAGCCGGTATACGGCATGCCGAAGTCGCCATCAATGGGGTCTCCCTCATGGGGTTTTTCGGCGGGCGCTTCTTCATTGTCAATGACCTGGTAGTGCCAGTCGCCGTTTTTGTCCATGGCCCAGTAACCCTTGCCATCGGCGTCGGTGACAGTGCCGGAGTCGTCCGCTTTGAGAAACAAATACCGTCCAGAAGGGCTGTTTCCGGGGATGGTATTATCTTTGCCGCCGCCTTTTCCTTTGCCGCCGCCAGGGAAATTGACAGGCGGGCCGCCGCCCGAGGTGCTGCTGCCTTGCGGAGGGCCACCCTGCCCGCCGGGCATATTCTTGCCGCCCTGGGGGAAGAGCGCGCCGTCCTTGCCCATGCCGACCGGGATCTGTTTTTCCTGAGGCAATTGTCCGGGGTCTATTCGCTGGGGATCGAACTCGCCAATTTGTTTGCCGGGTTCGGCGTTTCCCTCACTGAAATCTTGACCTTGACCGGAGGCTGCCCCATCCATTTCGAAAACCGGGTCATTGCCGTCGATTTCGCTGGACGGGATTCTGCCGGCGTCATCATTCGCCGGTTCTGTGATTGCCTGGCCCTGTGCGGGGGCATAGGGGGCTTCTCCAGAGCCTTCGGCTAAGGCAGGTTCTTCTTCGGATGAGCTACCACCGGACGAATTGCCCTGCTCACCGCCGTAGCTTTTGCCGGTCAGGGGGTCTTGGGCAATTTTAGCGCTTTCTTGCGGGGTTCCAGAGACTTCGGGTTGTGTGCGCACACCGGCTTCGCCATCGGCCATTGCTGCGGTCAGCACGCCCTCCACGGCCTCGGCTTGTTCGAAATCTTGCGTTTGCTCAACGCGGGAGCCGGGTTCGTGGGCTGTTTCTTGAAGCGCTTGTTCTTCGGTGCGATCGATGCTTTCTACATTTTCCAGATTTTCTTCAGGTTGAAGGATTTCCATCTCGCTCATTTTGTGCTCCTCTGTAATTACTGTGACAAAGTTTGGACTTCTATGTGTTTAGTCGTTAGAGGAGCGTGAAAAGTAACATGATAGCAAATAGGCGCTACGTCTCGAACAAGTAGCGCCTATTTGTAGAATATCTTTCATCGAACCGCGTCAGTTCTAAATTTTTTACTCCATTTGTGCCTTTGCCAGCGCTTCTGAAAGCACGTTCGGGGTATAGTAATCGAAGTCGTCGGGGTTGATGTCTTGAATGCTGCCGCCGCCAAAAAGGCCGCCGTAGTATTTGCCAGAATCATCCGTTTCTCCACCGCCGCTGGGGCTGAAGGTGACGCTGCCGCTGGAGCCATAGCCATAGTAGGATTGTTCGTGCCTTTCCCCGCCGACGATCATGCGCAGAAAGCCGCACTCATCCGGGCCAGCAGGAGACTGATGGGAAAGGTCTGTGGGTTCGCCGCCATAGGTCGAGCCGGTGTAGGGCATGGGGGTGCTGCCGTCTGGCGTCAATCCATAAACTCCCCCTGGTTCAGGAGCGGTCCCCGCATCAGGTGGATCTTCATCATCAGTCTCATATTCGATAAAATACCAATCTCCATTGTCTTGTTTTTCCCAATACCCTTTTCCATCACTACTCGGAACTACACCGCCATCATTCTTCATAGATTCGATATCCAAGTACCGACCGGTATCACTTTTTCCGGGGACCATAATATCAACACTCTTGCCGCTTTTTCCCGTTACCGGCGGGCCTCCCCCGGAGGTGCCTTTGCCCATATCATGGGTTTGCTTTTCCGACTCCCCCTGAGGCATGAGGCCTCCTTTGATCATCCCATCCGCCAGAATCTCTTCTTCGGGGATTTGCCTTTCAATTTGAGGGGTCTGAATTTGCCCAGCATCAATACCCTCGTCTTCAATAACTCCGGTGGGCTTTTCACCCACTGCGACCTGGGTCTCAGGCGTTCCTTCATCGGTGATGGTTGCTGTATTGCCGTAGTCTTCTCCAATACGTTGTGCATCGGTTTCCTGATCGGTTACTGCGCGATCATCAATTCGATCCACATCATCAACGGTCTCTGCTAAGGCGCCTGGTGATTCTATCTGGCTTTGATCTTCATCGACCTGAAGGGGTTCTTCGACTATATCGGTTTCATCTGTGCTGCTATCGCCTGGTTTTGACTGGCCGGTGAGCGGATCGATCTCTTGAGGGATTTTAGATTCTTCCACAGGAGTTTGTTGGGGCGCTTCTACCATGCTATCCACGATCTCGGTAAATGTGGCCTCGACAACTTCTGATTGCTCGTAGTCGCCGATTTGTTCAACACGCGCGCCGGCGTCGTAAGTGGCATCTGCCAGCGATTGCTCTTCCATTGCTGGCGATTCTGTTTCTGCGGATACTTCAACGATCTCCTCGGGTTGTGTAATTTCCATCTCGTCCATTGTCTTACTCCTTACGCGAAATGATTTTGCACGTATTACATGTGGGCGCTCTCATAGGGCAAGGTTCTTAGTGCATTCGCAGTTGGCTGAAAAATTGATTGGCTGTCTGAAATAATTTGAATTGTTTTTCTGGAAAGTGTAAGCGGGATTTTGACGTTGCCAGTGTCAGCAAGCAATAGGCGAGATGCGCCAGATGCTCTTGTTGAATGGGAATTGTGCCGCTCTCCACTCCTAATAATTGTCGGATGTGCGATAGGGCGAAGGCTTTGATTGCTGAAACCGGTCGCTTGTCTTCCGCGGAGTTCTGATGCTCACGTTCAAGAATCTCTTGGAGTCTTTCAAAAGATGGTTTTGATATCAGGGTGAAATAGCCGTAGTGACAGGGGGCGGCGCAGAACTGGCAGCCTCGGCGGTGGTGGAGCCGATTTTCGGGTTTGGCCCGTTGTGGCAGCCGAGAAACCAGACCAAGCATCATTTGAAATGACATCGCTTTGCCGGGGCTTTTTTCTGCGTCGGTGATCCTGCTGTTCAATTTTTCGACCCAATCAGTGGCAGGTTGGCGACTGTTCTGGTGAAAAGCGAGGATGTGGCGGCTGACCTCGGGAGCAGCTTTCTCGAAAAATTGATCCACATCCATTTTCGCCAATGCAGCTGCATCGGCGCGCAGCGGTTGGGCAATCTCCCTTAACTCGCCGACATTTTCTGGTGGGCAGTATGCTAAAAGATAGTAATAGCAAATCGTTTTTCTAAGCCCCTCGGCGGGAATATTTGTGTCCATAGCAACTCATCTCCTTTATTGCTTTCTATTCGAAGGCGGTAATCTTAGGAGTTACGCGCTTGCGACGATGAATGCCACTTGCCCCCTAAATTTTGAGAAATTATCAACGAACTGCGTAAGGCCTAAATGTATTTAACATCAGTTTCGGATAAGGCTATAGGTATCAGCGCGCAGAGCGACCGGCGATAGCGTAGTCGAAGCGCATGATTGTGGCATAGGGAAAGCCCGAAAATAGGGGCGTGGGCTTTCCCTAAAAGCGGTTTCGTGCGCGCTAGCGTTCGATAGAAGTTCCCGAAACGTCATCCCAGCAATAGGGAACCCAGTCGGGCGGGAAGCCATAAGCCTCAACCATGCCACAGGGGGGTAAATCCTGCCCGTGGTGGACAATCACCCACTGGTCGTGGTCTTTCGCTGCAAGCCACATTGCGCCCCCCAGCTCGCCGCCCCTGCTGACGCCACCCTCGGCAAATTGGTCATCCATCCTGCCGATGTCGAAGACCAATTCAGATTCACTCCAGCCGAGTTCCCCCAGCAGGGCTTGTTTGATGGCCTCTTCATCATTCATCCCGCCTTCAGATGGTTGAGGCTCTTCGGGAGGCGGTTCTCCCTCTGGGGGTGGCTCTTCACCGGGCATGCCCTCTACCATAATTGCAATTTCACGGAACTCCATGCCTGCTTCCAGAGCAAAAACCATCGGCTCCTCCAGGCAGATCTCCCGTTCTCCTGCAGGCTCAACTGGTTCTCCGTTCAGCGATACCTCTTCTACACCTTCGACATGCCACCAGAGCAGAGTGCATTCCCCCGGCGCAAGGTGGTCGCGCTCGGCCTCGAATTCGATCCATATTTCGCCTTCACCGGGAGGCGGTTCTTCTCCTGGGGGTGGTTCCTCCTCTGGAGTAAAAGGCTCTTCACCCGGAGGGGGCTCTTCGCCTGGAGGCGGCATTTCTTCGGGTTGGGTGTTGGGAACGATTTTGAACGGCAGACTACAGGCCGTCATGCTGCTCAGCGTTGCCAGAATGCACAACAGTACAAGGGATTTCATCCATATGCGAGTTTTTGTGTTCATTTTGATTCTCCCTAATCGTGTTACCAAGACCCGAAGGGTTTGTAAAGGCTATTTCAAGGAATAGCTACTTTGTCTTGGCAGACTCTTTCACGATCTGTTGCCTGCGAAACCCTTCGGGCATCTTATTTATGATAGATGCTTGTGCGGGATTTTGTGTGTCAGCACGTAAACCAGTCCGCCGGGGTTGAGGTCCCTCCAGACAGCATGCACAACTTGGGCCATAACTTGCTGCTCGGTGGCCTGGGGGTTTTCGGCTATTGCGGCACCGAAACGCGCTTCCACTTCGGCGGCGAAGAAATTGAACGATTCTTGGGTCATCTCGCCCAATCCGATCTGATCGTCATCGCTGACATCGTAGCCGCGAATAGCTGCCCGTGCATCGTCGAATAATGTGGTGCGATATTCATCGTCGGCGATAGCTCTGCCGATGATTTCTACGACAGCCTGCTCGGAGGGCTGCATATCCTTGAAGTCGGGGGCTGGCTCCAACTTGACATCATCGGGTGAGAGAGCTGCCTGTTGGAACGGATCGGGGCCAGGGTCGGGTTCTTCGGCTACCCTGGGAGTGTAGAAACCCGGATCAGGGTCGGGCATAGGGTCTTGGGCAACTGCGGCCACCGGACCTGGCAGGTTGATGGGGGTGGCTTCGTCTTTGCCGTCGTCATCGCTGTCTCCCTGGGCAAGTTCAAATTCGATGCCGTCGGGAATTTCGGCTCTATCTGCGATGCCGCGCTCTTCTAGCTTCTCGGCCATTTCGACGGTTTTATGTGGTTCTTCGAGGATGCCGGTGCCGTCGGGCAAATCATCGCGGCTGGGGCCGCTGATCAGTTGCATGTCAACGTCATCATCCTCTGCAACCGGGCCGGGCAGGTTGATAGGGGTGGCTTCGTCTTTGTCGTCATCATCGCCCGATGCTTCACTGAGGTCGGGGTCTTTGATCAGACCATCGTCGTCGCGGTCAACTGTGCCGTCTTCGGCGGCCAGTTCAAGCTGTGTCGTGTCAATCACTTCAACCAGGGTTTCTTCAATGGCCTCGGATTGTTCATACGTGACCGTCTCTTCGACGCGGCTTCCGGGTTCATGGGCAGCGTCATCGAGGGTTTGTTCTTCAAGGCGTTCTGTGGGTTCTACACTTTCTAGGCTTTCTTCGGGTTGCAGGTTTTCTAGTTCGTTCATCGGTCACTCCTTATGGTGCTAAATGATTGTTTGGTTTGCTCCTTTAGTCGTCTGTACCGATAAAAAAGTAACAAGATAGGTTGAGAGTTGCAGATTGCAGGTAATACGTTAGCGGTATTGCGCAATCAAATTCTGATTAATCTCCTGGAACTTGCGCATCTGCGTCTCGGGGAAGGGATAACGAGATTTGGCGGTCGCCAGCGAGACCAGGCAGTAGGCTAAATTTCCTAGATGATCGGCGGCGATATGCCATTCACCAACCTGGAAAGTATTGCCCAAATGGGTGAGGGTGTAACGCCAGACGGCGGCGATTGGTTTTTGATGGGCGGGGTTTTTGTTGTTCTCTGTATTGAGGAGTTCTTGTAGGGTCTCAAAATCGGGTTCGGTGAGGAGGGAGAAAAAGCCATAGCGGCAGGGGGTTGCGCACAGGCGGCAGCCGCGCTTGCGGTGCAGGCGGTTCTCGGGCTTGGCGCGGCCGGGGTGTTGAGATAGTTTGTTCACTTGATCCTGAAAAGAGCGGCAAGCCTCCGGAGACGAATCGGCGCTCAGGGCTGCACGCGCCAGCTCCGCCACAAGTTCACCCTCCGGGTTGCGGCTGGCCTGATGAAAAGCGACCATCAGCCTTGCAGCCGCCTCCACTGCCTGGGGCCAGTCTTCCACAAAAGAAGAGCGTAACGAACGTAAATCAGCTACTTTATCCGGCGGCGTGAACGAGAGCAGGTGCAGGTAAATCAATGTGTTTTTCATAAAGACTCCGGGTTGAATACCCTGCTACTCTGTTTACCTTGTGTACCGTAGAAAAGGTATACAGGGTAAATAGGGTATTAACGCCCTAACTTCTCCATCGGCGTATACGCGACTTTCACCCACGAAGCCATGTCATCTTGAATGCCTGCCACGATAGCCTGCCCGACTTTGAGTCGGGCGATGACTTTGGCCTGATCTTCGGTGAGCGCCAGCGCGCCGGACATCGAGTTGCGGTCGTCGGCGGCCACCAGGCGGTGGATGATTTTGAGATTAGTGTTCTTGATGGCGTCGGGAACGAGTTTAGCGGGAACTTGATCGATGATAGCCATGCCCTGCCCATAAGCGCGGATCTCGGCCAGAATATCGGCGAACATCTCGCCCATCTTGGCCTGCGGGTTGGCCGAGTCGGCGCGCTGGGGTGCAGAGCGCAGCACGCGGTGGGCCTCCTCGATGATCGCCAAATGGCGCAGCGCGCTCGATTCAGGCGAACCCAGGCTCTCGTGCTGGGCCTGACGGTACTCGTACATAAAGTTGAGCAGCAGCGCCATGGTGAAGCACTTGTCGGCGTCGTCGCCCAGGTATTGCAGGTTGACTACTACCGGGCGGTCGAAAAGCTCGGCCCAGGGCGTGGAGAAGGGCTGGTCGAAGAGTTTGCCTTTCCAGCCGCGCAGCAGGCTGCCAATGCGCGTGCGCAGCGCGGCGGTGATGTTGGCGGTGATACGCTCTTCGTAGCCTTTCTCGCGCACCACGCCGGTGATGCGGTTATAGAGGTTCTCCAGTGTGGGGCGGCCCACTCCCTCTGGGGGCAGACTCTCTTCAAGCCAGCCCTGGCTGTCATAAAGATCAACCAGCGCTTCTTCGAGAATCACCGGCAAAATCTCGTACATCGGGAAACTGGCATTGAAAATAGATTTCAGCCGGTCGAGGTGCGGCATCACCTGTGTTGTGGCCCCCGGGATTTGGACAATATCAAAGGGGTTCAAGCGCAAGTCTTCCAGCGGCTGCCCGCCCCAATCTGAACGCCCCGGCATGTAGACGGCAATCTCGCGGTCGAAGGTCCCGGCCTGGTTGTAGGCCAGGGCAAGCTGCACATACTCATCTTTAGCGGGTTCGATGACCAAAAAATTTTTCCCGCTCTCCATCAGTTCACTAATGATACGGCGGCAGGTATTTGATTTTCCGCTGCCAGTGATGCCGGTGATGAAAATATGGCGTGTCAGGCTGTTGAGATCGACATCATAGCACAGGCCGGGAATCGCCTCGCCGCCTTCGAGTAACTCCCCCAGGTGCAGGGCATTCGCCGGATCATCCGGCACGGGCGGATTCAGACTGAAGAAGGCCGTCGGCTGCATGGGCATACCGGGCATTTCTTTCAAAGGAAGATTGGCGAGCAGCGAAAGTTCTTCGGTGTTCATTGGGGTGGTGAGGCCTTCAAAGGCTTCACCCATGGGGTGCTGGATAAAGCTCTCCTCGCCCGGGGCTGCCAGCCGCAAAGGAGGTTGGGTGAAGACGTCTAAGGCGACTTGCGCCTGACCATCCCATACCGGGCCGAGGTCATGGAAGCGCACCGGCTCGAAAGCCGTCTTCTCCCCGCTGACCAGCGCTTTCAATTGCGCCTGGGCCTGCGCCGCTGTTTCATTCTGATTGCTGAGCAGATACACGCCCACATTCCAGCAGCCCTGGGCGCGGGCGGTCTCGAAGCGCTCCACGGTTTCGCCGAGTAGTTTTACGCAGGCCTCGGCGTGACGGTTGAGATATTCGCGCCCGAAGGAGAGTGACTCACTCGTGGACGAACCCTCGCTAAAGGCATTCCCAACGGTGCGCCCTAGCGTCTCCGATTCGGACGTCGTCGTGCCACGCACTGTTGAGCTTGTCGTCGAGGGCAATAACTGCCCAAACATGCCCAGCATTCCGGAGAGCAAGAACGGTCCCCCAGCGGCTACTAGCAGCGCTGAGATAGCCCCCAGGCCGACACCCTTCAGGCCTTTGGAAACCCCTGATGATTTCTCCATCTCGGTGCCCAGCACGCCCTTGCTGCGCCCGATGCTTTCGCTTTCGGATACGCCCTCGGTCTTGGCAGTGGATTCCGTTTCACTCTCTGAACGCGAGATGCTTTCGGTGATCCCGCTGCCAGTGCTGCGGTTGAGGGTGGCTTTGGTAAAAGCGTGTACCTGCCCCGAAAGCGTGTGGCAGGAGGTGATGATTTCACCGACTTCGGCCTCGGCCATCGGCTCGGCCACGACCATGTAGAGATAAGGCTTGCCGCGCAGGCCGCGCATGAAACGATCCAGGCTTTGGGGATAACTTTGCGCTCTTTCGCTTTTTTTTACCGATGGAATGCCTGTTAATGCGCGCGCATGGCGATAGGTGCTCAATGGTACGTGTACATAACGCGCCACCTGCTCGTAATCTTCCACCAGTTTGACGCGTGTCCCCGGCCAGTTCGACCCCAAGAATTGCCCCACCTGCTCGGCGAAGATGCGCGGCTGTGTACCGCTTGTCCGCGCCACCACGCCGATATAAATGCGATTGCGCAGCCCGTCACTGGAGACCATGAAAATTAACGCATAACGCGGGTCGTGGCAGGCGGCCAGGGTGGTCTGAATGGCGGTGAAGTACTCGCTCATATCCTCGCGTACCGGCTTGCCGACCTGTTCTAACTCCAAAATGGCTAAATCGGGCTGTTGGGGAATTTCGGCGTCGGACATGCGCACCACATCGCGCTCGACCACCGGGCCGTCAAAGTAGTCGCGGCGCAAGGTAAAGAGCAACGACTTGGAGAGCGCATCACCGGCCTCCATGAGCATTTCGGGGGTCAATTCGTCGAATGGAACATTCTCGTCCGCCGGGATGATATTGGTTTCGTCGGTCATGTGTGAGGCCTTCCCATATGAAGACATTCGATGTTTTCAAAACATCGGATGTCTATGTTACTCCATCAACCAATCAATGGCGGCTTGACGATCGGAGAAAACGCGCACGTTGAAACCGCGATTGCGAGCGGTTGTTTCGAAGAATTTTAAATCTTCAACACTTTCAGGGATCGGCGGCAGGAGAATAGCATCTTTATAGGAACACATATCGGGGAATTGTTCGAACATGCGCGCCAACTCGTAGATGTCGAGGGTGGAGCCGCCGCCAGGTTTCATCTTCAGGCAATCGACTAAAAATCGTTTACATTGATGCTCAACAGCCATATCATACGCGATCTGAATGGCTTCTTGAACGGCTGTCAGGGGAACTGGGCCGGAATACGTGATGATGACAGTATCAAGTTCTTCAGCATAGGTAATATCTTTGGTCATGATCGTTCTCTCAACGACTATTCAGCAAAACTCAACATGAAAGACGCGGTCGCCGAAGCGAATTTCGTCGCCTTCTTTCAACAAATGCGGCAGTTCTGCCGGAATACGTTCGCCATTGACAAAAGTCCCGTTGGTGCTACCCAAATCGGTCACGGCCAGGGTTCCGCCGCGCAACTGGATTTCGGCATGATGACGGGATACTTTCTCGCTATCGAGCCAGATATGGGCGCCGCGAGCGCGCCCGACTTTTGTGGCATTAACTGCAATACGCTGAACTTGCCCCTCGGAGGTTACTAGACGCCACTCCGGTTCGGGAGCAGTGTCTGCATCGGGAGCAGTTGTGAGCTTTGAGGGGGGGGCAATGACCAGACTGGCGCCGGGGTGCAGCATCCCCATCTGTGTGCCGTATTCCAGCGCCACACCGCGCACCACCATTTCATCTGGGTTGTCTGCCAGCACAACTTTCGTATCCCCAAAGCGCTTCCTCAGATGGCGAACAATATTGTATAGCTGTGCGCCGCCGCCGACGAGTGCCACTTGCCCAATTTCATTGTTGCTCAGGCTCATTGTGCTCAGGGCATCGCCAATCAGTGTTTCAAAGTTCTGGTTGAGCGGCCCGGCAACTTGCTCAAATGTCGCTAGGTCAAGTTTGACCAGGCGGCGATAGATCTGGCCGTCCCGCAGCACCAGGGTGAGGGTGCGCTGGGCGCTGACCTCCCCCTCGGGGTTTTGCAGCAGGCCCCGGCTGAGAGCCTCCTTGAGCCGCTTGCTGAAAACGCGCAATGTGGTCAGGGCGGCGGGATCGTCGGCCAGGGCCGCGCCGGGGATGCCCATCTCGTTTGCCAAAAAGCTGGCGAGGGCGGCATCGTACAGCCCGCCGCCAAAGGGCTGGCCGTAGCGCCCGAGGATGAGCAGTTCGCCGCTGTGCCGATCAAGCTGCCCGGCGACAATATCGCTGCTACTGCCGCCAACGTCTACAATCAGGGTAGTGTTCGACACTGAACCCCGATGCAGCAGCCCTTGCTGTTTCAGACTCAGGATAGCTCCTTCAGGTTCGGCTACATAACGAAGATAGGAGTGCATATCGGACGGAAAACAGCCCTGTACCAGCGCCTGGAATTCGGCGAACAGCGCCCCATTATGTTCATCGCGCCAGTGGACAGGGTAGGCGAAGGCGAAACGCAGACGTTCGTCGAAAGCGCTCGAACGCCATTTCTCGCGCCGGATTTGCTCCAGCACAGCTGCAAGCATCAGGCGGGTGTAGTCGAGGGCTTCGGCATGGGTATAACGTTGCTGGTGGGGGAGGGGGGCAGCTTCGAGATGGGCGCCGATGCAAGGTTTGAAGTATTCGCGCACGCGGGCGCGGGCGGTCTCGTCTTCGAGTTGCATCTGAGCGATTTCGCCAATGCTCTCAATCGCAATGCCATCAGGGGTCAAGGTCAGGGCAGCGGGCAATTTGCGCTCGGCAAAGCTGGTTAGCGGTGAAGGCTGCGGATCGCCTAAAATGCGCAGGGCGTTGCCCTCGCGTTGATATTCGGCCCGGTAGAGCCGCCAATTGGTCGCACCGCAGTCAAGTGCAAAAAGTGTCAGTTGCATTGAGTGTATTATAGACGAAAATAGCCACCGTCCAAGTAGACTGTCGGAAATGTAAGCATATCTCGACCAATTCGACAAATTCCAGCTCGAAGTCTTGTATAATGGGTAACTAGAGATTAGGAATTAGGTGTTTTTATCCCTAAGCCCTAATTACCTGATTCCGAATTAACTTAGGACTTACGCAGTTCGTTGAAAATTTACCGAAAAATAGGGGTGTGTGGGGTGCGGAGCACCCCACACACCCCTATTTTTCGGACTTTCCTCTCGCAAGTGCGTAACTCCTATACCTATCAACCACATCGGGAGGGCTTATATGGCAACACTGGCAGGGCAGACGCTGGGAAAATATCAAGTCATTGAGCGGTTGGGGCGCGGAGGGATGGCCGAAGTTTACAAGGCCTATCACCCACAACTCGAACGCTATGCCGCCATCAAGGTGCTGCATCATTTCCTTGCCGAAGGGCAAGACTTTACGGCGCGTTTCCAGCGCGAGGCCAGGGCAATCGCTGCCTTGCAGCATCCTAACATTGTACAAGTCTACGACTTCGAAAGTCAGGACGACCTTTACTACATGGTCATGGAGTTTGTCGATGGCGGCACACTCAAAGACCGCCTGATGCAACCCGGCGCGCCGCTGCTCCTGGAGCAAACAGCCCGCATCACTCGAGAAATGGCTGCAGCGCTTGCGTATGCCCACCACCAGGGCGTGCTGCACCGCGACATCAAACCTGCTAATGTATTACTCGGTAAAGATGGGCGTGTGGTGCTGACCGACTTTGGCATTGCCCGCATCCTCAGCGATACCCAATTCACCGCCACCGGCACGCTGGTGGGCACCCCAGCCTATATGTCGCCAGAGCAGGGTAAGGGCATGCCGGTAAGCGTTACCAGCGACATCTATTCCCTGGGCGTGATCCTTTACGAAATGGTCACGGGAAAAGTGCCTTTCGATTCCGATACCCCGCTGGCCGTCATTCATAAACATATCAACGAGCCGTTGCCCCGCCCCAGCAGCCTGAATCCCGATACACCTCCCGCGCTGGAAGCCGTGATCGAAAAGGCCCTCGAAAAAGAACCCGCTAATCGCTATCGTCAGGCGGATGAACTTGTCCGCGCCCTGGATGAGGCCCTCGCGGGGGTCGCTGCTCCCCCGCAGGAGGTTCGGCGCGTCCCCGATGTTGGCGCGCCCTCCCCGAGGGAGTCGACCCCCGATGTTTATAGCAAAGCGACCCTAGCCATGACGCCGGAGGAAGAACCTGCCCCGGTGCAGACTATTGCCTCGCGTCCCACCGTTGCAATGGAGACCGAAGAAGCTGATCTTGCCGAAAAAGCGACCGTAGCCATGCCGGTGGCAACGCCGTCCGCTCCACAGGTTCAAAAGAGCCGCGCACCCCAGCCGCCGCGAGTCGACCGCCCGGCCAAGAAAGCGAATAGGGCCAAACTGTTTTTGGGTATCGTTGCCGCGCTAGTTGTGTTTGGGCTGCTCATTTGGGGTGGCATGCAACTGACCGGCGCCGATTGCGACTCACTCGAAGCCTGCCACCAGATGGCCGAAGCGCATATGAGCAGCGGCAATTTCGAAGGGGCAATCACCGCCATCGAAGCGGCAATCAACTACGTGCCCGAGAACGAGCATCCGCCTCACGCTCAGTTTTGGTGTTTGAAAGGCGAAGCGCATCTGGCGTTAGAGCAATTTGATATGGCGATTTGGAGTTTTGAAGATTGTCAGGCCTGGACAGAAGGCGACCCCGATCCCGGCATGGAAGAGTTACGCATGTTTGCCCATGAGCAAATTGAAATGATCAACTCGCGATGATGCGTGTCCTCGTCACAGGGTTTGGCCCCTTCCAGCATATTGCTGCTAATCCATCCTTGCTGCTGGTTGAGGGCTTGAGCGAAGCCGCAATTCTGCCCGATCGTATCGAGTTGCACCGCGCGATCTTGCCGGTGGTTTATGGGGTAGCCGGGGAACAGATTCGGGTTTCGATACAACCAGCGAATGTCGAAATCCGCACATCGGATTCGTTAGATTTGGCGTTTCCCTATGCCGCATAAATGTTCCGAAAACGCCCATAAGCGGGCGGCTTCAGCCTCTTCTAGAGCCAGGGGGTTAGGGGGCGCGGGGCGGCATTTTTTCCAATAGACGGCTTGCGGCTCTGCCAGTGAGGGCGTTGTGGCGACATGCAGGATGGTTTCAGCGCCTTGTTCGGGGGAAACGCCATTCTTGCGCCGCCAATTCCAAATCCAGCGTACATAACTATACGTTCCCTTAAGACCAATCTCGGTGTTGACCAGGCCGGGATCAATAGCATAGGCGCGCAAGGGGGTTGAGGCGGCATAGCGTCGGTTGAGTTCTGCCGAAAACAGCACATTGGCTAGTTTCGATTGCCGATAGGCCCGCAAGGTATTGTAGCCGCTCCGCAGCATCGGGTCGCGCCAGTGGATGCGCGCCTTATAGTGTGAGTTCGAACTGACCGTAAGAACGCGGGCAGCGGGGGCATTTTGCAGCAGGGGCAGTAACTGGTGCGTAAGCAAGAAGGGGGCCAGGTGATTGACCGCAAATTGGGTTTCGATACCGTCTACGGTAAGCGTGTGGCGGTTGGTCACCATAGCGGCATTATTGATCAGGACATCAATTCCACTCTTCCCGTTAGAGAATACCCATTCATGGATCGCTGTTGCCAGCCCGCGCACCTGGCTTTGTAGAGCTAGATCTGCCAGTAAGAACTGTATTTTCGCTTGAGGGTGTGCGGCTCGTATGCGGTCTTCTGCGGTCTGGCAGCGCGCCCCAGAGCGCCCAATGCCGACAACCGTCGCGCCCCTCCCAACAAGCTCTCGTGCAGCGGCGAAACCAATCCCAGAAGTCGCGCCGGTGATGACGATGGTTTTTTCTTGTATGTCCTGTGAAGGCATAGCTATCTCCTACGAGTCGATTCCCTCCATGAAGGGTACCGAAAAGTCTACTTGATAATGGGCCAAACCGCAAATTGTCGAAGTATCTATCCGAAAATTCATTTTAGGAATGCGTTTTTCGCCAGGAGCCACATTCCTGGCTCTAAAAATGTGTATTTTTCGGATAGATTCTTAACTTAACTCAAGTTGTTACCTACTCGATCATCCTTCGACTGCGACGCCCAAGAACTAGGCCGCAAGCCGCAGTCTGCCTGAGTGGACGTTGAGCGTGCCGAAGCGGAAGTCGAAGGATGCTTGCGGCGTCTCCGCTCAGGCCGCATCTTCAAAATGGCAATAAATAATTCACATCGCCTTCATGGTTTGTTCATAACTGTCACCTAAACTTGGTTTCAGTTGAATGAATACCAGGCGCATTGCGCCCCTATATAAGGAGAAAACGATGTTAAAGAAAACGCTGCTCGCAATTTTATTCGTATCGGTCATTGGTGCTGGCGGGGCTGCGGTGGCTTATCAGTCTGCTACACCCGATACCGAGAATGCCGCCGAAGCGGTTATCAGCCCGCAGTCTCAAGCCCTGGCGCAATCGAATCAGCCAGAGCAAGCTCAGGACAATCAGCCGGAAAACCCGGTTGGTGCAGCCGAAGGCTTGGCCGGAGAAACCTGGCAAGCCACCGGCATAATTGCCGCTTTGGATGATTTCGGAATGGATCTGATCCTTGAATCCGGTGAAAATGTCTATGTTGAATTAGGCCCGCCCGAATATTGGCAGGCCCAAGATGTTGCTCTACAGGCCGGACAAACGCTGACCGTGATTGGCACCATCAACGAAGGCATGATCCATGCGACACAGGTGCAATTAGCCGATGGACAGACCTTGCAATTACGCGGCGAAGACGGCCAGCCAATGTGGAGCGGCGGCGTTGAAAATGGTCAGGGGCAAAGCAGCGGCAGCGCCGATGGTGAGCGCACGCCTGACCCTCAGGCCCAAGTGGATGAATGGATTACCATCGAAGGAACATTGATGGCTTTTCAGGGCGGCAGTATGACCATTGGGACGCCCGAAGGCGAGCTGCTGACCTTCCAGACCGGGCAGCCGCGCTTTTTCGCCGAACAAGGCGTCACCTTCCAGGTTGGGGATGAGATCATCGTAGTAGGGTTTTATGAAGGCGAGCAGTTTAGCGCCGGAGAGATTACTCAGGTTTCCACAGGTTTGCGGGTGATGCTGCGCGACCCCAATGGTCGTCCGCTTTGGGCCGGGCCGGGCAATGGCAACGGAAACGGCGGTAATCACTAAGAACCTATCCGCAAAATGTTCTTACCTGCCGTGAATATTCGGATAGGTACTAAACATTAATCATATACCAGACCCTAAAGGCTTGCCAAGCGCTCATACCCTGGCTACCAGGGCTTTCTTAAAGTCGAAACGAAAAGCGCTTTTACCGCTGAGAGCGCAAAGAACGCAGAGAAAAATTTAAAAAACTCAGCGAACCCGGCGTTCTCTGCGGTAAATTTCTGGTATAGCACAAATTTAAGAAAGCCGTGCCCTGGCTACCAGGGCCTTCTAAAAGTCAAAACAGAAAGCTCATTTAACCGCAACCTTTAGGGTCTTTTTATACGAAGGATGACATTATGCCCGATACTCAATCTCCCCCCGAAAAGCAAACTCCGCTCCTGACGCGCATCCGCCACTCGATGATGCGTGATCCAATCCCCCCCAGCGACGACCGCGGGCGCATGCGGCTGGTGATGAACAGCCTCATTTTGCATATTCACCCGGCCAAAGTTTCTAAGCCTGCCTTGAAGTTCACTTACACCTTTGGGCTGGGCGGTCTGCTGCTTTTGTTGAGTGCCGTTCTGGCGATTACCGGCGTGCTGCTGCTCTTTGCGTACACGCCTTCGCCTGACGAGGCCTACCAGAGCATGATTGCCCTGCAAACAGAAATCCCCTTTGGCAACCTGATCCGCAACCTGCATCACTGGTCGGGCAATTTGATGGTGGTGGTCAGCATATTGCATTTGCTGCGTGTGTTCTATACCGCCGGATTTTCGCCGCCGCGTGAGTTCAATTGGGCAATGGGCGTGACCTTGCTCCTTTTTGTGGTGGCAGCCAATTTTACGGGATACCTGCTCCCCTGGGATCAACTGGCCTACTGGGCCGTCACTGTAGGAACCAGCTTGTTGGAATATGTCCCCCTTTTAGGCGAACCGCTGACCCTTTTTCTGTTAGGCGGCCCCGAAGTGGGGGCGGCCACGTTGACCAATTTTTACGGCCTGCACATCGCCGTCATTCCTCTGGCAGCCTTCGGGTTGGTGTCCTTTCATATCTGGCGGGTGCGCAAGGATACCATCACCGTGCCGCGAGAGCCTGACCAACCTGCCGAAAAAGAGAAAGTGACCACCATTCCGCACCTGGTCAGCATCGAAATGGTGTTTGGCCTGGTTTGGCTGGCTTTGTTAATTGCCTGGTCGGCCTTTGTCAATGCTCCACTTGAAGAGGCGGCTAACCCGGCGCACAGCCCCAACCCGGCCAAAGCGGCCTGGTACTTTATGGGTTTTCAAGAACTGCTTTTGCACTTCCACCCTGTTTTTGGCGCAATCATCGTCCCCGGTTTAGGGTTACTCGCTTTACTGGCGCTGCCGTATCTCGACCAGGATATGCAATCTGTGGGAGTGTGGTTCCGCTCACAACGCGGCCGCTGGGTGACCTTGATGAGTTTCCTTATCGGCATTGCGGCAACCTTTAGCTGGGTGATCCTAGACGAATTTCTGTTGGATTGGTCAGGTTGGCTGCCGTTTTTACCTTCTTTTTTGAGCAATGGCTGGGTGCCGCTTTCCTTCCTGCTGCTGCTATTGATCGGCTTCTATGAGTGGATGAAATCGCTCAGCACGGCTTGCGAAGCCCGTCAGGCCCTCTTCACTGTATTGTTGGCATCCTTTTTTACATTGACTTTCATTGGCATCTTCTTGCGCGGCGAGGGGATGGCGTTGATCTTGCCCTGGAGTTGATTTTATGAACGCAAAAAACATGACCCGCAAAGATTTTCTTAACCTGATGTGGGGAGTTGCTGGAACCCTGGTAGCTGCCGAATTCAGCATTGTTGGCCTCCGTTTTCTTTCCCCGCGCGCCACTGAGGGCGAATTTGGCGGGGAGTTCAATCTGGGTGACCATGCCCAATATCCCGCCGGGACCGTCACCCCGGTGGAGGCAGGCCGCTTCTACCTGGTACACCTGCACGAGGGCGGCTTGTTGGCAGTCTATCGCCGCTGCACTCATCTGGGCTGTGCCGTACCCTTCGATCAGGCCTCCGGCCAATTTGTGTGCCCCTGTCACGGATCGGCATTCACAATGGATGGCGATGTGCTCAACGACCCTGCCCCGCGCCCGCTTGACCTGTTTGCACTGCACATCAATGAAAACGGCGAGATTGTGGTCGATACCAGCAGCCCAATCGAGCGCGATCATATCCGCCCCGACCACGTTGTCTACGCCTGAGGAAAATCTCATGACAAAAACACTCCAAGCAACCGGCTTGTTTGCCACCCTGGTAATCATCATCCTCATCCCGCTCTATGCCATCACCGAACCAGATCGGCAGGCCAGCCTGATTGAGGATTATTACACCGAGACGGTGAAAACCACCACCGACCTGTATGCCCAAAACTGCGCCGTATGCCACGGAGCCGCCGGTGAAGGCATTGGTGATTCCCCGCCGCTCAACAGCGAGGCGGTCAGCCTGATGTCGGAAACGGATCTGGCGCGTGTGATTGCGCGTGGGCGCGACAATACCCTGATGGCGGCCTGGGCCGCCGAAGAGGGCGGCATTTTTAGTAATCCCCAGATTGATGACTTTGTGACGTTTATTCAGCAGGCCAATTGGAGCTATGTCGCCGCCCGCGTGGATGAACTGGGGTTGACACCGCCTCAAGTCATCGAAATGGAAGTTTCCACCGAAATGCTGGATTCGATCTACGCGCTGCCGAATGGCGAAACCCTGAGCGAGGGTCTGACAGTCTACGCGGAAAGCTGTGCCGCCTGCCATGGCTCCGGGGCAGGGACGCTGATTGCCCCGGCGATCGACTCGGCGGATTTACGCGCCGCCCCCATTGAGGAGGTCAACCAGATCATCCGCACCGGAGTCCCTGGCACATTGATGGCCGGGTGGGAGACTATGCTCACGGCGGCACAGATCGAAGCGGTTTTAGAGTTAATCTACCGCTGGCCCGAAGTGATGCAGGCAGGCGTTGCCTTCCCCGAAGTGGAGATGGCCGATTTCCCCGCTACGCCAGAGATGATTGCCGACGGGCAGCGTCTGTTCAATATCGCCTGCAAAGCCTGTCATGGCGTGGATGGCTATGGCTCACCGATGGCGCCGGCGCTTAATAATCAGATCTTTCTCAGCGAGACCCCAGATGCGGCCATCTACCAGATCATCGCCGGCGGTGTTCCCGATACGCTCATGCCCGCCTGGGGCAGCCGCCTGACAGATTATGACCTGCAATCGCTGGTCGCCTTTATGCGTAGTCTGGAGACTACGGCCCCATCTATCCTGCCGCCGATTTTGAACCCGTAATACCGTAGGGCTGGCAGTCTTGAAAAAGGCTGCCAGCCCTGGATCAAGTATAATGGGGACTATGACCGATCTCTTCGACCATGCCATGCAGCAAAAACTCAAACACGAAGCGCCGCTGGCGGCGCGTATGCGCCCGCGCACGCTCGATGAGTACGCCGGGCAAGAGCATATCGTTGGCGAGGGCAAACTGCTGCGCCGCGCCATCATCGCCGACCGGCTCTTTGCTTCGATCATTTTGTGGGGGCCGCCGGGCACGGGGAAAACCACCCTGGCCATGGTTATCGCCAACCAGACCAAATCACACTTTGAAACGCTTTCCGCCGTGTTGGATGGCAAGGCGCGTTTGCGCGAGGTTGTGGGCGAAGCCATTGAGCGCAGACGCCTTTACCAGAAGAAGACCATCCTCTTTGTCGATGAAGTCCACCGCTGGAATAAAGCCCAGCAAGACGCGCTGTTACCGCATGTCGAAAACGGCACCGTCACCCTGATTGGGGCAACGACCGAGAATCCCTATTTCGAAGTCATCGGGGCGCTGGTTTCGCGCTCGCGCGTCTTTCAATTGCGCACATTGGGAGATGCGCATGTGCGCGTCCTCTTGGAACGCGCCTTGCAGGATACTGAAAGGGGCTATGGTGAACGGGCTATCAGGATCGACGCGGATGCATTAGCGCATTTTGTGCGAGTGGCAGGCGGTGATGCCCGTAACGCCCTCAACGCCTTGGAGCTGGCGGTTGAGTCCACGCCTCCTTCGACTGCGCCGCACTCCGCTCAGGATGGCAGCCAGGTTGGGGAGGGTGTCATCCACATCACCCTGGAAGTCGCCCAAGACTCCATCCAACGCCGGGCGGTACTCTACGATAAGGATGGCGACTCGCACTACGATACTATCTCGGCTTTCATTAAGTCGGTGCGCGGCTCCGACCCCGACGCGGCCCTCTACTGGCTGGCAAAGATGCTCTACGCCGGGGAAGACCCGCGCTTCATCGTCCGCCGTCTGCTTATTCTGGCCGGGGAGGATATTGGTTTAGCAGACCCATTGGGCCTGGTAGTCGCCAATGCCGCCGCGCAGGCTTTCGATTTCGTGGGCATGCCCGAAGGCATTTTCCCCATTGTTGAGGCCACGCTTTACCTGGCAACGGCGCCCAAATCCAACACGACTACCCACTACTTCAAGGCCTTCCAATTGATCGAGAAAGAGGGCGTTGGGGACGTGCCCAATCACATCAAGGATGCCAACCGCGATGCCGTTGCGTTGGGGCACGGCAAGGGCTATCAATATGCTCACGATGGTCCCGGACATTTCATCCCCCAGCAATATCTGCCCCGCGAAGTTTTGGGGACGTATTTCTACCGCCCCTCGGATCAGGGCTATGAGCCGGAAGTCGCCGAACGCCTGGAGCGCTGGCGCGCCGCCCAGCGTAAAGCGCTCGGTATCGAGACAGCCGCAACCCTGCCTGAACTCTCGGAAGATACCATTACCCGTATCAAACGCAAACACAAAGGTGGAGCCTGATTGGGGAAACTCGCTGTCATGCAGTCAGTACAAACCGATTTTTCTTACACTTGGCAGACATAAGCCGCCGGCAAAGGAGGAGATACCACCATGCGCCCACGCATTTCGATTTTGATCCTGCTATCCAGCCTGTTCTTTTCGATGGCCGCCGCGCCCGGGCAGACCCAGCCGCCGCCGGCAAGTCCAACCATCACACCAACGCCGACATTTGGCGAAGCTTGTCAGGAAGGTCTGACAAGCGTGCGATGCGTTTTATATACCTGGAATGAGATTGGCGGATGGACGATTGTCATTGTACTCGGCTTTGGCGGTGCTATTCTGTTTTGGGGTTTCTTGAAAAGCGCCGGTCAGGAAGGAGGCAAACTAGCGCCGGAATGGCTGTCTGCCCGCCTGCACAGAGCTCCCGACCCGACTCGCCAATATTTGCAATGGTTTGTCACCCAATACCAGGACCCTAAATTCGGCGCCCTTTCGTTGGGACACTATGAAGAAAAGAGACCGGCCACTTTGAAAGAGATTTATTTGCCAGTTCCGGTGGCCTTCGATTTGACCCCAGAAGAAAGCACTCTGGCAAGTAAAGAATCGCAGCAGAAGGGAAAACAGCGTGAAGTATTAGCATCCGAAATGCGCGCAGAAAAAGAATTCATTGGATTAGAAGATGCGCTGAAACGATCCCAGGTATTGGCCATCGAAGGTATCCCCGGTTCAGGTAAGAGTACTTTGCTTCAGTGGGTTGGTCTGAACTGCGCCCTGGCCTTGCTCAAACAAGAGATCAGAGGCCAAAAAAAATTACTCGATGCAATGGGCGGACCGTTATTCCCCATATTTATTCCCCTTGGCGCATTCGACCGTTTCTGCAAGAAGCAAGAGCGCCAGCGCTCGGCAGCGGCCATACTCGATTTTGCAACGGACTGGTATCGAAAACGTTGTGAAACGCAGCAAAGCAAGAGCGCTATTCCTCCTCTGCCGGACGAATTTTTCGCAACCAAGTTAAAAAATGGTTGTCTGCTGCTCTTCGACGGCGTGGATGAAGTGGCGCCAAATCAGCGTCTGGCCGTGCGCCGCGCCGTTCAAGAGGTGCTCTCTATTCACGCCCACCCGCGCACCCACGCGCTAATTACGGCGCGTCCTACCGCAGCCGCAGAGGCGCAAACCGACCAGGCCCGGCATGGCCGCGTTCTGGCATTGGACGAAGGACAGCGCAACCAGTTGATTCGCAACTTGTATCGTTACTACGATCCTGCCGACGCCGGACGGCGCAGCACAGATCTCATCCAGCGCCTCGATGCCAGCGATGAGCGTGTCCGGCGGTTGGCCGAAACCCCCTTGCTCACTACCATTTTTACGGTCATTCACCGTCCCGGCCACGAACTGCCCAACCAGCGCGCCGAAGTATATGATAGCGCTGTCGAAACCTTGCTGCGCGATCTGCACCGCAAAGATGCCCACGAAATGGGCTTGATCGGCGATTCGGACTCGGCAGTGCTGCGCGGGCGTATGGCCTTGATCGCCTTCCAGCTTCACCGGGCTGGGGTTGGCGAAGAAGGCAAGCCCGAGAACGATCTGATCGATCTGCTGATGGATGGTTTTTCGACCGCTGCCACCGACCCCCAGGCACGGCGCGCAGAAATTCGCAATTTTTTGTATGCCATCTCGATGCGCGGCGGCCTGCTCGAAGAACAAGACTGCGCCTTTGGCTTTCGCACGCACCGCAGTTTTCAAGAATTCCTGGCTGGCTGTCACCTGGTGATCAATTATGCTCCTTTTGATTTGAAAATGCAGGCGGCCTTTATTACAAAGCATCTCAGCGACGATCATTGGGTAGAACCGATCCGTCTGGCAGCAGGATTTCTGGCCGTACGGGGTGAAAACCAGGCCAAGGCTTTCGTGCAGATGCTGGCCGAATTGGGCCAAACGCAGGCTGAGCGCGATTACGCCATTGCCCTGGCTGGATTGAGCCTGGCCGATTTGCCTGCTCAGCCCGCCTATCGCGATTTGCGCCAGAGTTTGCCTGGAAAAATGCTCCTGGTGATCGAGCGTGACCCGCCTTCTCTGCCCCTGCGGCTGCGTTTCGATCTCGGCTTGGGGCTGGGTTCTCTGAAAGATCCTGCCGATCCCAAACATCTGTTCGACCCCCGCCTGCGCCCCGGCCAGATGCCAGTTCTTTCGAAACCCATCCCCGCTGGCCCCTTCCGCATGGGCAGCAACGCCAACGACGAGGAAAAACTCAAGGCCCAGGGCGTCAAGGATGACTACATCTGGGATGACGAGAAAACCGGTGAGGGTGATTTGATCGTCGAAATCTCCCATGACTACCAGATTGGCCTGTACCCGGTCACCAACGCCGAGTACGGCGCCTTTGTGGATGCACAGGGTTACGGCACATTGGATGGCGAGCAGCCGCCCTGGTGGAGCGAGACCGGCTGGCGCTGGCGCACCGGCCGGTGGGATACGCAGGATTTCTCGATGTACTCAGAAGCTTTCCAGAAGATGGTGAAAAAGTGGCTCGCCAGTCGCCCGGCAGAAAAGCGCGATGGACCTTTTTGGCAGGATGATCCTAAATGGAACGCCGCCAACCTGCCGGTGGTGGGCGTGTGCTGGTTCGAGGCCGAAGCCTACTGCAACTGGCTGACGGGGTTTTTGCGCCAGCGCGGAGAACTGCGCATCAATCAGGTACTGCGCCTGCCCACGGAAGCCGAATGGGAAAAAGCGGCCCGGGGAGTTGGGAGTGAGGGTCTCTGGCCCTGGGGCGACCATTGGGACGCCTCGGCCTGCAATACCAGCGACCCCGATCTCGAGGAGAAGCTCGGCTGCAGTTCCCCGGTGGGCATCTACCCGCACGGCGCCAGCCCTTGCGGCGCGCTGGATATGGTCGGCAATGTCTGGGAGTGGTGCCTGGATGGGTATTCAGCAGATCAGTACCGCAACCTGTTGGCGCAATCGCAAAGTGTGGTGGACCCACGCGGGCCTGAAAATGAAGCTGCGCGCGTGCTGCGGGGCGGTTCGTGGCTCAACGATCGCTGCTACGCCCGCTGCGCCTCCCGGGGCTGGGGCGTCCCAGACCTCTTCCTCGACGATGCCGGTTTCCGGGTGGTGTGCGCCCCCCATTGTTCTGAATCTCTGGTTTCTGAATCCTGAATCGCCGCCGCAGGCGGCGCCCTCCCCCCGAAGGGGGCGATTTTGCGATCAAGAAGCCCGTTATTTAGACAGGACTTACACAGTTTAGGGATCCACCCCCGCAAGACCCCCCTCTAGCTCCCCCCGATTTCGGGGGGAGCTAGAGGGGGGTCTTCTTGCCAACTGCGTAAGTCCTACATAATTAAAGATTCTCTGCGCTGCTTATCACTTACCACAATACGGTACCGCCGTTTCGGCCAGCACGTAGGCCAGGTCAATGGTCGATTGGATATCGACCCACTCTTCGGCGCTGTGCAGGCCGTAGCCGACCGGCCCCAGCAGCACGGTTTCCATGCCGGCCTCGGCGAAGAGGGCGGCGTCGGTCCAGAAGGTTTGACCGGTGTGCGGGCGCGATACGCCCAGGCGGGATTCGAGCGTCCGGTCGAGGATCTGGACAATAGCGGCATCTTCAGCAACCACAAAGGGGTCGCGCCGGAAAGTAGGTTTGACTGTGCCTTTGAAAGTTTTGTCCTGGGCGGTCAGTGTATTGATGATGGCCTGTAACTCGGCGGTGGCCTGGCTCTGAGTCTCTCCGGGGGCCGTGCGGCGTTCGAGTTGCAGCAAACAATTTGCCGCGTAGATGCTGACCTCCTGGCCCCCTTGCAGGCGCGCCGCATGCAGCGAGGGCGGCCCGGTCAGCGGATGTCCCTCACGGGTTAACAATTCCTGCTCTAACTTCTCCAACTCGTGCAGAAAGCGCCCCATGCGCATATTGGCATCGATGCCCTCGGCGTAGCGGCTGCCATGCGCGGCCCGGCCTGTGGTCTCGACATCGTACCAGATGAAGCCGCGGTGCGCCCGACAGACGTGCATATCGGTCGGCTCGGTGACAATGGCGGCATCGGCCTGCACCGCCTTAACGAGGGCCTCGGTGCCGATGCTGCTGTGTTCTTCATCGGCCACGGCGGTGATCAGCAGGTCGCCTTTCAGTGTGACCCCGGCGTCGGCCAGGGCTTTGGCTGCCGCTATCATGGCCGCCAGGCTGGCCTTCATATCTTGTGAACCGCGCCCGTATAGGCGACCATCGCGAATTTCTGCGCCGAAGGGGTCGATGGTCATGCCCTCCACGCCGACCGTGTCCATGTGGGCGTTGAGCAGCAGCGAGCGTCCGCCGCCTGCGCCTTTGAGCACACCGACCACATTGGCGCGGTTTGGGGCTAATTCATAGAATGTGGTTTCCAGGCCGAGCTTTTCCAGCGCCGCAGCCACATACGCGCCCAACTCGGCTTCCCCGGCCCCGTTGGGCGAGAGTGAGGGGTTGGTCGAGTCGATGCGCACCATCTCTTGCAGAGTTTCGATCAGGTAAGTTTCATTGATGTGAATGTTCATTATCAGCTCTCGCTTTCAGAATGAAAAATGCCCCAATTGCGGCAACAAACCAGATGAGGCTGTAAAGGTGTGTCCAATTGAAATCTCCAAACAGAGGCAAACCGTCGCCGCGCCAAAACTGCAAGAAGAAGCGTTGAATGCTGTATAGAAAAGCGTAAAGAACAAACAGAAAACCATCGAACATCCAGCCGGGCTTTTTTTTGCGCGATATATAACGTTCGATGGAATAGAGCAATGCTGCAATGACCAGGTTGGCGATGATGCTGGCATGTTGGGCAGGGTAGCGCATGGCATATTCGCCGCGCGTATTGGGCAACCAAAGGCCAATCCAGTGATCTGTTTCACGGCCATATGAGTCTCCGTTGATAATGCATCCAATTCTGCCGAGTGCCTGGGCGAGTGGAACCGCGGGCGTAAAGATGTCTAACCCACCCCAAAAATCTACATCTTTGATCCGACAATAAACGTAGCCTGCCAGGAGGCCCCCTGTGATCGCTCCCATCCAGTGCTGGCCTGCGTTCCACCACTTTGTATAGGCGGCAGGGTCATTGAGATGGATGATAAGCCTGGGCACGGCTTTAAAAAGCCATGCCCCGATCAGGGCGCCGATAATGATGTAAAATAATGCATCAAAAAATGTGCGCGCATCGTTATTCCTTTTTAAGGTGCGTGGAATCGTTAACAGCGCCAGCAGTATCAGCGCAATAATGTTGATGACAACATGGGCAGTAGGGTGCATAACTACTCCTCTCAATGATGGGAGTTTAGATTGTACCGCAGCTATTGTTTTCTCGTAGCTGCCAACCCAGAAACCACGTTCGTTAATAGATATAGGGCTTACGCAGTTCATTGAAAATATACCGAAAAATAGGGGTGTGTGGGGTACTCCGCACACCCCTATTTTTCGGGCTTTCCTCTCGCAAGTGCGTAACTCCTCAGATAACTATTCGGTCTGAAATTATGTTGATTAAATCACTTATTGGCAGGGTTGGCCCGCAGCGTCTCATTCACCTGGCGTTGCGTTTGCGGCTAAAAAGTGAATACCTTGTGTATGGCGAAGAACGCCTGACGCGCGGCGACGTTCGTCGAAGAATTGAAGCACTAGCAGCCGGTTTGCAGGAGATGGGTATTAAGAAAGGGGACCGGATTGTCAATTTGTTGCCCCCCTGCCCGGAGGCTGTGATCCTCAGCCTTTTGCCTTTCCAACTGGGCACAGTCAATGTGCCGCTTAATCCCTTGCTGCGAGAATTGGAGCTGGAATATATTCTGGGAGATTGCCAGCCCAGTGTTGTGGTCATCAGGCCGAATTGGTTGGGGTATGATTATGTCAACACCCTCACGCGGCTGCTGCCTGCGCTGCCAACGATAAAGCTCGTATTGGTTGTCGATAGCGAAAACGAGTTTGAACGCCCATTTTTAGCGTATGCTCACGTTGAGCGCAACCAACAACCATCCAAACGGGTATTGCTCCTTAGCGATGACCCCGAAACGATTATGTACACATCGGGCACGACGGGGCAGCCCAAAGGAGTTTTACACAGTGTGCAGCGATCTTGGGGATTGGCTGTAACGCCATCCCAGGCGCGCTTTGAATTACGCGCCTTTCGCTGTCTGTTGGTGCCATTTCCGCTCCATCACTACGCCGGCCATTTTGGTGTTGTGGTCTCCTTGCTTTCTGGAGGCCGGGTGATTTTAATCAACCGGCCAGACCCTCGTGCCATGTTGGCCTGCATCCAGGCCGAAAAAGTGACCCAACTGATTGGCTCGCCAACCATCTATCGGTTACTGCTCGGTGTGCCCGATCAATCCGAATATGATCTTTCTTCTGTGCAGCGGATCGCGTTCTCTACCGAGTTTATTTCGCCAGAACTTTGCCAGCAGTTATATAATCGCTTTCAATGCCCCGTAGAGAATATCTATGGAACTACAGAAGCAAGATTGATCTGTTGGACGGACATCGATGATGCGTGGGAGCGGGCTGCCTCGACGGTTGGAAAACCCGTACCGGGGGTGAGTGTCCGCATTGTGGACGATCAACGACAACCCTTGCCTGAGGGTGAATCTGGCGAGATTGCGGTGAAATCAGCCCAGATGATGAATGGCTATTACAATGACCCTGCGCTAACCGCCCAAGTCTTGGATGGGGAGGGCTGGTTTTACACAGGTGATTATGGCTGGCTGGGAGAAGATGGCTATCTGCGTCTGGTTGACCGCAAGTCCGATATGATAATTCGCGGCGGCGAAAATATATCGCCCGCAGAAGTGGAGCGTTTTTTAGAGACCCACCCCAACATTCGGCGGGCGGGCGTCATTGGCGTACCTAGCGAGTTAAGCGGAGAAGCCGTTTGGGCGTATGTTGAGTTTCACCCAGGCGCGGCGCTAAAGGCCAAAGACGTACTGACATTTTGCCGCGGCAAAATCGCTCCATACAAGATCCCCGCAAAGGTCATCATCGAAAACCATTTGCCGACTACGGCAACCGGAAAAATTCAACGAAGATTGCTGCGCCAAAGGGCGCTTGAAAATTAATCCATATGGATCCTATTCAACATCCGATAACGCTTCAAGAATTTCAAGATTACCTCGCAGATGTTCTGGACATCGAGCAATCTCTGTTGCATCCACAAGCCTATTTCATCACCGACCTCGGTGTGGATTCTGTACGGATGGTGGAAATGATGCTGTCTTTTGAGCGGCTGGGGCTTGATGTGGCGCCTGAACTAGCCTGGAAGATTCATACGGTTGGCGATGCTTATAGGTTTTATCAAGAATGGATCGGCAAAAACGATGGTTCCTGATTTGCTGTGGCGCTGCCCATTATGCCAAGAGCGTGATGCCCTGACACACATTGAGCGGCTTTTCGTTCGCGATGATGTGCATTGTAAATCTTGCGGCGCAGAGTGGCGTATGAGGCGCGTGATCGGTGATAACTTTTACCTGAAGTTGGTACACGCCGGGCAAACCCAGAATTTTCAAGCCGGTAGCGAGCTTTCGATCACCGCCTGGTATGACGAAATGAAAAAAGATTTTTGCCTTGAAAAGCAAGAGGAGGCTGACCTATTACTTGCGCCTGATGAAGTACTCTACTTGAAATCGCAGCGCGTTGAGTTGCGTGCCGAAGAACATGATCCTCTTTTTTTCACAGAAGAACACCCCGAAATCCTGAAGATCGAAAAAAAAGAAATCAATAGCGTCGTGATCGGTCTGGGGCAGCTATTTCTTACCAATCAGCGATTTATTTGGCAGTGTGCTGGGGCGCGGCATGAATTTCCACTGACACAGGTCAACTCGGTCTATGCGCTGATGAATGCCGGCCTGGCGATGATGGTCGGTATGCGGCTTTATATGTTCCAGTTTCTCGATGAGAGCATTCTCAAATGGGTCACTCATACCGCGCTTGTTGCCGAGGAGATTTCCAAAACGAGCGGACACTACATTTCCACTTCGAATTTCTGAAGCTATGTCAGAATTGCTAGAACATAAAACAGCTCTTGCGAGCAAAACCCGCCTGGCCAGGTTTGTTAACTCTCTTGGGGGCGAGAAGTTCGTTTTGCTCGCCGGGCGGCTGTTATACCGCCTGAAAATAACCGGACAAGAACATATTCCAGAAACCGGTGCCTGCCTTTTTGCGTTCAATCACGTCTCGATAATAACAGACCTGTTTACGCAGGTTGTTATCCGTCAGCGGCGACCGGCCTATCATTTGTTCAGCGTTCAAGAATTGCGAGGCAATAATCCTGTCGCGCACGCGCTGGCAGGCATCGGTAATGAAGCGGCCTTAGAGCGGCTATTACTGGCCTATAAAGCGCGCGGCTTATCAGCCGCCAGCCTGTTGAAATCTTATAATCTTTTGCTTGAGGGGCAAAGTATTGCCCTGGCAGCCGAAGGGGAAATGACCTGGGATGGCCGCTTGCAATACCCGCTTGCGCCTGGGGCCGCCTGGCTGGCTTTGCGCACAGCAGTGCCTGTAATTCCCATTGTCTCCGTCGGAGGGTATGATATTCAACCCCGTTGGCAATGGAAAAAAATGCGTTTTTGGGGACGAATAGAAATTCGCGTGGGCACACCCATTCAAATATGCGACGCGCCAATCACCCGTTTTTCAAGTGCGCTCCTAAATAATGCCAACGATCTCATTTGGAAAACGATGGCAAATTTGCTAGAATAGTGTTTGATAACGATGAAGTATTGAACGGCTCAGGCGTCAAGCACTTGCGAAAGTGGAAGTCCCCCGCACCTATTTGGGATGAATTTTCAACGAACTGTGTAAGCCTTATGGCTTAATAAGATACCCCAAGATGCCACCTTTTAGATTTACATCCTGAACGGAGTACTGCAAAGTCGGAGGCGGGGTGCGGCTTGCAATGTTGTCTTTGGTCGTTGCAGTTGGAGGGCGTTCGTGAAGGGTAGCAACTAGAGTACCGATAGCCATTTCCAGAACGAAAACAGAATTGTTGGAGGCGCAATGATGTCGAAGTTAACTATTGTTTGGAAGTATTTATTCCTAAGTTTCGTGTTATTGATGGTAAGTTTCTCAGGGGCGTTGGCGTGCAGTTGCGGCGATGATAATGATGCCCCACCGCCTCCGGAAGCCACAGCGACGGCTACGGCCACATTTACGCCCACCAGTTCGGCTACCGCAACGATTACCAGTACCGCGACCAGTACAAGCACACCCACAAATACCGCAACAGCGACATCAACATCGTTTGCCGATATAGATGGGCAGTGCATCTTTCCGGGAGAAGTAAGCCCGCCATACAATACATATTTTGGGGGCACTGGAAAATTATCTTTAAGTTGGGGGGCACAGCCTGGCGCTGAAAAGTATGTCATAACATTGACATACCCCAACGGAACTTTTTCATCGTTTGAATCGACAGATCCGGCAATGGATTTTTATTTAGCTTCCTTCCCGCTTGAAGGGCAATATTCATGGATGGTAACGGCGCTAATTCCGGAAGGCGCTGGATACGAGGAGCTTTGCACCATTGGCCCAAATTCTTTCATAAAAGATGCCTATCCAACCGATACGCCGACGCCAACAGCTACCCAAGAAGATGATGTCATCGAAGAACCGGTTCCGAATCCCGATGACCCGCCTCCCGAACCGGATGCCTAAGTTATGCCGACTATCTTACTCATCCGTCACGCAGAGAACGAGTATGTCAAAAAAGGCCGCCTCGCCGGCCGGCTCCCCGGTGTGCATCTCAACCAAAAGGGCCGGCAGCAAGCTCAGGCGTTAGCCGAGCGTCTCAAAGAGAAACCCATCAGGGCAGTTTACGCCAGCCCCCTGGCGCGCACAATGGAAACCGCCGCACCGTTGGCCGCGGCGCTCAACCTGGATGTGCGTGCCCACGATGGGTTGCTGGAGATGGATTTTGGTGATTGGCAGGATAAAACACTCAAGCAACTCCGGCGGCGAAAACTATGGCGGATTGTTCAACAGACTCCCTCGCGCATGCGCTTCCCCAATGGGGAGAGTTTTACCGAGGCACAGGGACGCATGGTCAACGCCCTCGAAGAACTCAGCCGGGAGCATGGCCCCAAAGAGTTGATTGCCTGCGTTTCTCACAGCGATTGTATTAAATTAGCCGTAGCCTATTATTTGGGCGCGCACATCGATCTATTTCAGCGCATTATGATTGCCCCGGCCTCGATCACTACCCTGCACCTGGGGGAGGAACATGTGCGGGTGATTAATGTGAATGTGGGGAAGGTTTAAAGATTTGCAAGTTAAATGTTCTATCCTTCAACCTTCAAACCTTGCCAGAATCTCGATTTGACGAGTTCATTCCTTCGAGGCCCCGGCTCACATCGATTCCTTGATATAATCCCATCTTATGCGAAACCGAAGATTATTAATTGCGCTGGTAGGGGTCCCCTTGGTGATCCTGCTGGCGGCATTACTTTACAATTATCCGCCCATCAATGAGCGGCTGGCCTGGCGGGTGGACGCCTGGCGCGCCAAGATTAAATATGCCCTCAATCCGCCTGAGGAGGCTTTGTTCATCCCTGAAGGCGGCGATGAGCAATCGCAAGAACTCACCCCCGCGCCCAGCCCTACACTGGTATTGCCCAGTATTACCCCCACAGCCGCAGGCCCCACCGAGACCCCCCCGCCCTCCCCAACGCCCACACCGACAGCCACGTTCTTGCCGGAGAGTGTCAACTTGGGGGGCATCACCCACGAATTTCAAAAATGGAACAACTGCGGCCCGGCCAATCTCTCGATGGCATTGTCGTATTGGAATTGGGCCGGAGATCAGCGCGACACGGCGGCTTATTTGAAGCCGAATCAACGCGATAAGAACGTGATGCCCTACGAGATGGTGGCCTTTGTCAACGAGCAAACCGAATTCAATGCTTTGTGGCGCGTCGGCGGCGACCTGGAATTGCTGAAACAGTTGATCGCCGCCGGCTTTCCGGTGATCGTCGAGAAAGGTTTTGAGGGGACGGGCTTTGATGGCTGGATGGGGCATTATGAGGTCATCAATGGCTATGATGATGCCCGTCAGCGTTTCACCGCCCAGGATTCATTCATCATGGAGAATCTGCCGGTTTCATACGAAGATATGCAAAAATACTGGCAGCATTTTAACTATACCTATATTGTGGTCTATTACCCGGCCCGCGAAGCTGAGGTGATGGCAATTCTCGGCCCGCATGCCGATGATGCTTACAATTTCCAATCTGCGGCTGAGAAAGCATCCAATGAAATTTTTGCCCTCGAAGGGCGCGCTCAGGCCTTTGCCTGGTACAACCGGGGCACCAATTTGGTGTACCTCGATGACTATGCTGGAGCAGCAACAGCTTTTGATGAGTTCTTTGCCCTCTATGCCCAGCTCAACCCCGAAGAGGTCAATATCCCCTGGCGCAACCTGTGGTATCAGACTGGGCCGTATTGGGCCTATTTTTACAGCGGTCGCTATTATGATGTGCTCAACCTGGCGACCACGACCATTGCCGCAGCCAGTGAACCCGCCATTGAAGAAAGCTGGTATTGGCGCGCCCTGGCAAAAGAAGCCCTCGGCGATGTAGATGGCGCCATTGCCGACCTGCAAGAAGCGGTCAAACTTAACGAAAACTTCGATCTTGGCTGGTTTCACCTGGAGCGCATCCAGGGAGGGGGATAGATTCGCACATGGTCAAAATTTTGCATTTTGCCGACGCCCATATTGATATGGCGACCTATGGCCGCCATGACCCTGAAACTGGGCTGCCCGTCCGGGTGATGGATTTCCTCAAATCGTTGGATACGATTGTGGACGCCGCCATTACCGAGCAGGTTGATTTGGTCATTTTTGCCGGGGACGCCTACAAAGACCGCAGCCCGGCCCCGACCTATCAGCGGGAATGGGGCCAGCGCATGATGCGGCTTTCGCAAGCGGGGATCCCCACACTGCTGCTGGTCGGCAACCACGATCTCTCTCCGGCGCTGGGACGCGCCCATGCACTCAATGAATTCGCCACGTTGCAAGTGCCGCATGTGCGGGTGATCGACCGGCCTTGCTTTTTGACTCCCTCTGATGTAGAAGGATTGCCTTTGCAGGTTTTGGCAATCCCCTGGATTTCGCGTTCGGGTATGATGGCGCATTTCGATATTCGCGGCCAGACCCAGGCGCAAGTGTTCGAAAAACTCGAACGTCTCTTGAGTGAACTCATCGCGGATTGGCTCGCAGAAGCCGACCCTGAGCTGCCCATTGTATTAACGGCCCATGCCTCGGTGCAGGGGGCCAAATATGGTGGTGAGCGCACAGTTATGTTGGGGAACGACTTGGTGCTGCCGGGGTCGCTGGTCAAAGACCCGCGCCTGGATTACGTTGCCCTGGGGCATATTCACAAGCCCCAAAACCTGCACGAGAACGCTCATCCGCCGGTCATTTATCCGGGTTCGATCGAGCGGGTGGATTTTGGCGAGGCCCAAGACGACAAATTCTTTGTGATTGCTGAAGTTGAGAAAGGCGCTGCGGAAGTAGAGTGGCGTCAATTGACGGGGATCCGCCCATTTGTAGATCGCTTCATCCGCCTTGAAGCGCAGGAGCACATCACCGGGCAGCTGCGCGCTGCCCTGCCTCCCCAAGATCAACTCGAAGATGCCATTGTCCGTTTAGTATTAGAATATCCCCGTGAGTGGGAAACTCAAATCGACGAAGCGGCCCTGCGCCAACACGCCGCAGGCGCGTTCGAGTTTCATTTGGTAAAACGCCCGCAGCAAGAGAACCGCATCCGCCTGCCCGAAGATCAGGCCATTGGCGAAATGCCGCCTCTGGAATTGCTGGAATTATATTGGAAAGCCAGCCATGCTGATATTGGGGATATTGAGGAGCTGCAAAAATTAGCCGCAGAGTTGATGCGCGGCGATGGGCAAGATTGATGGAAATAGGCCGTAATCGCAGTCGAAACGCCGCCGCAAACATGTACTTCGACTGCGCTCCCCCCGGTCGCTCCGCTCTGCGCGATGATCCCTATGAACGTATCCAAAACTGAGGTTACTTTGTCAGATGAACGGTGCGGATCGGGAAGGGGATATCGATGTCGGCCTGCTCAAAGGCGGTTTTGATGCCTGTGATGGCATCATCAATAGTTTGCAGATAATTCGCCGTTGCCAGGTCGATCCAAAAATATACGGTAAAGTCAATCGCCGATTCACCGAAACTATTGTAATACAACTCTGGAGCAGGGGTATCGGCCAGCCCCTGAATAGAAGCCACCGCCTCAAGGGCGGCTTGGCGCGCGATTTCTAAATCGCTGTTATAGCCCACCCCCACCGTCAATTCCACACGGCGCTTGGGGTAACGACTGTAATTCTTAATCGGGCTGGTAAAAACATCGCCATTAGGGATGAGCACGTTCTGGCCGTCGAAGGTATATAGCTCAGTGGCGCGCAAACTCACATCGGCCACGGTTCCGACATAATCCCCCACTTCAATCACATCGCCAATATCAAACGGCTGATCGAGCAATAGTAATAACCCAGAGATGAAGTTTTTGCTTACATCTTGCAGGGCAAAACCAATCGTAAAGCCTAAAATTCCCAACCCCGCCAGGAAAGCCGAAAGATCAAAACCAATTTGCTCCATGGCAATGACACCCCCCACCGTAATTATAGACCAGCGGGTGATCTGCGACACCAGCATGGTAATTTCCAGATCGGCATTACGGAAATTCAACGCTTTGCGGGTAATTTTTGTTAATAGCCCAGCCACATACAGGGTGATCACGAAAATGACCAACGCAGTGACAAGGTTAGGAAGTAATTCTATTAACCGACTCAATAAATCTTGGAATGTTGACGCAAAATTATCCACAACAAGCCTCCAATGGTCTGTGCAATAAACGCCGGTAATCTTACCGCGTTCACGCAAATTTGCAAGCCGCGCCGATTGCCATTAGAATACAGATTATGCCTGCTGTGTCTGTTGTATTGCCCTGTTTTAATGCCGAAGAAACGCTGGATGAGGCTTTGGAATCGATTGCCGATCAGACATTGGATGATTGGGAAGTCGTGGCTGTGGATGATGGTTCACAGGATGGAACGTTAAGCGTGTTGCAGGCCTGGGCAGCGCGTGACAGCCGCGTTCGAGTTTTGCCGCGCCCCCACGCGGGGGTTATCGAAGCCGCCAACGCCGGAATCGCGGCCTGCCGCGCCCCTTATATTGCCCGCATGGACGCCGATGACCGCGCCCACCCCGAACGGTTGGCACGACAGGTGCAGTTTTTACAGCATAACGCTGAAGTGGCGGCGGTAAGTTGTCTGGTGGAAGCCTTCCCCGCAGAAGATGTTCGCCAGGGTTTTCGCATCTACATCGAGTGGCTGAACGCCCTTGTCAGCGATGAAGAAATTCGGCGTGAAATTTTCGTTGAAAGCCCATTGCCCAACCCCAGTGTGACCCTGCGCCGCGCGTGGCTGGAGCGCATGGGCGGCTATCACGAGCGCGGCTGGCCGGAAGATTACGACTTATATTTGCGCATGTATCTGGCCGGGGCGCGCTTTGCAAAAATCCCCCGTGTGCTGTTAGCATGGCGCGAGCATCCCCGCCGCATCACCCGCACTGACAGCCGCTATTCCCTCGAGAATTTTCTGCGCGCTAAAGCCCATTATCTGGCACGCGGCCCGCTGGCCGGACGCGACGCCGTCATCATCTGGGGCGCGGGGATGATGGGCCGCCGCTTAAGCAAGCACCTGATGCGCACCGAGCATGCGCCGGTGGTGGCGTTTGTGGATGTGGATCCGAAGAAAATCGGCAATACCCGCCGCGGCAAACCGATCATCTCGCCTGATGACCTACTTGCTTGGTGGGAGCGTTATCAACATCCGGTGGTACTGGCAGCGGTTGGGGCGCGTGGGGCACGAAAACTCATCCGAGAACGCCTGACCAACTTTGGGCTGTGCGAAGGTTCCGATTGGTGGGCAACGGCATAAGGAGTACGCACCGCGATCTGTTATCACTATGGAGTGAATCATGGAATTGTCTACCCTTATCTCCCCCGGATTGACCCGTACCGAAACCTTTGTCGTGGAGGCAGAGCATACAGCCTACCATATTGGCAGCGGCGATGAGCGCGTTTTGGGTACGCCCTGGATGATCTCATTCATGGAGCGGGTATCGAATCGTTTGATCGCAGAGAATTTACCCGATGGCTGGCTGAGCGTGGGCATTCATGTCGATGTGCGCCATCTTGCACCGACCCCCATTCGTGCCGAAATTCGCGTTCATGTGGAGATTTTGGAAATCACTAAAAATCGCGTTAAGCTCTCGGTGGCTGCCTGGGACGCAGAGAATCAAATTGGCGCGGGCAACCATACCCGCGCGGTGGTCGAACGCCAACAATTTATGCAACGTGCCCAAGATAAAATGCTGAGATGAAAAAACTGCGCTAATGGGGGAGATTTAGAAATATTAGGCGTTATGTAATTGCGCAGGGAAAGCCCGAAAATAGGGGGATGTCTTTCATCGAACTGCGTAAGCTCTGAATATAAAAAAACAGCGCTGGTGGAGTTACTTGTGCCAGCACTGTTTTTGGAAGAGCAATCGTGAACGGGTTACTCTTCTGGGGTGGGGAATTCGATGTCAACAAGGCCTTCAGGCAACGGGGCCTCGGTGGGGGTCGGCAATATCGGTGGCTCTGCAACTTCTTCGCGGCCCTCGATGGGGGGCGTAGGGAGCGGGGCGGCTACAGTGGGCGCGGGGGGGGCATCAATGGATGGCGCCGCCTGAACGATTATGTCTGGCCATCTTCGTTGATTTCGAACAACCAGAAAGCCTTCCGCAGCGATCACGAGAACCAGTACAACAATCAAGCTGCGTAAAAGCCAGGGGGAGCGTTTCCCTTTGATTTCTTTGGCGGCCCACCGTTTTTTAGTAATAGTAGGGGCATCTTCAGCTTCATCCAAGACATTGGAGCGCATTTGATCTACAATGTCTTGCGGCTCTTCATCTGCAAAGGGTGTTACTTGTTTATCGTTTGTCATGGGGAAATCCTCCTACCGATACAATGTGATGCTGACCGCACTTGTTGGAGGGACGCTGATGGTGCTTGACCAGTTGTATCGATAGTTGTATTTATAGCTGCGGTAATTATAGTTATAGGCCAATACCCGGTAGGTTCCCGGATCGAGGTCAAAATAGATGCTTCCGCTGGCATTGGTAGTGCCGTAGTCGCCGTAATAGCGGTAATAGTAGGAATGCCTGCGGCGATCAATCTTGAATACATAAACATAAATCCCTGAAATGGCCTTGCCGCTCTGATCAACGACGCTGACGGTCAGCCCGCCCTTGCCAACTTTTATGGTTGCGCTGTTGGAGTTAGGAACTTGGATTTTGTTAGACCAGAAGGTGTTTCCCTTATAATCCGTTCTAAACGTATAGTTGCCATCGGTTAGCTCAAAAGTCGCTGTGCCATCTTTCGATGTTTTGGCGCTGTCGCCGGTGTATTGGTCGTCTTTGTAGGCAAAAACTCGCATATTGTGGACTGGATCCCCGTCTTGTTCTACCACGCGGACGGTAACTTCGGCCCCGCCGACCTCAATGCTGGTCGCCTCGCTATCGGGGGTTGTAACGGCAGGTGACCAATAGGCCTGAGATTGAAAATCAGCTCGGAATTTATACTCCCCATTGGGTAAATCGAATTCAACGGTGCCGTCTTCCCCAGTGCGCCCAGATATGCCGGTATAGCCACTGTTTGAATTGAATGCGTAAACAGGCACATCTTCCACTGGTTTACCCTGACGGTTGTGGACGCGCACCGTAAAGGGGGCCTCGGGAATGCGGATTTCCACAGAGGTAACACTGGCTGTTTGGATCGTATCGGACCAGGTGGGTTGACTCTGATAGTCGGCGCGGAATGTGTAGCTGCCATCGGGCAAGGTGAAAATCACCAGCCCGTTTTGATTGGTTTTCCCGCTTTCGGCTGTATAGTGCCCTGCCCCCGTGAAAGCATGAACATTGACATCCGCTAAAGCGCCGCCGCGCGCATCAACCACCTTGACATGCACATCCCGTTCCGTAATGACAATCGTTGTGCTGGTTTGCCCCGGATAGGACACAACCCCAGACCAATATTCCTGCGATTTGAAATCGGCGCGGAATTTGTAGCTGCCTGGATCTAGGTTGGAAAAGACAGCATCTCCACTGCCATCGGTTGACGCAGATTGCACATGATTACCTCCAGCATTAAAGGCCAGAACTTTCACCGAGGCAATCCCGTCTCCCGAAGGTGTTCTTACGTGAACGGTCAGGTCTTCTGGAATAGGGGTGGGTTCAGGTGTGGTTTGGGGGATTTCTTCTTGATCACCGAGAATAGCATCAATTACTTTTTGATATACACCCCCCGTACTTTCTCCGGTGAGCGCAAGCCCGCCAATCACAACAAGCGCCACCAAAGCCGCGATAATAGCGTATTCAACAATACCTTGTCCGCGACCTTGCGTAGATTTCGATAGACGTTCCGTTTTATTTGTCATAGATTGTTATTTCCTGCGTTCTACTTAGGGGACTGTGCGCGCCATGCCGGTAAACAGCTATTCTAAAAAATGGATGGCTAGCCAGAATGCCATACGCAGCTTGTTGAAAAGTAGCCGCGCCTTTTGGGCCTCTACCATCAACAAATGTGCAATTTCTATAACATTAGTATATAGTTTCTCAGAGTGTAGAGTCAACTATTAGATTTGTTAGGGGCGTATTTCAGTTTGGGGGTGAAGCCCCATGCAGCTTTAGCCGTTACAAAGATACCCCACTGCTTGGGGTGGGGTTCTTCATTGGCCTCTCGAGGTGATATTTATGTGTTGGTTACATTGTGATAAGATCTGCTGAGTGCTAAAACGGAATGCAAGATCCTTGCTTGCGGACTTGCTTTTGCTGCAAAGTTTCATTGGACGATTGCGTAGATAAGATAGGATGGATATGAATATTTTTCTAACAGGCGGGGCAGGCTATATTGGTTCTGCTGCCGCAGATATTTTGCTTCAGCATGGGCATCATGTCACGGTGTACGATTCGTTAGTCACCGGGCATCGAGCGGCGATTCCGCAGAGGGCGCAGTTTATTCACGCCGACCTGGCCGATTCGATGCGATTGAGCGCAGCCTTAAACGAGCGTCCTTATGACGCGGTAATGCATTTTGCAGCCTTCATCGAAGCCGGGGAGAGTATGAAAAACCCTGGGAAATATTTCCATAACAATCTGGTCAACTCGTTGAGCTTGATCGAAGCGGCCACCCAGGCCGGGGTGGGGCGTTTTGTGCTCTCTTCAACGGCAGCGGTGTATGCATCGAGCAATGAGCCGCTGGACGAAGATGCAGCCCTCGGCCCGAACAACCTCTATGGCCAGACCAAGCTGATGATCGAGCAGGCTTTAGATTGGTATCGTCAGATTCACGGGCTGCGTTATGCCGCGCTGCGTTACTTTAATGCTGCCGGAGGGATGCCGCGCCGCGGCGAAGCGCACCAGCCCGAATCGCATCTCATCCCGTTGACGCTGCAAGTCCCCCTGGGACAGCGCGAGAAAATCTACATCTATGGCACTGATTACCCCACGCCAGATGGTACTTGCATCCGCGATTATATTCACATCACCGATCTGATCTCAGCGCATGTATTGGCTTTAGATGCTTTGCGTGAGCGTGAGAAACTGGTGTATAACCTGGGCAACGGGGCGGGGTACTCAGTGCGAGAAGTCATCGAGACAGCCCGCAAGGTAACGGGTCATCCTATTCCGGCGGAAGAAACTCCCCGACGAGCAGGAGACGCCCCCCGCTTGGTGGCTTCTTCCCGGAGCATCCAGAAAGAATTGGGATGGCAGCCACAGACCCCCAAACTGCGCGATATTATCGCCAGCGCCTGGGCGTGGCACCAGGCGCACCCCCACGGTTACTAAGCCAAAAGAAAAACAGGCTGATTTTTCATCAGCCTGTTTTTCTTTTGGCTTATTTCTTCATCAATGCGGCGTAAATTCCTAACCCGATGCCCAGCAAGACTACGGCGGCTCCTAAGATACCCAGCAGCGGCGATTTTCCCGTTCCTACCGGGGCGGGCGCTTCGGCAATGGTCACCGAGTTGGCCTGCGCGCCAAAATCCAGGTAGGTTTCGTCACCGGGGTTGAGCAGAATATTGGCGGTAATGGCGGTAGTGGAGTTGTATCCCTCTGGCACGGCCACAGTAATATTGTATTCGCCCTCTTCAATTTGATCGGTGCAAAAGTGTTCTAAGCCGCCGAGTGTATCTTGCGTGATCGATACGGTACCGGCAGCGTTGTTGATGCTGATGGCTCCTTTAGGGATAGAGGGTTCTTCTTCCTGGCGGATGGCATCGCCGTTGATGTCGTTGTATAAAATAATGCATAGGATGCCGTAGCCAATTTCGGGAGTGGGCGTTGGCCCTGTGGGGAGTTCTGTGGGCGTTGGCTGAGATGCGGGAATGGCGGTGGCTGGGCCGCCCAGACCGAGGAAGATTTCGTCTCCGGGGAGAATGACAGCATTCTCGGCGAGATTATTAAGCGTCCGCAGTTCATCTACGGAGATGCCGGTTTGGGCTGAAATACTCCACAGCGAGTCGCCCGATTGTACCGTGTAGATAATGCGCCCATCTGGTCCCGGGGTGGGGGTTGCAAAGGGTGTGGTTTGTTGCAGGGGGGCAGCAAACGCTGGCAAGCCAATGCCCAACAGGATAAACAAAAACAAGAGACTGGCGAAATAGCGCGTTTTCATAGCAGAGATTATACAAGAATAGCGGGGTTCAGATAAGGGGACGTTCGTACTGGCTATCGAAAGGTTTTGCGTAATGTGCTCAGCGCCGCTAGCGCCAGCAGGTTGAAAGCTACGGCTGCCCCGGCGCTGGCAGCGATGCCCCAGCCGAAGATGGTCGGGGCAATAAAGGCGCCGATGGCGCGCCCTAGCGATAGCCCAGCGACGTTGAAGGCCATCAGCGTGGTGCGCGAGCCGGGCATGATCTCGGTCATCATGGGGATGCTGCTGACCAGGGTAAACTCGAAAGTGATAAAAAACAAGAACAGGCTGATGAGCGCCCCCGGCAGGTTCCCGCCGATGAGGGGAAAGGCCAGCGCGGCCAGACAGTTGGCGACCAGCCCGATCGCGATGGCGCTCACCTTGCCGAGCCGGTCGGTCAGCGCGCCGACTAAGACCTCGGCAATAAATTCGGCGACGCCAATCACGGCGGCGGTACCGCCCAGGGCGATGACTTTCAAATCGAAGGAGGCTTCCATCCAGACGCCGAAAATCAGGTTGATGACTTCGTTGGCGACAGTGGCCGAGATGCCCATGCCGAGGGCAGTCAGCGCCAGGGGATAGCTCAGCACCTGCCAGAAGTTGTGCAGTAGGTTATTTGAATTCCCCTCGGGGGCAGAATCACGCGGAACGAGCCAGACCAACACTACCCCAGCGCTGATCCCGGCCAGGGCCAGCCAACTGAAAGGCGAAGCCCATCCCTGACGATCAATCAACAGACTGACCAGCGGGATGCCAATAAAGAAGCTCAATGACCAGCCGACTTCAGTAACCGAGATAGCCAGGCCGCGGCGTTCGTAGGGGATGCGGTCGCCGAGGTAGGCTTGCATGGCGGGGTCGAAGCCGTATTTGCCCAGGGTGGTGAGTAGCAGCATGATGACGAAGCCGGGGTACGTGGGCCATACGACCAGAACGCCGGCGCCCGCAACGAAGAGGGTGATGCCAAAGAGCATCCCGGCTTTGCGCCCCCAGCGGTCGGAGATAGTTGCCAGGAATGCGCCGAACATACCGAGCAGGGCGCGGTTAGTCATTGCCAGCGAGAGGGTTTGCAGATCAACCCCCAGGGCGCGGCTGAAGACCGCCAGGAAGGGGTACACCATCCGATAGAGGGTGTTGAACACCATTCGGATGATGGCGAACAGGATGATCTGGAAACGGATGGAGTGTTGCATAATGTTAGAACGTTTAAACGTTTGGACGTTCTAACGCATGAAGCCAGCGCGCCACCTGCCAGGCAGCCAAAAGTGTCAGCGCGGTCAGCCCGAAAAAGTAGACTTGAATGCGCCAGGCATCTGATTCAAGCATTGGAGCGGGGGGATGCATGACATTTTCGGTGGCTTGCAACACGCCAAACAGGGCGATGACAAAGGCAGCATTAAAGCCGGATGCCCAGGCGGGATTCTCGAGGAGTGTCAGCCCGATTTGCAGCAGCAGCCCGCCAATTGCAAAAATGAGTGCTACCCGCCAGCGCGGTTCGGCCAAGAAGAGTCCATTCCAATTGCTTTGCATGGCCCACAGTGAGATCGGTAAATATGATATCCAAAAGATCAGCCCGGTGCGCCCGATGGCGCGTGACCAGCCGTGGAGCGGTTTGCGGCGCACAATGAAGGCCAGCAGCCCAATAATCCCGGCCACAATGAAAGCCGCCAGCGCCGCCCAGACCCAGGCCCCGTGCAAATACACCACACGCACGTTGGTGCCGAGGGTGGCTTCAGCCGGGCCGAGAGTGGCAAATCCGGCGATGGCAAATAAGGTGACAACAAAAAGAGAAGGGGGCGATGTGAGTTTCATGGGAGAAATATAGGCATTGGGGGCAAGGTATACAGAGTAGACAAGCTGTACAGAGTTTGTCTACTCTGTTTACCTGGATACCCTGTCTACCTAAATCTAAATCCAGGTGGGTTCGTGATAAACGCCGAAGACTTCTTTCATCACCCCAATGATCTCGCCCAGGGTGGCGTAGGCGCGCACAGCCTCAAGAATGTGGGGCATGGTGTTCTCGGTGCCCTGGCAGGCGATGCGCAGGCGGTCGAGGGTTTGGCCGACGCGGCCGTTATCGCGTTCGGTGCGCAGTTTCTCCAGCCGGGCAACTTGATGCTCATAACCCTGCGGATCCATCTCGAGAATAGGGATGCCGAGAGGCTGCTGGTCGGCGTAGGCGTTTACACCGACAATGCGGCGCAGATTTTGGTCAATCTCGCGCTGATATTGGTAGGCGGCATCGGCAATTTCGCCCTGGAAGAAACCGCGGTCGATGGCGGGCAGCACGCCGCCCAACTCTTCGATGCGGCGGAAATAGGCGTAGGCCTGCGCTTCGATGCGGTCGGTCTGTGCCTCCATGAAGTAAGAGCCGCCCAAAGGGTCAATGGTGTTGGTTACACCCGACTCTTCGGCAATGATCTGTTGCGTGCGCAGGGCAATTGTGGCGGCGTGGGCAGAGGGCAGCGCCAGGGCTTCGTCCATGCTGTTGGTGTGCAGCGACTGCGTCCCGCCGAGAACCGCCGAGAGCGCCTGCAAAGCCACGCGCACAATGTTGATCTCTGGCTGCTGGGCGGTCAGCGAAGCTCCGGCGGTCTGCGTGTGGAAGCGCATCAGCCACGAGCGGGGGTTCTTGGCCGCGAAGGTGTGGCGCATTTCGTGTGCCCAAATGCGGCGGGCAGCGCGGTATTTGGCAATCTCTTCGAAGAAGTCGTTGTGGGCGTTGAAGAAGAACGACAGCCGCGGGGCAAAATCATCAATATCTAACCCGCGCGCCAACGCCCAACGCACATATTCCATCCCATCCGAGAGGGTGAAGGCCAGTTCTTGTGCGGCGGTCGACCCCGCCTCACGAATGTGATAACCCGAAATGCTGATCGTGTTCCATTGCGGCAAGTCGCTGGTGCCAAATTCAATCGTATCGGTCACCAGGCGCATAGAAGGCTCCGGCGGGAAAATGTACTCCTTCTGCGCGATATATTCCTTAAGAATATCGTTTTGGATGGTGCCGCGCAGCTGATCGGGGCGCACGCCCTGTTTCTCGGCGGCGGCAACATACATGGCCCACACAATCGCGGCGGGCGAATTGATCGTCATACTGGTGGAGACCTTATCGAGGGGGATGCCATCCAGCAGGGCTTCCATATCTTTCAGCGACGAAACCGCCACACCGCATTTGCCAAACTCGCCCAGGGCTTCGGGGTCGTCGCTGTCGAAGCCCATTAATGTGGGCAGGTCGAAGGCAATCGAAAGCCCGGTTTGCCCTTGATCGAGCAGATACTTGAAGCGCTGGTTGGTCTCTTCTGCGGTGCCAAACCCGGCGAACATGCGCATGGTCCACAGGCGGCTGCGGTGCATGGTGGAATGCACGCCGCGCGTGTAGGGGTATTCGCCCGGCCAGCCCAGCTTATCGGCGTAGTCACCATCGGATATATCAAGTGGGGTGTACAGGCGCTCAATGGGTTCGGACGATGTGGTGATGAACTGTTCCCGGTGTTCCGGAAAGCGAGAAAGGGTTGGATGTAGCGTTTGCTGCTCCCATTGCTCAAGTTCTTTGCGAAGCTGTTCAAGTTCTTGTGGGTCGTACATTGCTACTCCTGAGAGGGTTGCCATTTTTGGGGTTGGTTTTGCCGTGAAATTATAGCATCAATTAAATCAAAGATTCTAAAGGTCGCGCAGACCTTTGGGGTCTGCACCGTTCAATGTATAATACCGGACATGAAATATCATATTTGGACTGCTGGATGTCAAATGAACGTGGCCGATTCGCGCCGTGTGGCCGCCGCCCTGGAGGGGCTGGGGTATGCCCCCTCCGTGCGCGCCGAAGAAGCGGACGTGATTGTCTTGAATACCTGTGTTGTGCGCCAGAGCGCTGAAGATAAAGCCTACGGACGGTTGAATTCTCTAAAATCGGTAAAGAAGAATCGCCCCGGCACAGTGATTAATTTAATGGGATGTTTGGTGGGGGTCAAAGGGCATGAAAAACTCAAAGCAGCCTTCCCAATGGTAGATGTCTTCTCACCGCCCTCGGACCCCGGGCCGCTGATTGCCCATCTCACCCAGGACGAAAGCAGAGCTTTCGAAGATGCTGCCACCTCGCGCCGCTTTGCCTTCATGGATGGCGACACTTCGACTATGCTCAGTGCAAGCCTCACACTGCCCGAGGAAGAGCGCGGCAATCTTGTCTCGGCCTTTGTGCCGGTGGTGTTAGGCTGCTCGCACGCCTGCACCTACTGCATCATTCCCTACAAGCGCGGTATCGAGCGCAGCCGCCCGGTGGGCGACATTGTTGCCGAGGTGCGTTCGCTGGTCTCCCAGGGCGTTAAAGAGATCACCCTGTTGGGCCAGATTGTCGACCGCTACGGCAAGGATATTCCCGATGGCCCAAATCTGGCGCAGTTGATCCGCATTGTCCACGAGGTCGAAGGGTTGGCGCGTATCCGCTTCTTGACGTCGCACCCTAATTGGATGACGATCGAGTTGCTCGATACCGTTGCCGAACTCCCCAAAGTGATGCCGCACATCGAAGTACCCATCCAGGCCGGAGATGATGATGTGCTGGCGAATATGAAGCGCGAGTACACCGCTGCCGACTATCGCCACCTGGTGGCCGAAATTCGGGCGCGCATCCCCGATGTCAGCATCGCCACCGACATCATCGTTGGCTTCCCCGGCGAGAGCGCCGCACAATTCCAGCGCACATATGATCTGCTGGCCGATCTAAAAATGGATGTCGCCCACCTGGCACGCTATTCCACCCGCCCTGGCACGGTCGCCGACCGCCGCATGGTCGATGATGTCGCTGACGATGAGAAATGGGCGCGTTTCCGCACTCTCGAAGAGTTGCAAGAGCGCATTGCTGCTGAGATTAACGCCCGCTATCAGGGCGAGACGGTGGAAGTGCTTTTCGAAGAGAAAGTGCGCGGCCGCTGGCGGGGGCGCACACCAACCAACAAGCTGGTTTTTGTGGAATCGGATGACGATTTAAGGGGCAAGCTCCTGCCGGTGACGATCACCTGGGCAGGCCCCTGGTCGATGCAGGGGATGTTCCTGACTCAGCCCGCGCCGGGTTTGATGCCCCTGAGCATGGCCGCCAGCCCTGAGTGATTTCGATTTGCGTTCCCAGGGAACTCGTTGTACACTGTAATCGTCCAATCCTTACATCAAGCTGAGGAGTGTGCAAATCATGTCCCTATCACGTCTCAAAACCATAATCCCGCTTACCTTGCTGGCCTTACTCATTATGTTGAGCGGCTGTAATATGCCCGAAAAGGCTGCCCCTACCGAGCAAGCTTCTGGTCTCATCCACACAGTGGCCGCTCAAACAGTGGCCGCACAGATGACTCAGGCTGCCTCTGGGGGGCAGCAGGCCACCCCTCAGGGAGATCAGCCCGTTCAGCCGCCCGCCGCCACAGCTACTTCCACGCCGCTCCCCACCGCGACGGCAATTCCCCCTACCAATACCCCCCTCCCCCCACCGACGGCCACGCCAATCCCTTGCGATCATGTCGATTTTGGCGACCCGATTGATGTGACCATCCCCGATGGCACCGATATTCCACCCGGAGACGCCTTTACCAAAGTGTGGCGCTTGAAGAACGGCGGCTCATGCACCTGGACATCGGGTTATGCTTTGGTGTTTGTGTCGGGGGATAATATGAGCGCACCGGCCTCGGTGCAGATCACCGCCGGGACGGTCGCGCCGGGCCAATCGGTAGATGTCTCGGTGGATTTGGTTGCCCCCAATGATCCGGGTACTTATCGCGGCTATTTTAAACTGCGCAACCCCAGCGGGGTGATTTTCGGCTGGGGTGAAACCAACAAATCGTTTTGGGTTGAAATCGATGTTCCGGATATCACCGGCGTAATGCTCGATTTCCTCGCACAGGCCAAAAACGCCGAATGGGGCAGCGGCACAACACCGGTTGATTTCGATCATGTTGGCGATACCGATATTGACTACGGCGGGCCAGATACCGATGCCAATGGTTTCGCAATGGTCAAAGACGGCCAAAAATTAGAAGATGGCAAAGTATCGGGCAAAATTTTAGAAACGCATCCCAAATGGGTTAATGACGGCTATGTCATTGGCCGGTATGAACCCTACACGGTGGGCGCAGGCGATTATATTAAAGGTAAGATTGGTTTCATTGCCATGCCAGACGGTTCGTGCGGCGCAGGTGACGCCATCTTCCGCATCTATTATGCCATTCATGGCGAGGCAACCTATCATCAACTTGGTTCGTGGTCAGAAACTTGCGATGGCACGATGAAGAAGATCGAAGTTGATATCAATTCCCTGGCGGGTAAAAAAGTAGTCTTCTATCTGGTGGTGTTAGCCAACGGCTCTGCCGGTCAAGACTGGGCGGTTTGGGATTCGCTGGGCGTGATGCGGTGAATGCACTCTTGCGTATTGTGCCTGGCTGTGTGCTGCAATTGGCTATCCTCAAGAAAATAAGGTAGAATCGGAAATCGATATAAAATTGGATGAGGGTCTTATTATGGCTAAACAAGAATCACCAAAAGATGTTATTGATTCCTATCGCAAGCGGCAGCAGCGGTCGGACAAAACTTCCACATTGATCTTCAGCATCGCAGGCATTCTGCTAATTGTGGGCGCAGGGTTAATCATTTTCTGGCTGACGGGCGCTGAAACCCCCAGCATTAACCTGGCCGGGGTGTTCGCATCGAAAACCCCTACACCGACGGCTACATTTACGCCCACCCCAATCCCCCCCACGCACACTCCATCTCCGACGCCGACAGAAGCGCCGCCAACGAATACGCCCGAAGCAACGCCGTCTCCCACCCGCGAGGGACCGGTGATCTATGTAGTAGAAGAAGGCGACAATCTCTATGCGATTGCCGAGAAATTTGAGATTGATTTCCTGGTGCTGCTTGAGGCCAACCGCGAGCGCCTGGGGTTGGATCCGGCTAATCCGATTATCAAAGTTGGTGATGAAATTCTAGTTCCCCCGCCCGGAACGACACTGCCTACCGCCACCCCCTTGCCCGAATACTTGCCGCCTGGCTCGCGCGTTGAGTACACGGTTCAACCGGGTGATAACCTGGGCATCATTGCCGAGAAATTTAACAGCACCGTTGAAGATATCATCCAGCGTAATGCAGAACTCGAAGAAGATCCCAACTCGCTCTATGTGGGGCAGGTGCTGATTGTACGGGTCAACCTGGTTACGCCCGCACCCACCGCAGAAGATACCGGAGAAGATACGGGTGCTGAAGCGACCCCAGGGAGCGTTTCTACCTTGACGCCCACCCCTGAGAATTAAATCTTCAATAGCGAACGATCGAATCGGTGAGGACATGCGCATGTCCTCACTTTGATTAACATGACTTCTTCACCTCCCACATTGGAACGTGTAACGAACTGGCTCGAATGCTTGCGGGGTAGCGGCTACCGCCTGACAAGTTCCCGCAGGGCTGTCGTGGAGGCCTTGGCAGAAAGCCCGCGTGCTCTCAGTGCCGCGGAAATTTACGACCTGGCGCGCAACGACTATCCATCATTGGGATTAGTGAGTGTTTACCGCACCCTCGAAAAATTAGAAGAACTGGAATTAGTGCAGCGTGTTCATCATCCCGATGGCTGTCAGGCATTCATTGCCGGATTTACCGGGCATCAACATTTGCTGATCTGCACAAAGTGTGGATTAGCGGAATTCTTCGAGGGGGATGATCTGGAGCCTTTGATCGGGCGTGTGGCAAAAGAGAGCGGTTTCAATATTCAAGATCACTGGTTGCAGCTATTTGGCTTGTGCGACCAATGTGGGGGATAACGGGCGGTTGACAAAAAAGCCCGTCCATTATAATATTCTTATTGCGAAAATTTGCAGTAAAGAATATTCCTATGAGTCACTGTCATACCCTTATTGATAATCTGCGTCAACGCGGCTACCGCATTACGCCGCAGCGTGAAATGATCGTTCAGGTGATTGCTCATAGCGAGCAGCACATGACCGCCGAAGACGTACTTGCCGAGTTGCGCAAGCAGACCCAGGCGATCAACCTGGCAACGGTTTATCGCACCCTGGAAATGCTCTGGGAAGAAGGCCTAGCTTGCCGCAATGATCTTGCTGAAGGCAAGGTCGTTTTCTCGGTTCGCAAGCATGGCCCTCATATTCATTTGGTGTGTCGTTATTGTAACCACGTCATCGATGCAGATTACACATTCCTAGAGCCGCTGGGCGACCGTTTACAAAGTGAGTATAGCTTCACCGCCGATTTGCAGCATCTCTCGATCTTTGGCGTGTGCGACGATTGTTCGTAAATGCCATTCCCCTCAGAAAGGAGGCATCAAATGTTATTTTCTCCTACTCCCTTGCACATCCCCGATGGATTTTTAAACCTGGTCGTCTCGCTGATTTTTTGGGCGCTCACCGCGACAATGATCGGGGTAGCAATCTCAAAGACCAACAAAACCCTGGGTGAGAAACAAATCCCCCTGATGGGTGTGATGGCGGCTTTCATCTTCGCCGCGCAGATGCTCAACTTCCCGGTCGCGGGCGGTACTTCGGGGCACTTTTTGGGCGGCGCCCTGGCCGCAATTGTGTTAGGCCCCTGGGCGGGCATCCTGGTGATGACGGCAGTAGTTGCCGTGCAGGGCTTGCTGTTTCAAGATGGAGGCCTGTTGGTTATGGGGGCCAATATTTTTAACATGGGTGTGCTGACCGCCGTGATTGGCTTTGGCCTGTACCGCACAGTCCTCAAACGACAGATGAATGCGCGGGTCGGGGTGGCGGGGATGGCTGCCTGGCTCTCCACTATGGCGGCGGCGTTGCTCACGGCTTTGCAGCTGTGGATAAGCGGGACTTCGCGTCTAGAAATTGTACTCCCGGCCATGTTAGGGGTGCACGCCCTCATTGGCGTCGGTGAAGCGCTGATTACAATGGCTGCGCTGGCCTTCATTGAGCGGACTCGTCCAGATCTGGTAAGCGCCGAAAGGAGCGCCGCCAGCGGCGGACGCGGCTGGATTGTGGGCGGTGTATTGATCGCTTTGCTGGCCGTTCTGCTGGCGCCTCTGGCATCCGGAAACCCCGATGGCCTGGAGCGCATCGCTGAAGATCTAGGCTTCTTGGCCGATGGGCAGGCCGCGCCCTTCGAGATCTTGCCCGACTACACAATCCCTATCCTGGGCGAAACAGCCCTTTCGACAATGGTAGCCGGGGCCGTCGGAGTGTTGGTCTTGCTCGGGTTACTGATACTGGTCGGGCGCAGTCTGCGCAAGAACACAGCATCAACTTAAGTAAGCACCTGGATGATGCACTTTCACGCTTTTGATCAATATCGCGCCCATGACAGCCCCATTCACCGCCTCGACCCACGCGTCAAGATCTTGGTGACGTTGTTTTTTATTCTCTCCAACGCAATACTGCCGGATGGGAGTTGGCTGGCCTTTGCCGTAGCCTGGTTGCTGCTATTGCTTGCCAACGATCAATCCGAAATGGGGTTGGGCTACACGTTCAGGCGTTCGTTTGTGGCTTTCCCCTTTGCCCTGGCTGCTATTAGCGCTATTTTTTCGCCGTTGGGCAACCCGCTGGCCGAGTGGAATTTAGGTTTTGTTACGCTCATCCCCACCGATCTGGGCGTGATGCGCTTCTTCAGCATTTTGGTGCGCTCCTGGCTCTCGGTGCAGATGGCCATCCTCTTAGTGGCAACCACCCAGTTTCCAGATCTGATCCACGCTTTCGAGCACTTGCGCGCCCCGCGCAGCCTGATCACGATCATTGCTTTTTTGTATCGCTACCTCTTTGTTCTAAGCGACGAAGCCCTGCGCCTGCTGCGTGCCCGCGAAGCGCGCAGTGCCGGGCTGCCCGGTCTAAAGGGTGGGGGGCGACTGTTTTGGCGCGCAAAGGTTGTTGGCAGTATGGCCGGGCAGTTGTTTTTGCGCAGCTATGAACGCTCCGACCGCATTTACAATGCCATGCTGGCGCGCGGTTACGGCGGACATATTCGCACGCTTAACCCGCACAGCATGATCCGCCGCGACTGGTTAACGTTAGCACTGGTGCTGGTATTTATTCTCTTAATTCAAACCGTGGGATGGATTCGCTGATATGCCGATTAGACATCACCCCGTACATCATTTTTCGCTCCCCGAATGCGATGGCGACATCGTACAAGTCAGCGATCTGCATTTCGCCTACCCCGACGGACATGTCGCCCTGCGCGGTGTGAACCTGAATCTCTGTGAAGGGGATAAGGTGGCCCTGGTCGGGCCGAACGGGGCCGGAAAATCTACCCTGATGCTGCACCTGAATGGCATTTTGCATGGGGATGGCGGAATCCGCATCGCCGGGATGCGCGTGGACGAGAAGAATCTCCCCGTGATCCGGGCGATGGTGGGGTTGGTTTTCCAGAACCCCGACGATCAACTTTTCTCCCCGACCGTTTTTGAAGATGTCGCATTTGGTCCCTTGCACATGGGCTTACCGGAAAATGAAGTCCGCCGCCGCGTGGCTGAAGCCCTCGCCGCCGTGCAGATGAATGAATTCGGCGCACGGCTTTCGCATCATCTCAGCGTGGGGCAGAAAAAGCGTATTGCCATCGCGACAGTACTTTCTATGCACCCGCAGATTTTGATATTGGACGAACCTTCTGCGGGCCTCGACCCGCGTGCCCGTCGTTCGCTGATTAACTTCCTGAGAGAATTACCGCTTACCATGCTGGTCTCGACCCATGATCTCTTAATGGTCAAAGAACTCTTCCCGCGCATGGTGATTATGGATGATGGCATGATCGTCGCCGACGGAGCCACCCAGGTATTGCTGTCCGATGAAGTTCTGCTCGAAGGGCATGGCCTGGAAAAACCGTGAGGCCTTGACGGGGGAAGTATGCGCCAGTATAATTCCTTATTGAAAAATATTTTCAATAAGGAGTTTTGAAGATGAAATACGGATTACCCATTTTTGCCCTGATGCTGCTCATGGGATGCACGCCAACACCCCAAATGGTAGAGCCAAACCCAACGGCAGGAAAACCGAATGTCCTTTCGACCACTACGATCGTCGCCGATGTGGTCGCTCAGGTTGGCGGAGATTTTATCTCGGTAAGTGTGTTACTCCCTGCCGAAGCGGATCCACATAGTTTTGACCCCACTCCCCAGGATGTCGCCAAAATCGCCGATGCCGACATGGTGTTTGCCAACGGGGCCGGGCTTGAAGAATTTCTGGAGCCGTTGATCGAAAGCGCCGGGGCCGAGCAACAGATTGTTCATGTTTCGGAGGGAATTGCATTGTTAGAAACCGCCGAAAGCGATCATGCGGCCGATGGGCATGGCGGCGACCCGCATACCTGGATGGTTCCTGCGAATGTCATTGTGTGGACGCAGAATATCGCCGACGCGTTAGCCCGGTTAGACCCTGCCAACGCCGCCAGTTATGCGGCCAATGCCCAGGCCTATATTTTAGAACTTGAAGCGCTAGATGCCTGGATTCGCGAGCAAGTCGCGCAAGTCCCCTCCACAGAACGTAAATTGCTGACCGATCACCGCATTTTTGGTTATTATGCTGCGGCTTACGGTTTTGAGCAGGTCGGCGCCATTATTTCGGGGTATAGCGCCCTCTCCGAGCCTTCGGCACAAGAATTGGCGCAGATTGAAGATGCGATTCAGGCGCTGGCCGTAAAAGCGATTTTTGTGGGCAACACGGTAAACCCCAATTTGGCCGCGCGCGTCGCCGAGGATACCGGCACGCAGCTGATCTATGTTTACACTGGCTCCCTCAGCGAAATGGGCGGCGAGGCGGCCACGTATATCGAGTACATGCGATACAATACGAATGCGATTGTTGAAGCGTTGAAATAGGGTTACAGGTTTAAGGTTGTGGGTTGAATGTTCGTATGAATCCTCTAAAACCTGTAACCTGTAACCTGTAGCGTGTAACGTGTACCCCATGACCTTTCTTGACGAACTCCTCAAAACCACCCGGCATTTTTCGAAGCAGCGCGACCCGCATCAGGCTAACGCGCCCATTTTGCGCGCCGACGGGGTTTGTGTACAGTACGAGAGTGGGTCGGCCTTAGAAAGCGTTAGTTTTGAACTCAACCCTGGTGAGCGCCTGGCCGTTGTTGGCCCCAACGGGGCCGGAAAAAGCACCTTGTTGAAAGTGATAGCCGGGGTATTAGCGGCAACCAAGGGCCAGGTGCATGTCTACGGCCACGCTCCGGGCGGGCACATCTGCATTGCCTACCTGCCTCAGCGAAGTCAGGTAGATTGGACCTTCCCGGTCACCGTAGCCGATGTGGTGATGATGGGGCGCGTGGGGCAATTGGGCCTATTCCGTAATCCCAAACCGCGCGATTGGCAGCTTGTCCGGCAGGCGCTGGAGGTTGTCCACCTGGAGCCGCTGGCTAAGCGGCAGATCAACCAACTCTCTGGCGGTCAGCAGCAGCGCATGTTCATCGCCCGTGCCCTGGCCCAAGAAGCCGAACTGATGCTCATGGACGAACCCCTCACCGGCCTGGACGCGCGCGCTCAGGAAGATATATTTATCATTCTGGATGAGTTGCGTCGTCAGGGTGTCACTGTGTTGGTTTCGCTGCATGATCTCAAGCTGGCAGCGCAGAAATTCGACCAGGTCATGTTATTAAATAAGAAGATGCTGGGGATTGGTTCCCCAAGTGAAGTGCTGCTCCCTGAAAATTTACTAATGGCCTATGGCGGGCATTTGCACCTTGTCCCCGTGGACGATGGCGCTCTGGCCCTGGGGGATACTTGTTGTGGAGAGTAGTTCCATTCGCTGGTTGGTCAACCGGCTTGACCACTAGAACAAAAAATTAGACCGCTCTACTACGATGCTTGAATTCTTACTCGAACCCTTACAATACGCCTTCATGGTGCGCGGCCTGATTGCCGCGGTGATGGTGGGCATTGTCTGCGCCGTTGTGGGCACATATGTGGTACTGCGCAGCATGGCCTTCTTTGGCGACGCCCTGGCACATGCTATTTTGCCGGGTATTGCCATCGGTTATCTGGTTGGCGGGGGGGCACGCGAACCGCTATTTTGGTGGGCTTTAATCACCGCCATACTCAGCTCGTTGGGCATCAATGTCATCAGCCGCAGTACTCAGATCAAGGAAGACACCGCTATTGGCATCATTTTCGCGGGAACGTTTGCCCTGGGGGTGGCGTTAATCTCTACGGTGCGCAGCTATACGGTCGATCTGGCGCATTTTCTGTTTGGCGATGTTTTAGGGGTGCGGGCGAATGACCTCTGGCTGATTGCCATTTTTGGCGGGGTGGTACTGTTGGCAATTCTGGCATTCTATAAAGAATTCATGGTGCTCTCATTTGACCCCATTTTGGCAAGCACGCTGCGCCTGCCGGTGCGCTTGCTCGAAATTTTGCTATTGATCTTGATTGCGGTGACAATTGTTGTTTCACTGCAAACGGTGGGCGTTGCCTTGATGGTCGCTATGCTGGTCACACCGGCTGCAGCGGCCTATCTACTCACCCGCCGGTTGCCGGTCATGATGGCTTTGGCTGCTGCAATTTCATCTATCTCTGGTGTTGTGGGCTTGTATCTCTCATATTATTTGAGCATTGCATCGGGCGCAGCCATTGTGCTGACATGCACGGCTATCTTTGCCCTGGTGTGGATCGTCCAGGCCGTGCGCCAGCGTCTCAATGCCAGCACCCCCTAACGGCCTTCTGAAATCTCCGTGCTAAGGGTTTGGAAGCGCTTCAAAACCGAGGCAGCTTCCTCCGCTTCAGGGAGATGCACATAACCGTCCGCCTCAATGTGCACAGGAATAACCTGATGGCTCAGGTACTCGTCTCCCTCAAAGCGCACCTTCACGACAACTCCTTGCTGCGTTTCCAGCGACCAGCTCTGGTCGAAGATAAAACTCCCTAACCCGTAGAAAACCGGCACCCCCTCGAGAAGTTCCATCCCCTGAATAACATGGGCATGATTGCCCATCACCAAGTCGGCGCCCGCCTCCACCGCGATCTCTGCAAAGTAGAACTGGCGGTAGTTGGGCATGGCGTTGTAATCTGGCCCCCAGTGCGGCAGGGCGATGACCACATCGGCAGATTGGCGGGCCGCAGCAATGGCGGCGCGCAGGTTTTCCTCAGTCAGTACGGCGATGCCCGGCGTGCTTTTCCCGGCAAAGGCATTGGCTTCAATTTCGCCAAGCGAAACAAACCCAAAGCGTACCCCGTTCACCGTTCGGATCACCGGCTGAAGGGCGGCATTAAGGTTCTCGCCCGCCCCAACCGGTTCGATGCCCACGCGCTGCAAATTCGCCAGCGTATCAAAAAATGCCCGGTCTCCGCAATCGGTGGTGCCGCAATTTTTAATGTGGTTGGTTGCCACACTCATCACGTCAAAACCGGCTGCTGCCATCGCATCGGCGTTTTCTGAGCCGCCCACCAAGACAAACGTCTGAATACAGCCTGTGCGCGGGGCGTAATCGCTCAGGGCTGCGTTGAGTGTGCCAACCGCAATATCGGCTGCTGCAATCATATTTTGCATACTTTCATAAAGATAGTTGGCGTCGCCGCGTTCATCGATGGCTTGTTGAACACATCGCCCGGGGACGATAGCCCCGGTGAAGAGAAGCTCGGTGACAGGGAGCACCGTTGGAGTAGATGTGGCGGAGGGTTTGATAGGCGGACTCGTGGGGTGGGGAGCAACCGTTGAAGTCGATGTTGGCAGAATAGGGCTTGGCGAGGCTGTTTTTGTGGGAGGCTGGATTGCCAATGCCGGAGCGGATTCTGTTCGTTGGCAGGATGCCAGCATCCATACGATCAGCGCTGCAATACCGAGTGAAGTTTTCGGATTTCTCATCGAGTTTTGTCAATGTCCTTCAATGTGGTTAGGGCTTGTTGAATTTCGGCTTGCACTGTGGCGATGTTTTCAACTTGAAGAGCGGCGGTGAGTGCGGTGCGCGCCGCATTGCCGCCAATTTGCCCTAAGGCCCAGGCTGCATGGGCGCGCACCAGGGGTTCTTGGTCGCCCAACGCCTGGGCAAGCGCGGGCACGTCGCTCTGCCCCCCAACATTGCCCAATGCTACCGCCACGTTGCGCAAGTAGCCGCGTCGTTTTGTGCGTTTGATAGGCGTGCCCCTGAATTTGCGGTTGAATTCTTTTGGCCCCAGAGCGAGTTCGTCCGTTAGATGCCCCCCACCTTTCCTCCCCCCCATAAACGGGGCTGAGCCAAAGGGGGGATTCCACGGGCAAACCTGCTGGCAGATATCGCAGCCAAAAATCCAGTCGCCGAGCGTTGGGCGCAAGTCGATGGGGATTGGGCCTTTTTCTTCGATTGTCAGATAGGAGATGCACCGGTTGGCATCAATAGTGCGATTGGGCAAAATGCACGCAGTGGGGCAGGCCTCCAGGCAGCGCGTACAAGACCCGCAATGATCGTTTGCAAATGGAGCGTCAAACTCCAATTTGATTCCCAGTAGAATCTCGGCCAGGAGGAAATAAGAACCGGCCTGAGGGTGAATCAGGTTGGTATTTTTCCCAATCCAGCCCAAGCCGGCGCGTTGGGCCAGTTCGCGCTCTAGGATAGGGCCGGTATCGGTATAGTAGCGGTTGGGGATAGGGTGTTCAACTTGTTCTTCGATGAACGTGACCAGTGCCCGCAGTTTGGGAGGAAGCACATTGTGATAGTCTTGCCCCTGGGCGTAGGCGGCGACCCCCCCTGTCTCCCCCCCGATTTCAGGAGGGATGGAAAAGGGGGGAGGATAGCAAACACCCAACACCAAAATCGACTCGCATTCCGGTAGAATCAGGCGCGGGTCGGCGCGCCGCAGACGGGCGCGCTCGCTGTCCATCCACGCCATCCCGGCATGGTGTCCATTAGAGAGCCAATTTGCATATACATCCCAATGCGCGGGCGGGGCGGGTGTTGTCATCCCTACGAGATCAAATCCCAGCCGTCGGGCCTCTATTTTTATTGTGTGGGTCAATTCTTGCCTTGCGATCATGAGGAGCATCCCCTATATATTGGGAATGGCAGGCATTATAGCATAGCGCATTGGCTGAAGCTATTTGACAGCCAGCAAGAGTAGCGTATAATTCAGCATGCCGTCTATATCACTAATTTACGTGGATGGAAAAGGAGGCTACGTTATCAGAAATTCTGTTGTGACTGTATATTTGAGTTTCCAAATTCTCTTTTTTCTTTCCTGAGGAGGAAGAATCTATGAAGCAAAAATCTCTTTTTACGTTAGTAGCTTTGCTCGTAGTGGCGAGCATGCTCTTGGCCGCTTGTCAACCGGCTGCGGAAGAAGCCGCCGTTGTTGAGGCAGCCTATGAAGAAATTGCGTACAGTGAGCCGATGTCGGTTGAAGCGCCAGATTGTGACTATGGCGGAAAAATCAAATCGATTGCGGCTGTAGATGAGCTTACCGTTGAGTTCACCATGTGCAAGCCCGATCCGGCTTTCCCCACCAAGGCTGCCTTTACGCCTTTTGGTATTTATCCATTAGAGTGGCTGAACACGTATGCCAATGCTGAAGGTCAGGAAACCCTGCTCTCTCACCCCGTTGGCACTGGCCCCTTCTACCTGGATACCTGGGCACGCGGTGATAGCATTACTTTTAAGAAATTCGATGGCTACTGGGGTGAGCAACCCGCTTACGACACCCTGGTTTTCCGTTGGGCAACTGAGGGCGCGGCCCGCTTGCTCGAACTTCAATCGGGCACTGTAGACCAGATCACCAACCTCAGCCCGGATGATTACGAGACTGTCAAGGGCGATGATACCTTGACCTTCTTGCCGGTGGCGAACCCCAACGTGCTCTATCTGGCAATGACGAACACCTTCGAACCGTTCAACGATGTCCGCGTTCGCCAGGCTGTTGCCATGGGCATTGACCGCCAGCGTATTGTGGACAACTTCTACGCCGAAGGCTCCGTTGTTCCCACGCACTTCACCCCCTGCAGCTTGCCGAACGGCTGTGTTGGTGATGCCTGGTACGAGTTTGATGCAGCCGCAGCCAAGGCGCTGCTGGCCGAAGCCGGCTATCCCGATGGCTTCGAAACGACAATCTACTATCGCGATGTCTTCCGCGGTTACCTGCCCGAGCCTGGACTGGTTGCGGTTGAATTCCAGACCCAATTGGCCGAAAACTTGGGCATCACCGCCGACGTTGTGGTGATGGAATCGGGTGAGTTCATCGACGAATCCACCAATGGCCGCCTGGATGGTTTCTACCTGTTGGGTTGGGGCGCGGACTACCCCCACGTGACCAACTTCTTGGACTTCCACTTCTCTGCTTCGAACCCGCAGTATGGCGATCCGCATCCTGAGATCTATGAAGTTCTCGAAGCGGCTTCTCAGATTGGCGACCCCGCTGACGCTGAGGCCCTCTACGTTGAAGCGAACAATGCCATCCGCGAGTTGGTTCCCATGGTTCCGATCGCCAACGGCGCGTCTGCTTCTGCCGCTCTGGCCACCGTTGAGAATGCTCACTTCCGCCCCTTCGGTGCCCCGCTCTTTGCTCGTGTGAACCCCGGCAAAGACACCTTCGTCTTCATGCAGAACGCTGAACCGATCAGCTTGTTCTGCCAGGATGAGACTGACGGCGAATCGTTGGCTCCCTGCCAGCAAGTTGTCGAAACCCTGTTGGGTTACGCCATCGACTCCGGCGATGTTGTGCCTGAGTTGGCGACAGGCTGCACGGCAAATGAAGATGCTACCGTTTGGACCTGCACCCTGCGTGAGGGCGTTCAGTTCCATGATGGCACCAAGCTGGATGCCAATGATGTTGTAGCCTCCTGGGCTGCTGGGATTGATGCTGCCAATGCAAACCACATCGGCAACACCGGCGCTTTTGAGTACTACTCCTATCTGTTCGACGGCTTGATGAACGTCGAAGAGTAATTCTTCGCGATAACCATCTAGCACGTTCTAACTACTATCACGCGGGATGGTACAATGACCCCTTGGGGTGCGTACCATCCCGCGTTGTCCTTAAAGCTTAATTGTCTTAGGACTTACGCAGTTCGTTGAAAATTTACCGAAAAATAGGGGTGTGTGGGGCGCGGAGCGCCCCACACACCCCTATTTTTCGGGCTTTCCTCTCGCAAGTGCGTAACTCTTA
>CAYFMI010000014.1:0-61678 GCA_964344175.1 uncultured Anaerolineales bacterium
ATAACAATTTGCGGGAAATTGCTGGATAATTTATACTAAAGGAGTTAAACGCTTGCGCAGGGAAAGCCCCAAAATAGGGGTGTGTGGGGCGCTGCGCGCCCCACACACCCCTATTTTTAGAATATTTTTATCGAATTATGTAAGTTCAGCAGGCTCACGCATGCTTATGGCGTTGTCGCTAGACTAATGACAAATTGGCAAGATTTTTCCTTCTCGATTATTTTACTCTTCTCAAGCAGTATGGCTGCTCTGATAAGCTATTTTGCATGGAAACGCCGGAACACTCTGGGGGCATCAACGCTCTCCTGGCTGATGCTGGCAATTGCTTTTTGGTCTGCAATGAACGCTCTGGAATACGCCTTCGTAGATCAGGCAACAAAACTTATCTTCGCCAAATTTTCTTACATTGGTATTCACAGCACGACGCCGCTTTTCCTCATCCTATCGCTTACCTATAGCCAACGCACAAAGTGGCTCACCCGAAGAAATTTGTTGCTCATCTGGTTTGTCCCGGTGATGATGATGTTGTTAGCCGCCACAAACGATCTTCACCACCTAATTTGGACACACTTCAGCCGTGTTCCCGAAGACCCCTTTATTATGGTGTATCACTACGGGCCGGGTTTCATTTTAGGAACGGGTTTAGCATATTCCATTTTCTTGTTGGCAATCATCAACCTGGCTTGGGCAGCGCGCATCCTCCAATCCATTTACCGCAGGCAAGTCATCACTATTTTGTTAGCATCGCTCATTCCCTGGGGGGTCAACCTTGCTTATGTTTTCAAGATCGATCCTTTCCCCGGGAAAGACCTCACCCCCATTGGCTTCATGCTAACCGGTGTACTGATTACCTGGAGTATTTTTCGCCAGCAGTTGCTTATTCTTGCCCCGATTGCGCGCAGCAAAATTGTCGATACCATCAGCGATATCGTCATCGTGATCGATCATCAATGGCTGATCAGTGACCTGAATCCTGTTGCTCAATTCTCTCTGGGGGTTTCTGCCAATGATGTCATTGGAAAACCGGCCTGCGAAGTACTTGAAAAATGGCCGCATATCCAACAGCAATTTCAAGAGGCGGGCGATATTCCCACAAAGAAACTGGATATTCGGGATATAGACGGGCATTGGTACGAAGAGCGCATCTACCCGTTGGCAGGCAGGCGCGACCGGCCCCAGGGGTGGATTATCATTTTGAGAGACATCAGCGAAGAAAAAGAACTGGAAACCGCCCTTCGCAACAACGAAGAGTTGTACCGCAACGTAACTGAGCAAGCCAACGACGGCATTACAATTGTGCAAGACTTCATTGTGAAATATGCGAACCCACAATTGCTTGCCATGCTCGGTTATGCCACCGAATGCATAATTGGCGAATCGTATTTAAAATTCATTGCAGTCGACCAGGTTGATTTCATCCAGAATATGCACACGCGCCGAATGCAAGGCGAACAAATGCCAACTCGCTACGAGACAGACCTCCGGCATAAAGACGGGTATGCGATTCCCGCCGAATTCAATGTCGCCATCATGAATTATGAGGGCCGCCCGGCCGTTCTGGCAACAATCCGCGATGTTTCAGAGAAAATTGAAGCCCAACGAGAATTGCAGGAGTACGCCCGACAACAGCGGCTGCTGAATGAGATCACCCGCTCGGCAATCGAAACAACCGGTCTCGAGGAAACACTCCAACTTCTGGCAGACCGACTGGGCGAATTAATTCATGCCGATGGCTGCTATATCACACTGTGGGATGATGAACAACAAGCCACTATCCCAGCGGCAGCCTCCGGCGCTCTACGAAACGAATATCGCGAGCTCCAACTTGACCCCAGCGAACCCACCATCACCAAAGCTGTCATCAAGCGCGGAACAAGCCTGGTCATCGAAGATGTCCACAATACTCCTTATCTATCCCCGAAAAATGCGGCCCGGTTCCCAACTTCCTCGATGCTGGCAATACCGCTGATCGTTGATGGCACACATCTGGGGGCTGTACTGATTGCATTCAATACGCACCACACATTTACAGCGGAAGAGATCAACCTGGGTGAGCAAGTTGGTCGTCAAATTGGTCTGGCTATTTTTAAAGAACATCTCCTTGCAACCGCCCATCGGCGCGCTACCGAAGCTGAAACACTCCGCCAAGCTGGTGCGGCAATTGCTGCCACTCTGAATCTTGATGAAGCGATCGACCGCATTTTAGAACAACTCAACCGCGTTGTCCCCTACGACAGCGCTTCGGTGCAATTACTCAGAGATAAGCAACTAGAAATCGTCGGACAACATGGTTTTCCCAACCCTGACGAAATTCTACATGCGCGCTTCCCCATCGCGGGCGACAATCCCAACAGCATTGTTGTAAAAACCCTTCAGCCCCACATTATCAAAGATGCCTCGATAGTCTACGATGTCTTCAAAGCTCCCCCCCACAACCGCATTCGCGGCTGGATGGGTGTCCCCCTGATGATTCAAGACCGGCTAATTGGCATGATCGCCCTCGACACTCACCAGCCCGGACAATTTACATCCGAACACGCCCGCCTGGCTTCTGCGTTTGCTGCCCAGGTAGCTATTGCTCTGGAAAATGCACGGCTGTATGAAAAAACACACCGCCTGGCTATCCTTGATTCACTAACCGGCATCTACAATCGCGGCTATTTTATGACGCTGGCACAACAAGAATATCAACGCTCTTGCCGCTACCGCAGGCCGCTTTCAATTATCATGATCGATATCGATCACTTCAAAAAAGTCAATGACACGTACGGCCACCTCATAGGCGATCAGGTCTTGCGCGCCTTCGCGCTCCTTTGCAGCGACAATCTGCGCGAAACCGACATCATTGCCCGGTACGGAGGCGAAGAATTCGTCATTCTCATGCCTGAAACACCAAGTCAGGGATTAGACGCTGCCGCACTTTCTGCCGTGAAAGACGGCCAAGAACAGAGCATTCTTTTCTCATCAGCCAAAATTGCAGCCAACCGAATTTGCAACGTCATCGCAAACACACCCATCCAAACCGAACGCGGAGACATCAGCATCACCATTAGCCTGGGAGTGGTAGAACTTACCAACAAATGCGAAACCATTGAAACCTTGCTAGACCGTGCCGACACCGCGCTCTACATTGCCAAACAAAGGGGGCGCAACCAATATGTCGTCTGGAATCCATAACCCCTGAGGACTACATGAAGCAACTGCATACGGAAATACTCGTCATCGGAGGCGGCGCAACCGGAAGCGGAGTTTTTCGCGACCTCGCCATGCGCGGCTTTCGCACAATTTTAGTAGAAGCACGCGATCTCACACATGGCACAACGGGGCGCTTTCACGGTTTGCTCCACAGCGGCGGGCGCTATGCTGTCAAAGACCCACAAGCTGCCCAGGAGTGTATTGAAGAAAACCGCATTCTGCGGCAGATTATGCCGCACTGCATTGAAGATACCGGCGGCTTTTTTGTGGCGACTCCCGATGACGACCCCGGCTACGCCGACTCCCTTTGGGTGGGCTGCCAGCAAGCAGGGATTCCTGTCGAAGATGTCGCCATCCACCAAATGCTGGCCGATGAACCGTACCTGAATCCAGAAATCACCCGTTGCTTGCGCGTACCCGATGCGGCGGTCGATTCGTTTACTGCCGCGCATGCAAATGCAGCCTCAGCGCGCGAGCATGGCGGGCAGGCGTTGATGTACCACGAAGTGCTTCATTTACTCACCGCTCATGATAGCCCTCAAACAGCCGTCATCGGCGCGCGCTGCCATGACCTCATTGCCGACGAACACGTCACTATCTACGCCGACCTGGTCGTCAACGCCGCTGGAGCCTGGGCCGGAAAAATCGGCGGAAGCGTCGGGATCGAAATTGCCATGCGTCCCGGTAAAGGCACCATGCTGGCGGTCAGCCATCGGGTGGTTAACACAGTGATTAACCGCTGCAAAATGCCCGGCGATGGCGACATCCTGGTGCCAGCCCATACAGTAGCCGTCATGGGCACCACCGACCAACAAATCCCCAATCCCGACAAAATCAGCATCGAACCCTGGGAAGTACAACTCATGCTGGCAGAGGGCGAAAAACTGATCCCCGGCTTCTCTAAGCTGCGCATGCTGCGCGCCTGGGCCGGGGTGCGTCCGTTATATCAAGAAACGAAAAGCGAGGCATCACGCGACATCACCCGCTCATATGTATTACTCGATCACGAGACGCGCGACGGAGTGCCAGGAGTAATCACCATCACCAGCGGAAAATGGACCACCTACCGCAAAATGGCCGAAGCGGCTGTAGATCTGGCCTGTGAAAAACTAGAGACACAGCGGGCATGCCGCACGCATTTAGAGGCCTTACCGACCGCCGAACGTCATTACCACACCCTCGGCAAACGCCTCGCCCGCATTGAGTCCCAGCAAGCTTACGGCGATCTGATCTGCGAATGCGAACTCGCCACCCGCGCCGACATTGAGCAGGCAATTCGATCGGGTGAGGTTCACGCCCTTGACGACATTCGCCGGGATGTGCGCCTGGGGATGGGGCCGTGCCAGGGCGGGTTCTGCACCTTACGAGCCGCGGGACTGTTGCATCAATATTCAATCTCTTCAGCCGTAGAAACATCCAATGTGGCGCTGCGCGACTTCCTAGAAGAACGTTGGAAAGGCGTCCTGCCGGTATTGTGGGGAAAACAACTGCAGCAAGAACGGCTCAATGAATTAATTTATATGAATGTGCTGAACATCAACGCCCTGCCAGGGTTAAAGTCATCACGATTGGCGGCGCAGGCGTATGAACGCGGGGAGCGGAAGGATGGAGACAGGGAAAAAGTACAAGCCGCTGACCACACACCGCAGACAAAAAAACACCATCCGTCCTCTATAATCAACCAACGGCGGTTAGATGTTCTCGTTATCGGCGCCGGGCTGGCCGGGCTAACCGCCGGTTGGCAGGCTGCTTGTCGTGGGCTAAAAACCAAAGTCATCGCCAAAGGCTGGGGTAGCACCCACTGGGCTTCTGGCTGTATTGATGTTTTGAATTATGATCCCAATAACAACGGCAACGGTCTCGCGAATCCCGCCCAGGCTCTCGAAAAGATCCTGACCGAAAACCCTCATCACCCCTATGCACGAATTGGGTTGGCACAGCTCGGTGAGGCCCTCCGTGCTTTTCAAGAACTGTGCGCCTCCGCAGGATATCCCATACACGGAAATCTAGAAGAGAATTGGCTGCTGCCCACCGCCCTCGGCACAGTGCGCCCCACTTGCCTGGCCCCCACAAGCATGATCGCCGGGGACTTACGCGAGAACGCTCCCATACTACTGATCGGCTTCGAAGGGTATCTCGATTTTTTCCCCCAATTTGCTGCCGCCAACCTGCAAGCACAGGGTTTCGAAGTACAGGCTGTTACCCTCCCCACGCCAACGACACTCAACCGCAAACGTATTGACACGATGACGCTGGCGCGGGCTTTCGAGAACGCAAAATTTCGTCAACAGGCGATCGCATTGCTCAGGCCGCATCTTGGCTCTGCTGCTCGCATCGGGTTCCCGGCAGTGTTGGGGTTGCAGGATGCAGCCAAAGTCGTACGGGAATTAGAATCTGGACTGGGGCGCAGAGTCTTCGAATTACCAGGGCTGCCCCCCTCAATTCCAGGAATGAGACTCCAACGCGTTCTGGTCAATGCAATCCGCCAGGCCGGTGGAGAAGTGCATATCGGCATGGCGGTTACAAGCGCCATGACCGATAACGCCCAACGCATCGTCGCCGTCTATTCCGAAGCGGCAAAAGGCTTCTTGCAACATTCCGCCGATGAATTCGTTCTCGCCAGCGGCGGCATTCTGGGCGGCGGCATTACCACGCGCCCAAATGGCTCTGCCCTAGAAAATGTCTTCGGCCTTGAGGTGGTGACTCCCCCTCAACACACCGATTGGCTGGGGGACACTTTTGCACATCCCGAGGGTCACGCCATCTTCCGCAGCGGCGTCGCCACGAATCGGCGCTTTCGCACACCCTACCAAAATTTATTCGTCATCGGCAATGTGCTCGATGGGGGTGATTTTATTCGCGAGGGGTCACTAGAAGGTGTGGCGATTGCCAGTGGGTATCTCGTCGCAAAAGGGATGGTGACCCAATGAACGCGCAAATTGCCCGCCCGGTGGAATTATCCCTGGAACAATGCATCAAATGCAATATTTGCGTTTCAGCCTGCCCGGTTGCGGCGGTCAACGATCTCTTCCCCGGCCCCAAATATGCCGGGCCGCAGGCGGGGCGCTTTCGCCAAATGATCCAACCATCTTCTTCGACTCGGTCGAAGGCCAGCCCAGATGGATCGGTGGATTATTGCAGTGGCTGCCGGGTGTGTAATTTGGTTTGCCCCAACGGGGTCAAAATTGCCGAGATGAATGCCCGCGCCCGGGCCGATATTGTCCATCATGGACAGGTTCCTATGATGCAGCGTTTGCGCAACAATTTAATTGCTCGCACAGAATTGCTGGGGAATTTGGCGCAGCCCATTGCGCCGCTCTCAAACAGGCTACTTAGTAACCCGCTGGTGCGCTGGATCGCCGAAAAAATCTTGGGGATCGCCAAAGCCGCTTACTTCCCACCTTTCACGCGCCAAAGATTTTCGCGCTGGTGGCAAGAGTATAAAGATCCTAAGGGTTTCGCCGCCGATACGCCGATGCCAAGAATTGCCCCAGAAAAACCCTTAGGATCTCAACGCGTGGTCTTCTTCTACGGCTGCGCGACGGAATACTATGAGCCGCGTGTTGGACGTGCGGCTGTCTACATTTTAGAAGCCAATGGCTTCGAAGTCATCTGTCCGCCGCAAAATTGCTGCGGACTGCCATTGCTCTCCAATGGCGAATTCAGCGCAGCCAGGAAATTTCATCAAAGAAACGTCGCTCATCTGGCGACATATGCCCGTCAGGGAATTCCCATTGTCGGCACATCTACAAGCTGTACCTTGACCCTCAAAGAAGAAGCCCCCGAACTGCTCGACATGCACAACGAAGATGCTCGCCTGGTGGCCGAGAATACTTACGACTTTCACGAATTTCTGCTTCAGCTAATGAGCCGCAACGCGCTCATCACCGAATCTTTACGCACCATTCCCCTGAAGCTGGCCTATCACCAGCCGTGCCAGTACCGCGCCCATCGCATTGGTAGCCCAGCGCTTGAAATCCTGCGATTGATCCCTGAACTCCAAATCGAGGAAAGCCGCGCCGACTGCTGCGGGATTGCCGGAACCTACGGATACAAGAAAGAAAAATACGCCACCAGCATGGCCGTTGGTCAACCGCTTTTTGACTTCGTCCACGATGTTGGCGGAGCGGTGGCCGTCTGCGACAGTGAAACCTGCCGTTGGCAGATCATCCACGGCACGGGCTTGCCCGCCATTCATCCGGTGGAATTACTGGCCTACGCCTATGGGTACGAAAGTGAAGGCGCATTGGCGGATGTGTTGGTAAAATCTTAGCCATACAAGCAGTCTAAACAACCATAAAGAAACTACCCGCCCCATCATGATGTGGAGAATTTCAGGGTGGTCTCGATCACAAAGGATTCTGGCATGAAGATCACCTATCAATTAGGCCCCTCGCAATCTGCTGTCGAAAATGGGCTGCAACAACTTTCCGCGCAGAAGATCATCCCCCGCATTTGGGCGCACGACCACACCGTTTGGAAACCCGAACCCGACGAAATCACCAACCGCCTGGGTTGGCTGCACATTGCCGAGGCCATGCAGGCCGAAATCGCGCGTCTGGAGGCGCTGCGCGAGGCACTCATCGGTCAAGGCTACACGCATGCCGTGGTACTGGGGATGGGCGGATCCAGCCTGGCCCCGGAGGTATTCAGCAATACCTTTGATGCGCGCCGACCCTGCCTGCACGTTCAAATTTTAGATAGCACTGATCCCGGCGTGGTGCTGGCGCTGGAGGAAGACCTTAACTTGCACACGACCCTTTTTATCGTAGCCACAAAATCGGGCGGGACGGTGGAGACGCTTTCGGCGTTCAAATATTTTTACAATCAAGTTGTCGATCTGATCGGCAGCGACCAGGCCGGGAAACACTTTATTGCCATCACCGACCCTGGCAGCAAACTGGTGGCGATGGCAGAGAAGCACAATTTTCGGGAGATTTTGCTGAACGACCCGGATATTGGCGGTCGTTACTCGGCGCTTTCGTTCTTTGGGCTGGTTCCGGCGGCCCTGGCCGGGGTGGAACTCCCAGAGTTATTACAGCGCGCCGGACAGATGACGGCACAATGTAAGGCTAATATTTCTATCGATGCAAACCCTGCCGCAATCTTGGGCGCAGTATTGGGGAAACTGGCCCTCGCCGGTAAGGATAAAGTGACCTTCGCGGCTTCGCCGACCATCAGCGATTTTCCCAATTGGGTCGAACAACTTATTGCCGAGAGTACGGGCAAAGAGGGCCGGGGCATTTTGCCGGTTGTCGACGAAGCCTTTGGGCCGCCCGAAGTTTACGACGACGATCGCGTATTTGTGCATTTGAAGGTCGGCAATGACCAAACGCACCGCGCCGCGCTGGACGCTCTGGCCGGGGCCGGGCAACCGGTGATCGAGATTCATCTGCAGGACGAATATGACCTGGGAGGTCAGTTCTTCGTCTGGGAGCTGGCTACTGCAATTGCCGGATATTTTCTGGGCATAAATCCCTTCGATCAGCCCGATGTTGAGAGCGCCAAAATGTTGGCCCGTCAAATGGTCGCTGCCTACGCCGAAAGCGGCCAATTGCCCGCAGGGCAGACCTCAGTCCCCGCTGCATCGGCGCTGAGAGAATTCTTGGCAGTCTGCACCCCAGGAAGTTACGTTGCCCTGCAAGCTTACCTTCATCCCACCCCAGAGGCAGAGGCCGCTTTAGCGAAAATCCGTCTGGAAATACGCGACACCTATCACGTGGCAACCACGCTCGGGTTTGGGCCGCGCTTCCTGCATTCGACCGGGCAACTCCACAAAGGCGACCGCGGCCAGGGCATGTTCATCCAACTGGTCAGCGATGCCCCCCAAGATTTAGCTATCCCCGATGAAATCGGCAGTACTGCCTCGGCGATGAGTTTCGACACGCTTAAGAAAGCGCAAGCCCTCGGTGACGCCCAGGCCTTACGCCAGGCGGGCAGACAGGTGATTGTTTTTGCCATGCAGGGTGACCTTGTTGAGGCAATCGGGACATTACGATGAACTATCCCCCTACTACAATCGTCATTTTTGGGGCGTCCGGCGATCTGACCCACCGCAAGCTGATCCCGGCTTTGTACAACTTGTTTCGCAAGGGGCACATGCCAGAGCAGTTTTGGATTGTCGGTTTCGCCCGCCGCCCCTGGGATGATGACTACTTTAAAACACGCCTGAAGGAAAGCGTTCAAACATTTAGCGGCGACCATTTCGACGAAGCCATCTGGGCTGACTTTGTGCCAAGCATTCATTATTTTCAGGGCAATTTGACAACGCTGGACGATTTTCATGATTTGGGGGCCTACTTGAGCAAGATCGAACGCGCCCCGGCGAACCGCTTGTACTATTTGGCAACTTCACCAAATTTCTTTGAACCGGCAATCGAATTTTTGGGCGAAGCAGGGTTAGCCCTCGAAGCGTGCAGCACCGCCGAAGATTCCGCCCCCTGGCGGCATGTTGTCATCGAGAAGCCCTTCGGGCAAGATTTGGCTTCGGCGCAGCGACTGAACCAATTTGTCCATACCGTCTTCAGCGAACGCCAGATCTACCGCATCGATCACTATCTGGGCAAAGAGACTTCCCAGAATATCTTATTCTTCCGCTTTGCAAACACCATTTTCGAACCGGTCTGGAACCGCCGCTATGTGGATAATATTCAAATCACCGTAGCCGAAAGCGTGGACGTAGGCCACCGCGCCGGGTATTACGATCAGGCCGGGGTGCTGCGGGATATGTTCCAAAATCATCTCTTCCAACTGCTCTCACTGGTGGCGATGGAACCGCCGACATCTTTTGAGGCCGATGCGGTGCGCAACGAGAAGGTCAAACTGCTCTCGGCAGTGCGCCCCATCCAATTAACCGATACAGTCGCCGCGCAATATGCTGGCTACCTCGAAGCTGAAGGGGTGGCCCAAAACTCGCGTACACCCACGTATGCGGCATTGAAACTGTATATTGATAACTGGCGCTGGCAGGGCGTGCCTTTTTATTTGCGCTCCGGTAAAGCCATGAAACGCAAAACCACCGAAATCATCATCGAATTTCAAAAGCCGCCTCACCTGATGTTCGGTCTCTCCGACGTCAGCGAGTTCTCGCCCAACATCCTTTCGTTGTGCATCCAGCCAGACGAAGGCATTCATCTCAAATTCCAGGCCAAGACACCCGGCTCCGATCAGGATATGCGCTCGGTGAACATGGAATTCCACTATCTGACTGCTTTTGAAGGTGATCCGCTCCCCGATGCTTACGAACGCCTGCTTGAAGAAGCCATTCAAGCCGATGCCTCGCTCTTCGCCCGCAGTGACGGGATCGAGGCCGCCTGGCAATTGATTGACCCGGTTATTCAGGCCTGGGCCAACGAAAGCGCCGGCGCGCTGGCGAGTTATCCGCCCGGCTCATGGGGCCCGGCAGAAAGCGACTTACTGCTTGCGAACGCCGATCATCGTTGGCGCACCGGCTGTGGTCAGCACAAAAGTGGCGTTATCTTGAATCTCTAACTGCGACCCCAAGCAGTCGTCCTGCAAATAATGGTTAGACGCCCTTTTCTCCAGTTTTGGACTGCTGCTCAGAAAACAATATGGCAATTATTCAAACCTACCCTACCCCCAATGCGCTGGCGCGTGCCGCCGCCGAGTTATTTGTCACCCTCTCCCAAGAAGCCATACGCCGTCATGGGCATTTCTCCGTGGCCCTGGCGGGTGGATCCACGCCGCGCGCCGCGTATCAATACCTGGCTACCATCGAATTCGCTCAACAAGTCAATTGGGAACGCGTGCATGTCTTTTGGAGTGATGAACGCTGCGTCCCCCCCGACAGCGAGGAGAGCAACTTCCGCATGGCTTACGAGGCTTTGCTAAAATTCGTCGCCATCCCGCCAGAGAATATCCACCGCGTCCACGGCGAAGCCAAACCGCCTCAGGCAGCCCAGAGCTATGAAGACCTGCTGAAGGAATTCTTCGCGCCCAAACCCACCCGCTTCGATCTGATTCTACTGGGCATGGGTGACGACGGCCACACGGCTTCGATCTTCCCCGGTACATCTGCCGTTCATGAAGACCATCAACGCGTGCTGGCCTATTATGTTGAAAAGCTGCAAAGCTGGCGCATCACCTTCACGCCTGCCCTGATCAATGCTGCCGCCAACGTGGTATTTCTGGTTTCCGGTGAGAAGAAAGCCTACCGCCTGCGCCAGGTACTGGTAGGCCGCTATCAACCCGAAGAACTTCCCGCTCAAATTGTGCGGCCCAACGCGGGCAAGCTGACCTGGCTGGTAGACGAGGCCGCAGGGATCCATGTCGCATGAAAACGAAACTTCTTACGCAAGCCGTCGGCCCCTGGCCAATGAACACCTATGTGGTCATTTGCCAGGAGACCGCCACCAGCGCGGTGATCGACCCCGGCGCAGAGGTTGAGACGATTCTCGCGCTGACCGCCGGAACACGCCTCGATAAGATATTGCTCACACACGGGCATTTCGATCACGTCGATGCCCTGGATGAATTGTTGGAAGCTGCACCCGCGCCGGTTTACTTGCACCCAGCGGACGCGGCACATTTCAAGCTGGCCTTCGATGTCCCCCTCGCAGAGGGGCTGCAGATCCCGGTGGGAGAACGCGCCCTCACCGCCATCCACGCCCCCGGCCACACCCCTGGGCAAACCTGCTTCGACCTGGGGGATGGGCGCATCGTTTCGGGCGATACCATCTTCGTCGGCGGCCCCGGCAAAACCTGGTCGCCCGCAGAATTCGCCATCACCATGAAAACCATGCAAGAGATCGTATTCAACTGGCCCGATACAACGCAATTTTTCCCCGGCCACGGCCCCAGCGGCTTTATCCGGCAAGAGCGCCCGGCTTTCGAGGCCTTCCTCGCCCGCGGCTGGGATGACAACGTATACGGCGATGTGACCTGGGCCTAAATTTGATATAATTCGTCCACTTATACGTAGTTTTTGGAAAGCACGTTGAAAAAAAGCTTTCGAAAAATAGGGGTGTGTGGGGCGCGGAGCGCCCCACACACCCCTATTTTTCGGCGATTTCTTACGACACGGCGAAGACCATCCTATTTCCTGTGGTAAATAAAATGCAGCTCAAACCCTATTTCCTTATCCCCCTACTCCTGATGACTTTTTTACTGGTATCCGTTTCACCGGCACAGGCTGCCGAGGGTCCCCAGCCGCGCGGCGGCGACAGCGTCTGCTTACCGGGCGCCTATCTCAATACCACCAGCGACTGCCTGCTCTCCGGCCCCGCCCAGGTGCTGACCAATCTGGCCGCCAGCGGCATCACCTTTCCGGTTGCCCCATTCCCCATTCAGAACCCCGACATCAACCTGAATTACGTGCCCACCTACTACGCCCAGGTGCGCGAGCGCAATGCGCCCGTCTTTAGCACACTGGAAGACGCCGTGGAAGGAAAATATAACAACGCCGCCCGCTATATCGATGCCGCCTTCAGTTATATCTCCTACCCCCAAGATACACTGGTCGATGGGGCGCGCTTTTACGAAGTTGGCACCAACGCCTGGATGACGGCCAATGATGTAATCCGCGTGACTCCGCCGCGTTTCCAGGGCTACACGTTTACCAGCACCCCGGCTCAGTCCTTCGGCTGGGTGCTGACCTACCTCAGCCCAAGCGGTTTCGCCGAAACGAAACGTACCCCCGGTGATGAATTAGACGATTACACCGGACATCAACTTAAAAACCATGAGCTGGTCTGGGTTTATGAGACGACCCAAATCGGCGATATTGAATGGTATTTGGTCGGCCCCGATGAATGGCTGCCCCAGGGTGTGATTGCCCGCGTCCTGCCCAACACCACGCCGCCCGAAGGCGTCACCGGCGGGCGCTGGATCGAAGTCAACCTCTTCGAGCAGACCCTCGCCGTTTACGAAAATTACGAGTTAATCTTTGCCACACTAATCGCCAGCGGCCTGGATCCTTTCTGGACGCGTCCCGGCCTTTTCCAGGTCTACGAAAAACTTGATTCGACGCCCATGCGCGGCTCCTTCGAAGCCGACCGTTCCGATGCCTACTATCTAGAAGATGTCCCCTGGACAATGTACTTCGACCAGGCCCGCGCCCTGCACGGTGCCTACTGGCGCGCCAATTTGGGCTTCCCCCAGTCGCACGGCTGTGTTAATCTTTCCGTGGGCGATTCGCGCTGGGTGTTCGATTGGGCCACCATCGGCGATTGGGTCTATGTCTGGGATCCATCTGGAAGAACCCCTACCGACCCCGAACTCTATAGCGAGGGCGGCGCGTAATAAACCAATTCACAAGTTGCCGGCAAAAAATAAAATATCGCCAACCTGACAACCTGTATTCTCACTATGCTTACATTCCCCGAAAAAATTATCTTCGCGCTGGCCGTTGTTGCCAGCAGTTACTTCACCTGGCACGGCATCCGTCGAATTATTGGCCTCATCCGCCAGGGGCAAGGTCAGCCCGATTGGCACATTGTCCCCCCGCGAATCCTCAGCGCCCTCACCAAAACGCTGACCCTAACCCCCACCTGGCGGCTGCGGCCCGGAGCCAGCCTCTTGCACGCCCTCGTGGCCTGGGGGTTCACGTACTATTTGCTGGTAAACCTCGGTGATGTCCTCACCGCCTACATCCCAAACTTTCACTTTTTAGGCACCAGCACAATAGGCGGCATCTACCGCCTGCTGGCCGATGTACTTAGCATGGGCGCGTTGGCGGGAATGACCGCGCTGCTGGTGCGCCGTTTCGTTTTGCGCCCGCGAGCGTTAACCCACCCCCAGGATACTCTGCTCCACCCCAAAGCAAGCAAGGGCATCCAGCGAGATTCGGCCATCGTGGGGGTGTTCATCCTGCTACATGTTGGATTCCGCTTTTTGGGCGAGTCCTTCCTTCTTGCTCAAAGCGGGGGCGTGGACCCCTGGCAGCCCTTTGCCTCGGCGGTCAGCGCCCTGTGGACAGGCCTCGCCCCGAACACGATCACCATTCTGGTGCATGTCTCCTTCTGGATGGCGCTGGGGCTGATCCTGGCCTTCATGCCCTACTTCCCCCACTCCAAACACATCCACCTGTTTTTTGCCCCGCTCAACTTTTTACTCAAACCCGAACGCCGCTCCATGGGCGAACTCAGCGCCCTGGATTTTGAAGATGAATCCATCGAGCAGTTTGGCGCATCCACGCTGGCCGACCTGGGCTGGGAACAGATCATGGATGCCTACGCCTGCATCATGTGCAACCGCTGCACCGAGGTCTGCCCGGCCAACACCACCGGCAAAGTACTCTCCCCGGCGGCCCTGGAGATCAACAAGCGCTACCATCTTAATTACAACCTCGAGGGGGACGCCATCCCCCTGACAGAATTTGCCATCTCCGAAGAAGCCGTGTGGGCCTGCACAGCCTGTGGGGCCTGTAACGACATCTGCCCGGTAGGCAACGAACCCATGCGCGACATCCTCGACATCCGCCGCGGGCTGGTGCTGATGGAGAATAATTTCCCCGAACAATGGCAGACCGCCTTCCGCGGCATGGAGCGCACGGCCAACCCGTGGAACATTCCCCCTGCCGAACGGATGAGTTGGGCAGAGGGATTGGACGTCCCTACCATTGATGATAACCCCCATCCCGAATATCTTTGGTGGGTGGGCTGCGCTCCGGCCACCGATGCCCGCGCTCAAAAGACCGCCCGCGCCTTTGCCAAAATTCTCAACCACGCCGGAGTCGATTACGCAGTTCTCGGTGAAGCCGAAACCTGCACCGGCGATTCCGCCCGCCGGGCCGGGAACGAATATCTCTTCTACGAATTAGCGACAGGCAACGTCGAAACCCTCAATGCCATTCAACCTCGCAAGATCATCACCACCTGCCCGCACTGCCTGCATACCCTGCAAAACGAGTACCCGGCCTTTGGCGGCGAATACGAAGTTGTGCATCATACCCAATTGATAAACAAATTAATGGGCGAAGGGAAATTGAAGGTTGACAGTTCCACAACCGAAAGCGCCTCCCCCAAACCTGCGACCATGACGTTTCATGACCCCTGTTATCTTGGACGGCAAAATGGCATTTTCGATGAGCCGCGCCAGGCCCTCGAAGATTTATCCATCCAACGGGTTGAGATGCCGCGCCACGGCGCCAAATCTTTTTGCTGCGGGGCGGGCGGCGCGCAAATGTGGAAGGAAGAGGAGAGCGGGCAAGAAGGCGTCAACGCCAACCGCTTCCGCGAGGCTGCCGCGACCCAGGCCGATGTATTGGCCGTCGGCTGCCCCTTCTGCATGGTGATGATGAACGATGCCGCCAAAGATGCGGGCAGCGCCATGCCGGTGCAAGATATTGCCGAAATCATTGCCGCTCGCCTCATCGAAGAATAGCTCATCGGTATACAGCCGACTTTCACCAGGCCTCGGAGGTTTTGAAAAACTCTGAGGTCTTTGCATTGGCAACGCGACAAGCAATGCTATAATCGGAGTATATTTATCAGAAAATACCCCTGCGAGGTGCAATGCCTAAAAAGAAATCTTCCCCACAACTCCCTCTGCCGGTCGAAGATATTCTATCGGATTATCGCCTGGCGTATCAAAGCCGCCAGGCCAGCATCATTGGGCGCCGCGAGGTACTCACCGGCAAGGCGAAATTTGGCATCTTTGGCGCGGGGAAAGAAGCCGCCCAACTCGCCATTGCCCGCGTCTTTCAAAAAGGCGACTGGCGTTCCGGCTATTACCGCGATCAGACCTGGCTCTTTGCATTGGGTGTACTCACGCTGCAGGAATTCTTTGCGCAACTCTATGCCCACGCCGATGTCGAGGCCGACCCGGCCACCGCCGGGCGCGCCATGAATGCCCATTTTGCCAGCCGCTACATCAACCCCGATGGCTCCTGGAAGAATCAGACCGAACGCTACAACATCTCGGCGGATGTCTCGCCAACTGGCTCACAGATGCCGCGCCTGGTGGGGTTGGCTTTCGCCTCGCGGCTATACCGCGAAATGGAAGCGCTCAAAACCTATCGAGAATTTTCCAACAATGGCGATGAAATCGCCTGGGGCAGCATTGGCAATGCATCTACGGCTGAGGGCATGTTCTGGGAGTCGGTCAACGCCATCGGCGTGCTGGGCGCACCGGCGATCATTTCGATTTATGATGATGGCTATGGCATTTCAGTGCCCAACCAATTTCAGATGGTCAAGGAGAATATCGGCGCGATTTTAAGCGGCTTTCAGCGCGAACCCTGCGATGAAGAACACTGCGACAGGGGCTTCGATATTTACACCGTCCCCGCCTGGGATTATCCCGCCCTGCTGGAAGTCTACCAGACAGCTGCCGAAATTGCCCGTGCGTATCACATCCCGGCGCTGGTGCATGTCACCGAGGTAACCCAACCGCAGGGACATTCTACATCGGGCAGCCATGAGCGTTACAAATCGCCCGAACGGCTGCGCTGGGAGGGCGAGTTCGACTGCATCGTCAAAATGCGCCAATGGATTCTCGATCAGAATATTGCCACAAACGAAGAACTCAAAGCCTACGAGAAGGAAGACCGTCGCGTAGTCGAGGAGCAGCGCAAAGCCGCCTGGCAAGCCTTCAGCGCCCCCATGCAATCGGAGCGCGATCAGGTGCTGGCACTGCTCGACGATGTTGTTCAATCGAATCCCCAAGCCGATCAACTCCCCAAAATTCGGGCCGGGTTAGCCGGAATCAACAACCCCATCCGGCGCGATGCCTATGCCGCATTGCACGCCGCCTTACGCGCAACCCGTCAGCAAAATTCACCTGCCCGACACAAACTGCTGGCCTGGAAACAAGCGCAAGACGCGCTCAATGACGATCGTTTCAGTTCTCACCTTTATAGCGAAACTGCCCTGACAGTCCCCGAAATCAAACCCAATTTTTCAGGTCAGTCCCCAACTGTGCGGGCGTTCGACATTTTCAACGCCTGCTTCGATGCCGCGCTAACCCGCGAACCGCGTTTGATCTTCTTTGGTGAAGACGTCGGCCAGCTTGGCGATGTCAACCAGGGGCTGCACGATATGCAAAAGAAATACGGGACTACTCGAGTGATGGACACTGGCATCCGCGAAGTCACTATTCTGGGGCAGGCCATCGGTATGGCAATGCGCGGCCTGCGCCCGATTGCCGAAATCCAATATCTCGATTATTTACTCTACGCGCTGCAATTAATGTCCGATGACCTGGCGACTTTGCTGTGGCGTACCAAAGGCGGGCAAAAGGCTCCCGTGATTGTGCGTACGCGCGGCCACCGCCTGGAGGGCATCTGGCATTCGGGTTCCCCAATGGCAGGGATCTTGAACCTGGTGCGTGGCATGTACGTGCTGGTGCCGCGCAATGCCGTTCAAGCGGCTGGCTTTTACAATACCCTACTGGCCGCTGATGAACCCGCCCTGATTATCGAAGTACTCAACGGTTACCGGCTGAAAGAACGCCTGCCCGACAACATTGCCGAGATCACGGTCCCGCTGGGCGTGCCTGAAATCTTACGACCTGGCGAGGACATCACCCTGGTTACCTACGGGGCGCTGTGCCGCATAGCCCTGGAAGCGGCTGAAAATCTCGCCCAAATTGGCATCGAAACCGAAGTCATCGATGTGCAATCGCTCTTGCCCTTCGACCGCCCCGGCCTGATCCTCGAATCACTCAAGAAAACCAGCCGCATCATTTTTTTGGATGAAGACGTCCCCGGCGGAGCGTCCGCCTATATGATGCAAGAAGTCATTGAGAAACAGGGCGGCTACTTCTGGCTCGATGCCCCACCGCGCACCCTCAGCGCCAAAGCGCACCGCCCGGCTTACGGCTCCGATGGCGATTACTTTTCGAAGCCCAGCGCTGAGGATATTTTCGACGCCGTATACGAGATGATGGGCGAGGACCAGCCAGACGAATACCCTGATTTTTACAAATAAACGGAGTAACCATGCCCACAAAAGTAACTGTTCCCCTATTAGGGGAAGGTGTCGAAGAAGTAACCATCGTCGATTGGCTGAAAGCCGAGGGCGAGGCTGTTGAGGAATTCGAGGGGCTGGTCGTCGTTGAAACCGACAAAGTCACAACCGAAATCCCCAGCCCAACCACCGGAACCGTGCTAAAAATCATCATCCCCAACGAAGGGGAAACGGTCGGAGTTGGAACCCTATTGGCGTGGATCGGCCAGCCGGACGAGTCAATCCCGGCTCAAAGCGCAGACGAAAGCCCTGGGGCGGAGGCTCAAGCGCAGCCCGCGGCGGCAGAACCGGCCCCGAAGGTGGCAGCCGCCCCCAAAGGGAGTCCTGAGAGGCCCCGCCCGGAGGCAGGAGGGCGCGATTTGGGGTTTATCTCCCCCGTCGTCGCCCGAATCGCCTCGCAGCATCAGGTCAATTTATCTCAGGTCAATGGCAGCGGCCGCGGCGGACGCATCACCAAAAAAGATGTCCTGGCCTTCATCGAATCAGGCCCCACACCGCCGCCCAGCTCCCCGGCTTCGCATCTTCCCGGCGACATTCTCCCACATAGCCTCACCCGCCGCCGGATTGCCGAACACATGGTGATGAGCAAACGCACTTCACCGCATGTCACCACCCTGATGGAAGTTGACCTGAGCCGGGTGATTGCCCACCGCTCCGCCAATAAAACTGCCTTTGCCCGCGATGGCGCACGGCTGACGTTTACGGCCTATTTTGCCGCCGCGACCGCCGAAGCGCTGCGCGCTTTCCCGATGGTCAACGCCTCGTGGAGCGAGGCGGGCATTATCCTGCATCCGGAGATCAACATCGGCATGGCAACCGATTTGGGCGACGAGGGGTTAATTGTGCCGGTCATCCGCCGCGCCGACGAACTTTCGCTGCTGGGGCTGGCGCGCGCCATTAACGACCTGGCTGAGCGCGCCCGTATGAACAGGCTGAAACCCAATGAAGTTCAGAGCGGCACTTTTACGATCACCAATCATGGTATCAGCGGATCGCTGCTGGCGATGCCAATCATCAACCAGCCGCAGTGCGCCATCCTGGGGGTGGGGGCGATGCAAAAACGCGTCGTGGTACGCACCGACAAATTGGGCAACGATACCATCGCCATCCGTCCGATGGCCTACCTGACCCTGACTTTCGATCATCGCATTTTAGACGGCGCGGGCGCCGACCACTTTTTGGCAAAGGTGGTTACGGCGCTGGAAAGGTGGGGCTGAACCAGCAGTCGGGTATAATTGGCGGCTATGCGTCAGTTTTACAAGAAGGCAGGAGTTACGCAGTTGATCTCAAACTTACCGCTGAGCGCGCGAAGACCGCAGAAAACTGACAACAATAGAAAAAAGTTCTGCGTTCTCAGCATACTCCGCGGCAAAACCGTCGAAGTGCGTAAGTCCCATAATTGATTATTTAGGAGAGTTTATGAGCAACTACGATGTCATCGTAATCGGCGCCGGGCCGGGGGGCTATGTGGCCGCCATCCGCGCCGCGCAACTTGGGCTAAAAACTGCGATTGTCGAAAAGGAATGGCTGGGCGGGGTATGCCTGAATGTAGGCTGTATTCCTTCGAAGTCGCTGCTAAAAAACGCAGAGGTGGCACATCTGCTGCGCACCGGAAGCCGCACCTTTGGATTCTCTTTTGATAACTTAACGCTGGATTTTGCCGCTGCCGTCAAACGCAGCCGCCAGGTTTCGAACCGGCTGACCAAAGGCGTGGGATTCTTGATGAAGAAGAACAACATCGACATCCACATGGGCACTGCCAAACTGACGGAAGTGGATACGGTGAACGTAACCGACGCCGAAGGAAATGCCCAGGAGCTTAAGGCCAAAAACATCATCATCGCGACCGGGGCCAGCCCCTTTATCATCCCTGGTGTGGAAATCGACGGCGAGAAAGTAGTCACGTACCGCGAGGCCATTACCCAAGAGAAGTTACCCAAGTCGGTGGTGATCGTCGGCTCAGGGGCTATTGGGGTGGAGTTCGCCACGGTGTGGAATGCCTACGGTGTGGACGTAACCATCGTTGAGATGTTGCCGCGCATCGTCCCGCTGGAAGATGAAGAAGTTTCCACTGAATTGGCAAAGGCTTTCAAGAAAGACAAAATCAAAATACTGACCGGCACGAAAGTCGAAACGATCGAGACAACAGATAGCGGCGTGAAAGTAATCGTCAGCAGTGAAGGCGATCAGCAGACACTCGAAGCCGAACAGGCCCTGATGGCAATTGGGTTCAGACCGAACGTCAAAGGCATCGGGCTAGAGGAGGTCGGTGTGACGCTGAATGCCCAGGGCGCGATCGAAATTGATGAGCGCATGGCAACCAATGTGCCTGGCATCTGGGCTATTGGTGATGTAACCGGCAAGTTGATGCTGGCGCATGTTGGTTCGGCGCAGGGCATGATCTGTGCAGAGCATATTGCCGGGGTGGAGACTCACACGTTGGATTACGAAATGATGCCGCGGGCCACCTACTGCCATCCGCAAGTGGCTTCTTTTGGGATCACCGAAGCGCAAGCGGTTGAACGCGGCCACGAGGTCAAAGTGGGACGTTTTCCCTTCCAGGCCAACGGCAAAGCTCTGGGACTTGGCGAATCGGCCGGCTGGGTCAAGATTGTTAGCGATGCCAAATACGGCGAGATCCTGGGAGCGCATATGATCGGCCCCGAAGTAACCGAACTACTGCCTGAATTAACCATCGCCCAGATGATGGAGTTGACCGCAGCGGAAATCGCCCGCAACGTACACGCCCACCCCACTCTGAGTGAAGTGCTCATGGAAGCGGCCCACAGCGTCGAGGGGCACGCTATCCACATATAGCTAACGATCACAAATAGCGTCTGTTCAAAAACACAGACGCTATTTGTTTCCATTGAAGCGGTCGTAAATTCTCTTCACTCTTCAGGCTAAATATAAACTCATAACTAGCTACCTGACAGTTTTTTCGAATAGGACGCGGACGAGCGCTGATGAACGCGGAAAAAGCTAAAAACAGGCCGAGAACTTGTAGTTTTGAACTGAAAATCTTTGGAATATCCGTGTTTTCCGCGTCAATCCGCGTCCAATTAAAAAGTGTTGGGTAACCAAAACTCATAACAAAACCGATATGACCGTCCGCAGACTTACCCCCGGAGATGAAAACATTGCCAGTGAGATTGCCGCAACCTTCAAAAACGCGGTGCCATCTGGCGAACATCTCCGGGGTTTTCTGGCAGACAGTGCCATCTATCTCTTCGCAGCCGCAGTTGAAGGGAAACCAGTCGGCTTTGCGCTGGGATACCGACTGCCGCGTCTCGATGGCGAATCTGCTATGATGATGCTCTACGAAATTGAAGTGCTGGAGGCTTTCCGGCGTCAGGGGATTGGGAGAAAACTCATCGAAGCGCTGCTGGGATACAGCCAACAAGAAGGACATCTGAAAGCTTTTGTCATCACCGAGGAAAGCAACCTTGCTGCAATGCGCCTTTACCAAAGTGTTGGGGGGATACGAACGCTTTCGGACGAAGCTGTTTTCATATTTCGGGGCAAGTAGACGGCTACTCTCTATACATGTACAGGGAAAACTAAAAATAGGCGTTTGCAGGGCACTGCGTGCCTCACATACGCCTATTTTCGGACGTTCAACAATCGAACTGCATAGTACCTAAATTTATTGTGTCAGGGTCAGATCACCCCAGGTCATCGGTTGGGCCAAATTGCGCGTCGATACATTTGAAATCATGCTTTGCTGCACGTTTTCCACGCCGGTGTCATTATCTGAAACCGAGAAGGCGAAACCAAAGTGCTGGCCCGCAGCAGGAGTAACACCAAACGTATTCCAGGGAATTGCCAATTCAATATGATAGCCATTGGCCGTTCCCATCACGCCAATAGTAATATTTGTACGCGGCCCGGCCACACTCGCCGGAAACCACAAATAAGCCTCGGGATTGTTGCCCTTGCCAGGGTTGCCGGGCGAGACGCCTAATTGATAATCATCAATACTCAACGAGTTGAAGTAATAATCCCCACCGACATTGGTATCTAAGACAATCTCGACGCTATCCCCTTTGAATAGGTCTTCCCCGGTCGCATTTTGATGATATTGATCGTCCTTGACTCGCGCGCCAATATAGAGGTAGTTAGCATCCCAGGTCACCATCACGTTCGCCCACAAGTCGGTTTCTGCGCTGATTTTGTCGGCGCCGTAGACCGCATAATGGGCTGGGTAAATTGCTGCGCTCCACTCGCTAAGATCCCCATCAATTGTCAAAGAACTACTCTGGTAAACGGCGGCAATACTCGTGCCTGGGCGCATGCCCGGGCCGGCATACGAAACCGTAGGTGATAATGTACTCGTAGGAAGAGGTGTGTTCGTGGGAGGGATAGGGGTCTCGGTGGGGGGCGGCTGAGTCTCTGTGGGAGGGATGGGTGTGTTACTGGGGGTTTCAGTCGGGATACTGGCCGGGCCGCTGCTGTCCCCCTGAGATGAGGCTGCTTGTGTTGCACTCAACTGAAGCGCCTGAAGTTCGGCGACCACGGCTGTCAGCGTTAGCTCTTGCGCACTTGGTGGCGACGCCGCAGGTGGCTGGGGCGCGAAGGAAACACAGGCCATGCCTCCAATAATCAAACCAATGACTACAAGCCACACGTATTGTTTCGGGGAAATCATAGGTATTTCTCCTTTCATAATAGGAATGGTGCAATATCTGTACCTATGCAAAAAGGCGGCCCGAAAGCCGCCTTTTAAATTCTGCTGTGCAACAGAAACCCCACCATGCCGTGTGCAACTCAGTTTTGAACCTGCTTTCGCAGGTGTTGGCCCTCATCGGTAGATCCGCCTTGGCCAAGGCCTATCGCGTCACTAACGCCATTCGGGCCAGGTATTTGGTAAGTGTTGGCTCAAAACGCTAATGTTGCATCACGAACACAGCAGGGTACCCATCTTATACCATAAAAAAATTTAAGTGGGAAGGTACTTTTGTTATATCTGAAAGGCAAATACATTTCTAGCTAACCGACAGTTTCTTGGAAGACGAATAGAATTGCTCTCTCACGGGTACACGCGATTGATGGTGCGCGGGAAGGCTATTGTTTCGCGAATATGATGAATGCCGCAAACCCACGAAACCGTGCGTTCGATGCCCAAGCCAAAACCGCTGTGTGGAACGCTGCCAAAGCGGCGCAATTCCATGTACCACTGGTAGGCTTCTTCAGGGAGTTCGTGATCGTGAATGCGTTCTAACAGCTTCTCCGGGCTGGAGATGCGTTCACTGCCGCCAATGATCTCGCCGTAACCTTCGGGGGCCAGCAAATCTACACTCTTGCACACCTCCGGACGGCCCGGCCAGGGTTCCATATAAAAGGCTTTCACTGCCGTGGGGTATCCATACACAAAGACCGGCTTTTCGAACTGCCGGGTCAGCGCGGCTTCATGCGGCGCGCCAAAGTCACTGCCCCACTCGAACTCAAGCAGAGCCTTCTCTTCGGGATCATCGGTCTTTGCACGGATCTTCGCCAACATTTCAACCGCTTCATCGTAAGAAATGCGCGGGAAAGGCGGAGTCACTTTCTCGAGGAAAGAAGTATCCCGCTCTAAAGAAGCCAATTCTGCTTGACGATCGCGCAGCACGCGCTGAACAATGTGCGAGACAAATTGTTCCTCGATCTCCATCAATTGATCGAGGTCGCAAAAAGCCACTTCTGGCTCAACCATCCAGAACTCAGTCAGATGGCGGCGGGTTTTCGACTTCTCTGCCCGGAAGGTCGGCCCAAAACAATAGACCTTGCTAAAGGCAAAGATATTGGCTTCATTATAGAGCTGCCCGGTCTGGGCCAGGTAAGCCGTTCCCTCATCAAAGTAGGGCGTCTCAAAAAGCGTCGTCGTCCCCTCGGCAGCCGCCGGCGTGATGATCGGCGTATCCATGTTGATATAGCCGTTGGTATCCAGCCACTCGCGGATGGCCGAAACCACCGTCGAGCGGATGCGTAAAATAGCCCACTGACTGGGCATGCGCAGCCACAAGTGGCGATTTTCGAGAGCAAAATCGACACCGTGCTCTTTGAGCGCCATGGGGTAATCGTCGGCGGCAATCTGATAGACCTTCAGACCGGTGATGCCAATCTCGAAGCCGCCGGGAATGCCAGGAGCGCGCCCGTCGGCGCGCACAAGCCCGGTGATTTCCACCGAGGATTCTTGCGTCAGGCGCACAATCTCTTCAAACGTCTCTTCGCCCAGATCATTTTTGAAGGCTACACATTGCACAAACCCATAGCCGTCACGCACCAGCAAAAAGACCAGCTTACCCTTGCGCGTGCGGTTGTACACCCAGCCGCGGATGGTGACTTCTTGATCGACATAGTCGGCGATATTTTCTACTCGAATAAGCGTCGTCATAATGGCTCCTATTCATCCAATTGAATATGCAATTCCTTGAGTTGCTGCGCTTCTACCGGGGATGGCGCGCTGCCCATCACATCGCGGGCATTCTGATTTTTGGGGAAAGCGATTACCTCGCGGATATTCGGCTCTCCGGCGAGGATCATGCAAATGCGGTCGATACCGGGGGCAATGCCACCGTGAGGAGGCGTGCCGTACTCGAAGGCCTCCAGCATATGCCCAAAACGCTCCTGAGCGACGGCTTCGTCTAAACCAATCAGGCCAAATACTTTAGACTGCAAGGCGCGGTTGTGAATACGGATCGAGCCGCCGCCGACTTCGTAGCCGTTAAGCACCATATCATACTGTTGGCCGCGCGCCGCTCCGGGATCACTGTCGAGTAAGGCAAGGTCTTCGGGCATTGGCGACGTGAACAAGTGATGGCTGGGGTCCCAGCGCTGCTCTTCTTCGTTCCACATCACAAAGGGGAAATCCAGCACCCAGCAAAACCCCAGCACATTCGGATCGCGCAAACCCAGGCGGTCGCCCAGGAACTCGCGCAGGCGTCCCAGGCTTTCGAAGACAATCGCGGGGGTCGCAGCAACGAAGAGCAGCAAGTCGCCGGGCTGCCCGCCGAGGCGCTGGATAATGGATGCTAGTATTTCGTCCGAAAGGAATTTAGCAAACGAAGAGCGCTGTTCGCCTGCGCTAGTCAGGGCAATATAGGCTAGCCCCTTTGCGCCATACTGTCCGACGAACTCGGTCAGTTCGTCTATCTGTTTACGGCTGTAATCGCCCAGCCCGCGGGCATTGATGGCACGCACCTGACCGCCCTCGGCAGTCACGCTCTCGAAAACGCGGAAACCGCTCGCCGCAGCCAGATCGGTGAAATCGATTAGCTCCATGCCAAAACGGATGTCGGGATTGTCTTTACCATAACGGGCCATGACTTCATCGTAAGTGAAACGCGGCCAGGGGGATTGCATCAGCTTCTTTTCGGGGACCACCTGCCCCACAAGTTGGGTAAACATCTCTTCGATCAATGTGAGAATATCCTCACGCTCAACAAAAGACATTTCCATGTCGAGCTGGGTAAATTCCGGCTGGCGGTCGCCGCGCTGATCTTCGTCGCGAAAACAACGCGCAATCTGGAAATAGCGCTCTACACCGGCAACCATCAACAACTGTTTGAGTTGCTGCGGCGATTGCGGCAAAGCATAGAACTCGCCTGGATGGACGCGCGAAGGCACCAGATAATCTCGCGCCCCCTCAGGGGTGGTCTTGAATAAAATTGGGGTTTCCACCTCGAGGAAGCCGCGCTCATCCAGGTAATCGCGAATGAACTTGACCAGCTGGTGGCGCAGGGTCAAGTTTTGGCGCATGCGTTCGCGGCGCAAATCCAAATAACGGTAACGCAAGCGCACCTGCTCATCGATTTCTTCTTCCTTGTTGATATAGATGGGCGGCGTCTTGGCGGGGTTGAGGATTTCGACGGTCTTGACTTCCACTTCGATCTCGCCGGTGGAAATCTCGGGGTTTTTCATCCCGTCCGGGCGCTCACGCACCCCCCCAACAACTTGAATGACCCATTCGGAGCGCACCGGCATCATGGATTGGTGTGCTTCGGGGAATTGATCCGAATTGGTGATAATTTGAACCATGCCAAAGCGGTCGCGCAGATCCATAAAAGTCACTCCGCCGTGATCGCGGCGACGATGCACCCAACCGGCCAGGGTAACTTCTTGAGCAATATGTTCAGCGGTCAATTCGCCGCAGGAATGCGTTTTGTACATATGTGAGCCTCCGGTGCAAAAAAAAATCGCCCTATGCGTATGCATCGGGCGATTGTTGAGCAAGAACCAAATTCAGCGAATTGGCAAAAGGCAACACACCGCCCGATGAGCATCATCGGCGGCATTATTGTTATTATTGTTCATGCTACAAAATTGCCAATTTTTCATGGGGCGCATTATAGCACAGCTTTTCGCAAAGAGCGAGACTGTTGTGCAAAAATTCCCTAAAAAATTTCCAGGGCGCGGCGCTGACGGATGATTTTTTGATGCCACTCGTCCATATCACCATACGAAAACTCGAACACCACAAACTCCGGATCAATCAGGTCGAATAATCCACCGACAGCAGTATCTTCAAAGGGATCGTGCTGATCGATTTTCATCACATGCTGATGGGTAATGACGAAACGCTCCCAAAAGGAATGGGCATCTTTGAATGGATCAACGATGGTGCGCGATTGCAGGACATATTCGGCAGACAGACTACGGGTGAGGTGGACAGCCCGAATGAGCGATTTGCCTGCCCCCAGGTTGTCAACGGTTTCCAGGAGATAATCGATCCCTGCGCGCTCCGAGTGGATGCTCTGATTTTTGTTAAGAATATGACCGGTGTCGAGTACAATTCCGCAGCGGGCATAGGCTGTCTTGTCTATTAAGCGCTCGATCTCACCCGGCGAATCCAGGCGCAGGCTCCCCGGCCACCATAAATTCTCGAAAAGAATTTCACCGCGAAATTTTGTGCGCGGCATAACGGCGTTGATGATCTCGGCACACATGTCAATTGTCTCTTGCCAACGCCAGGGGCAGTTCCATTGGTAAATATGCTCGAATTCACATTGCGCGGCGTGGAAAACCGCATACTGCGCGCCGAAATCGTGCGCCAGGTCTAATTGCCGCCGGTAAACCTCAATGACCGCTTCACGATCCGAACCGCCGTAAAAATGGACAAGCGTCTCTTCGTCACCAAAGATTTCTAACAAGCGGGCACGCTTGCCATGCCAAAGCGGATCCATGATCGGGAAGAAGCGCAGATGCACACCGCGAATCAGATCGGCAGGAATTAGCGAAAAATCGTAGCCATCCACAGGGTAAAGCTCAAAACCATCGAACTGATGTTTAAGCATCAATTGGCGGGCGTTCTCCCAATCGTACGCCAAAGTCTCAAGGTCGCTCTGATGAGTGCTAACGTTAAGGATCCACTGCATGGCACACCTATTTAAGGCTGGCAATCTTCACCGAGGCTTTCCATTGTGATCCACCCGGAGATGCTGCCGCCTCCCGAACTTGGCTGATAAGTCACAAAAACCCAGCAGCCCCGCTCGGTGCTGGTCACATAGAGCGTCTCATCCTTCGGAACCGTAAACAAAGACATCGAGGTCATCGTCGGCCCCAAATAAATAATCGTATCTTGATCCACCTGCTGCAATGTGTAGCTATGGGTGGGCGTCGGTGTCATTGTCGGCGTGCGTGTGAAAGTCGGTGAAGGCGTTAAGGTTGGCGCAGGTGTTAACGTATCCGTGGGGGTAAAAGTCAAGGAGGGCGTCAGTGTTGGGGTAAAGGTCGCGGTGGCGGTGGGCGAAAGTGTGATTGTAAACGTTGGGCTGGGCGTGGAAGTTAACGAGGGCGTTAATGTCAGTGTAGGCGTATATGTTTGCGTAATGGTCGGGGTATTGGTGGTCATAAAACTGATGACCACCGGGAAATTGAAGAACACCGCCGCTAGCGCCACTGTCAGGCAAGAACTGATAAGCGCCGATAATAGAATCCAAAGATATAAAAAGCGAAAATCGCGCAGTGGCCGGTCGGACATCCGTTCGGATGACCAGGATTTTTTGGGTGATGCAGCATTATCGACATGTTCTTTACGCTTGCCCATGAGATACCCTTTCATTACGTAAGATCGGTCTTAAACTTCTCAGAATTTGAACTTGTGCATTTCGTAGAACTATTACAACGTAAACTAAATTAGTGTATATCTAGCCTCCTGAGCGGAGGAGCAGAAGCGTCCTTCGACTTCACAAAGTTCCGCTCAGGATGCTTCTGCTCCGTAGTCGCCTGTACTGAGCTTGTCGAAGTGAAGGGGCGGTGATCTTTCTCGCATTACTTTGTTTACGCTGTACTATAGCCCAAGTGCAAAATGTCTAAGACATATTACCACGGCGATTCTCAAAAACCAATAACGACAAACACTATCCGATTGACAATGTTTTTATGATATACTCAAAATATGGAGCGCATTATAACCGTAGCCAATCAAAAAGGTGGCGTTGGAAAAACCACCACCACGGTCAACTTGGCTGCTGGGTTAGCCCACCTGGGGTTCCGCGTGGCTGTAATTGACCTCGACTCTCAGGGGGCGCTCACGATCAGTCTGGGATTTGACCCATATACCATCCGTCCATCTACTTACAACATCCTCCTTGATCAGGAAAAACCGTTTGTAGAAGTACTGCGCGACACCGGCAAAGACATTGCCATTGCGCCGGCCAATGCCGAACTGATCGCCGCGGAATATAAACTCTACACCGAAAATGACCGCACATCCCGCTTGCGGAATGCCCTACTTGAGCCGCGCCAGCCATTCGATTTCATCTTGATCGACACCCCCCCAAACCTGGGGCTGATCACCGTCAATGGGCTGGTCGCAGCCACCGAACTGCTCATTCCTGTCGCGGCAAACTACCTCTCTATGCGCGGCGTCCGCTCACTGCTTGATTCTGTATGGCTTATTCGCGAAAGGCTCAACCCCAAACTCAAGCTCCTCGGTGTGCTGCCAACTATGGTGCAGGCAAATGCATCCCACGCAAAATCAGCCATCTACGAAATGCAATCGGTGTTCAAGCAAAAAGTTTTCCATTCGTATATCCCCTATGACAATGTCGCCGCAACCGCTCCGGCCATGCGGAAAACAACCCTAGAACACGCCCCCAACAGCGCGGTTGCAACTGCTTACTTATATCTGGCCAAGGAGGTAAGCCATGCCAAATGACCTTCCCCAAGATCCTCTGGAGGGCAAGGGCGAAGAAATGATCCCCGACCGAGGATTGCCGTTTGATGATATTGATGACACTCCCCTGGAGGATATCCCTCCCGAGGAGCGCATCCCTGACTTTCCCGAAGAGGACCTGCTCGATATGGATGTCGAATCTGCTCTCGAGGAAAATTCATCCCCCTCCGAAGAGACTCCCTTTGCGACAGACGAACAGCCCCCCTTCGGATTATCCGAAGTAGAGGCCGAAACGATGATTAGCAGCGCTGAAAGTTCATTTGATATGGAAGCCACTCCGTGGGGTTTATCCAACGAGGAAGCGGAAACCTTCGTTGGCTCGACGGAAGAGGTATTCACACCCAGTGAGGCCTTTGTCGAACCTGAGGAAGATCGCAGTCTGCACGGCCCACCTGATGAATCGCTCATCACCGAGTCCTTCGATTCACCCCCAGAAGAAATGCCCGATGCCGGTATGAGTACACATCTGGATGAGGATCCCAGAGAAGTCGAAAACCTTTTCTCCGAAGCATCTTTTCAATCTCCTGGCCCTGCGGCGCATGCTCACCCCGATGGAGAAATTGTACACGCTGCCCAACCCTCCGAACAATCGATGGTTGAAAAACTCGTCACCGATGAGGCAGTTGAAGCTTTATGGCGACGCGCCGATAAAGCACAGGCCGATGTCAATCGCCACATTACCACACTCTACATCGCCCGCCCCTTACTCGATCACATCCAGGCGGCGCGCAATGAATTGATGGCCGGCAAAGAATACTACGATGATGCCGAACGACACATCAACGAGGTTGAATACCGCGTTCATCTTAGCACTCAACTAGACAAATGGGCTAAAACACTCATCCCCAGACTATACATTTACCTGGCGATCTGGTTTATTCTGTCGATCACGGCACTTTTCTTGATTGGAGAAAGCGCCTTTTCGCCAGAAGCCCCTACCCTCATCTTCCTGGCCGGGAGCATGGTTTGGGGCGGCGTCGGCGGCATTATTGGAGCCTTGTTACCATTAGGCAAGCACTTTTCAGAAAAACAAGATTTTTCTCCCCGGCATACCTGGTGGTATCTGCGCAGTCCTTTTATTGGGGCAGCTATGGGTGCGATTATCTTCCTCTTTGTACTTGCGGGAGCGCTTTCCATCGCCGGAGGAGAAATTTCATCGCCGTATGTCATTTACATCCTGGCTGGGCTAGCTGGCTACCAACACAATATCTTCACCGATCTAGTCAAGCGCATGCTGAAAGTCCTCCAAATTGAAGATAGCGGCGGCGCAAAAGTGCCTAAAACGGATGAGCCTAAAACCGAAGAATAATTCATATGAGACCCTTTGGCTCTCATCCTCACAATGCGTGGTAAAGTAGCCCATAAAAAGATGAGCCGCGGCCCAAAGGCTGCGGCTCATCTTTTTAATCTTTACCTATTATCGCTCACGCCCCCAAATCAAACCTTCCACAAAACGCACCAACCGCAGGACGGCTGAACGCAACCGCGCGTAAAAATGATACAGGCCATGTAACCGATACGGCCAAGACTTTCGCTTTTCACTGGATAGCGGGCCAGTCCACTGGGCTACCAAAGCTCCCCAAGTCAGCCCAGCCCCAAAGCCCACGAACACAATTCTATCCCCCGGCTGAACTCGCTGATCGGTAATCGCCTCAACCGTAGCTAGCGGGATCGAAGCCGTTGATGTGTTTCCATAATGGTCTAAGTTCACGATAAACCGTTCCATAGGCATCTTCAGCTTGCGAGCAGCAGTTTCGATAATGCGTTGATTGGCCTGATGAGGGATGACCCAATCGACATCTTCCAATGTCATCCCCGCTAACTCGGTGGCTTCTTCTGTAGCCTGTTTCATCACTCGCGTTGCAAAACGAAATACTTCACGGCCATTCATTTGAACATAGTGTAAACCGTCTTGTACAGTCTGCATACTGGCGGGCAATTTACTACCACCGGCAGGCACCGAGAGCAAGTCCCCGCCAGAGCCATCCGAACGCATTACCGATGACAAGACCCCACCCGGTTGGTGGCTGGCCTGTAAAACAAATGCGCCCGCGCCATCACCAAAAAGAATGCATGTGCCGCGATCTTCCCAGTTTACCAGACGCGATAATGTTTCCGCGCCCACAACCACGGCAACATCAATCGAGCCAGTCCGAATCGCCTGAGCTGCCATATTCATCGCTACAATAAACCCCGTGCAGGCAGCCGAAAGATCAAACGCCCCCGCCTTTATAGCACCAATACGGTCTTGCACTATCGATGCTGTTGCGGGGAAAATATGCTCCGGCGAGGAAGTGGAAACAATAATCAGATCGACATCTCGAGGATGAATCTGGGCCACATCCAAGGCACGTATTGCTGCCTCTGCACCCAAACTGGCAGTAGTTTGATCTTCCCCCGCAATATGCCGCTGACGAATTCCCGTCCGACTCTGAATCCACTCATCGTCCGTGTCTACCAAGCGCGCGATATCATCATTCGTAAGTACTCTCTCCGGTACACTCATCCCCCATCCGGAAATATGTGCATAACGCATCATGACAAACCTCCTGCCGGACTTTCAGCATAACGGCTTAACACAATGGTTGCATTATGGCCGCCAAAACCAAATGAATTAGATAAAACATGATCCGCACCAACAGACCGGGCCTGATTAGGGACATAATCTAAATCGCATTCAGGATCTGGAAACTCATTGTTTATGGTCGGTGGCAGCATCTCATCCACAATGGCCTTTACGCAGAAAAGCGCCTCCAAAGCGCCGGCAGCCCCCAACAAGTGGCCGGTCATAGATTTTGTCGATGAAATTGGGAGTTGATAGGCCTGTTCGCCAAATACCGTTTTTATTGCGGCAGTCTCACTTTTGTCATTCAATGCTGTGCTTGTGCCATGAGCGTTTATATAGCCAATCTCATCTCCACGCAATCCTGCATGGTCTAAGGCTGCGCGCATACAATCTGCCGCCCCGGCGCCATTCTCGGCAGGGGCCGAAATATGGAAAGCATCATTAGTTGCACCGTATCCGCTAACCTCAGCCAGAATTCGTGCGCCGCGCTTATGTGCATGCTCCAAGGACTCCAACACAAGCACCGCTGCCCCCTCCCCCATTACGAAGCCATCGCGTTCTCGATCAAAGGGACGCGAAGCTTGCTCTGGCGCGTCATTGCGAGAAGAAAGCGCCCCCATTACAATCATCCCCGCCATTGTGATGGGGGTGATAGCCGCCTCCGAGCCACCTGCCAGAATTACATCAGCCTGGCCTCGCCGAATAATCTCGGCAGATTCTCCCAGGGCATTCGTCCCTGTTGCACAGGCGGTCACCACAGCCAGATTGATTGCCTGGATACCATACTGAATAGCAATCATGCCGCCCGGAGTATCAGGCAGCATACGCGGGACAAGAAACGGACTCACTCGCGCGGGGCCTTGTTCAAGGAGGGTGACCATGTTCTCATAGAGAGTCCCAATCCCGCCGATCCCCGTACCTACGACTGCGCCAATCCGCTTACGATTCTCATCGGTAATTTCTAATTCTGCATCTTCAAGCGCCTGCTGTGCCGCTGCCAGAGCGTACATCGAGACAAGATCCATACGCCGGGCTTCACGGCGACCGAATAAAGCGCTGCCGTCGAAACCATCTACTTGTGCTGCGATGGTTGTTTTATACCCATCGGTGTCAAAGCGCGTAATTTTCCCTACGCCTGAGTGCCCACCCAAGATATTATCCCAGGCTGATTGAACATCATTACCAACTGGAGAAATACACCCTAGTCCAGTGATCACTACTCTTTTACGCATTTAGATCTCCTCTTTCGCCAATAATTATGGTAGAAAACCATGGAAACATCTTTCAACCCATTGTTGCTTGATGTCTCCCATTTCCGAAAATGCACTAGTGCTTGCGCACTGGCAAGCACTATCTCATCTAAAAACACCAAAACCCTGAAAGAGACGCGCAATACAAACCTAGCATACCTAAACCGGGGTTCCAGCTATGCTGGAACCCCGGTTTTTCGAAGATTAGCGTGCGCGTGTATCCTTGCGCACGCTAACGTGCCAGGCATGCATGTGCCGGATACGCGTACGCTAGGAATTATCGGTAGAGATTATAAATTTCGCGGGCAACTCATCTTTGTAAAATTTCATACTCATTTTACGGAACGGTATACTCAATTCGCAAGACAGGGAACAGCGTAATCGTGTCCGCCGCGCTGTCATTATCGGTATCGGTATTATACTGGAAGCGGAATTGGATATTGCCGCCAATTGAATTCTGGACATTGGCTATTGCTGTATCTCCGCCATAACGCGCATTCCCGCTAATCTCTCCTGAACTACAATAACTCCATAGCGCTCCCCCTGGGGTGCTCGTAAAGAAATCTGTGGAGTCAATACTGCCATAACTATACCGATAAACACCCAAACATCCCAAACTGCCGAAAGGATCCCCAACTATGTTCTTTCCCTCAAAGAGCATCGAAACAGCTGTTATTGTGGCGTTAGCCGGAATTTTGTTGAGATTAAACGTAACAAATCCCTGCACCGAGTAATCGTGCTGGGTATCGCCGGCCATTAAATTCGAATTTACTACGCCAACGGTATTGACATTTGCAGAGGAAACCGGCACCCATAAATCAAATAGGGAATCAGGCGGCATCACATCCTCAACAACTACGCGTGCCCAAAATAAGGCACTCGAATTGGTACCAAAAGTTTTGCCGTCCGGGCTTTGCAATGTCCAAAAAGATGTATATTCACCGGCTACGGCAGGCGCCATCATGGGAACGGTGAGCGTAAACGATTCGCCGGGAGCAACAGCTCCGCCAAAGGAATAGATTGCATCCGCACCCAACGTATCTCCATGATGATAGATCATTTTGTATTCGTTTGTCCATGTACAGGTGCCTTTATTTTGAATCACCCAAGCTTTGTCAAAAATCTCTCCTGGCTCTAGAACCGTACCATCAGGAATTGTTTCACTGATCATCGACGCAAGCAAACAAGTTCCGTTATCGCCAGATGAAGATGATTGGGTAGGAAAAACTGTAGGAATGGATATTGTCGGTGTGAAAGTCGCGGTGGCAGTTGGTTCGGTAGTGGGAGTAGCTGTCGCGTTTTCTGCAACTTTTGTCAACTGCACCGCGACAATTGTTTCAGCCATAGCCGCAGCTGTACCCGCGACATTAGGTGTAGATTCAGCCGGTTCGATTGAACAGCCCGCCATCAATATTGCAAGGCCTATGAGAATACTTAACAGAACATATTTTGTCTTCATTTCGTTTCTTCACTCTCGAAAACCTAGAAGGCTCTCCATAGTATTTGTCCAAATGCAATCATAGATTATAACAAAAGATATAGGAGTTACGCACTTGCGAGAGGAAAGCCCGAAAAATAGGGGTGTGTGGGGTGCTCCGCACCCCTATTTTTCGGCATATTTTCAATGAACTGCGTAAGCCCTAAGATAATTAACTGACATTAAGAACCACACCCGCGTCTTTGTAGAATATTTGTGAACCCATTTGTACATTGGTGTCCGAAACTCTATCGGACACCGCATAATATCAACGTATTTTTGAAGATTGTGTGTGTTCAAAAAAACAACACGCGAAAAAATGAATGGTGTACCCTGTACGAAAATTCAGCTCTCGATCATTGGCATTTGCGATTCACAAATAAGAGTCTCATACTACCAATGAATACTTTTGCTAGTCAATGAATTTTTTAAGATTTCCAGCTCCCACTGATCGACACAATTGCAGCAGCAGATGTTTCACACCCACATATAGGGGGAGGATAACCAATATCCCCAAAAGATAGGGAATATCTTGGTAATGTGTCTCCTACCTCAAGAAATGCTAAAGAAATTGAGTGGCGAGAATTACAGCATATTAGCGCTAGAATATTTTAACATAACTAATCTTAAATTATTGAGTTTTTTTAGAGAGGCGTAGGGTAATTGTATTGCGCAAATGAGCGACCATCTGCTACAATCACTACGCAGTTAATAAGCAACACAAGTGGGGCACAAACCCCTTTTAGAAGTTCTAAATTAATACACATTCTCGAATTGAGCTCTCCAGAGAATTCGGTGAGACGAGTTAGGGTACGCTTATTTCAAAGCACGGAGGAGGAACGCCATTGATGAAAGCCGCACAAGCCTGGCAAGCTGCCCTTGGTCAATTACAACTGGAAATGCCTAAAGCAGTCTTTGATACCTGGGTGAGAGATACAGAATTCATCACCTATGAGGACGGCGCCTTTACCATTGGCGTCAAAAATGCCTATGCCCGCGATTGGCTAGAAGACCGCCTATCAAGTACTGTGTCCAGACTTCTGGCTGGAATTATGAATCGCTCAGTATCCATTCGTTTTACCGTCTGGCAATCTCCTGAGACTACCCCACAAAGCACTCCAGCAATTCAGGCACTTCCAAGATCGCAATCGGGGGGACTGGCTCTAAATTCACGGTACACATTTTCCAGCTTTGTTGTTGGCCCCAGCAACCGTCTCGCTCATGCGGCGTCAATGGCAGTCGCCGAGAAACCTGCTCAAGCCTATAATCCTCTTTTTCTATATGGCGGTGTAGGATTGGGGAAAACTCATCTGCTACATGCTATTGGCAATCAATGTGCGCAAACCGACCAACGCGTTTTATACGTTTCATCCGAAGAATTCACCAATGATCTCATCAACGCAATTCGCTCACATACAACACAGGCCTTTCGGGAAAAATATCGTCGTATTGATGTGCTCCTCATAGACGATATTCAGTTTATTGCTGGCAAGGAGTCTACTCAGGAGGAATTTTTCCACACATTTAACACCTTGCATGGTCAGAACAAGCAAATTGTGATGACCTCAGACCGTCCTCCAAAAGCGATGGTCACCCTTGAAGAACGCCTGCGCTCACGCTTCGAGTGGGGTCTTACCGCCGATATTCAAGCACCAGATTTTGAAACCCGTATGGCTATTCTCCAATCGAAGGCAGAACGGGCTGGTTATGTCATCCCACAAGAGATCATTGCGATTATTGCCCGTAAGTTCCAGTCCAATATTCGCGAACTTGAGGGTGCGCTCACCCGTATTGCAGCCTATGCGGATTTGCGGGGTATCCCCATTGATGCCGAATTGATCGACTCAGCCCTGGCAGATCTCCTTCCCCAACGCACCGAGATTAAGCCTGACCAGATTATTGATGCTGTTGCCCAAGCCTATGGTCTCCCTGTCGATCGCATCATCGGACGTGAACGCACGAAATTAATAGCTCGACCTCGACAAATTGCCATGTACTTGATACGCGAAGAAACTGAGGTTTCACTTCCGCAAATAGGTGATGCCCTGGGAGGGCGCGATCATACCACGGTGATGTACGGCCACGAGAAAATTACCGATTTACTTGAGCGTGACGAAAAATTAAGGCGTCAGGTTCTCGAAATCAAAGAAAGACTTTATAGCTGATAACAAGAATTTTCCATGATAGACAGCGCCCGGAAGTACATTCCGGGCGCTGTGTGTTTTTCTCGCGAAGAATTTCTACCGAAGACTTTCCCGTCACCTTTTTCTGTGCTTCCACTTTAGACGTAGTGATCGGAGAAACTCCACTAAGCGGATGCCCCAGGTACTCCAGGGATATTTCGCTGCGTCTGCGTCACCTTCGGCTTGCGGCCACGGATCCAAATCTAGCATTTTTCGTAGCATGTATCGACCAACCAGGGTCAGGGTTGCCAAAACTGGCGCGGCCAACACGACCCCCAGCAATCCAAGCAAATTCAAAGCTACGATTGCCGCAATTAAAACTGCCGCCGGATGAACACCCAATGTTTGTCCTAAAATTCGCGGAGCAACAATACTATCCAACACCTGATCCATAATCAAAGCCACCAGGAAAACCAGGAGCATATACTGCACTGGCTCTAACCCAAAATGGTTGTTTTTTTGAAATAGAGTCACGACAATGAGGACTGCCCAGGTGGCCCATTGCCCCACATAGGGAACGAAGCGAGCAAACCCGGCCAGCAAAGCCAACCCCAGAACGTAGCGGACATCTAAAATCGCCAATAATCCACTATAGATAATCAGAGTCAATGTAAACAGAATTACCTGTCCGCGCAAGAAAGCATTCCATATTCGCCCCAATTCGCGCCCCATTCGCCGGATGTCTGCATCATACCCCGGAAGTTCCAAGGCCATTAATTGATTAGGTACACTTCCCATATCGGCTAAAATAAAATAGGCGACCAAAACCACAAAGAAGCCCCACCCAATAATCGAAGCTGTCCCTGTCGCCACAGTTGTCAATACCCCTCCAGCCTGTCCTAATACCGGCTGGACTACGGAGATGATTTGTTGAATCAAGGCTTCGAGATCAATCGTTGAAATATATTGCGAGACATCTATTTTGAAAGGGCCAATAGTAATAATGGTTGTTGACCACTCGACGACCATATCTGGCAATTGGGTAAAGAAACGCTCAATGACTTGAATAAGACTTTCAAGCTGTTGAACCAACGCCAGGCCAGTCATGGTAAACGACACAACCAGACCAATCACCAGGGCAAGGAAAACTATATTCACAGCCATCCGCCATGATAGCCGCGTCGAGCTACTCACCCGCGCAATCACCGGATGCAGTAAATACGTTAATATAGCGGTTAAAAGCAGGGGGGCGATAATAGCCTGAAAGCGGATCATAAAAGCGGCGACCATCGCCACCATTGTTAATCCCACCACAAGTTTGACATTCCCTCCCCAGGGAGGCGAATGATGAGTCGTTTCAGGTGAAGTCATGAGTTAGTACTCTTTTGTATTAAAACGAGATTATCCGCCACCACTCTTTAATTGCCCTTGAATGACAATACGCTGGTCGTCCACGAGGTAGGGATAACACGAAATTAGGGTGACAGTCGGTTTAGCGGTTGAATCCATATACTCCACTTGAGTAGGCTCAACCACTACGGTATCATAGATCACGTAGGTGTACACTCTCTGTTGCGTATGCAATATAATCTCATCCCCTGGATTGAGTTGATCTAAGTGTCGAAAAATTTCACCAAAAATGTCGTTATGCGCCGATAAAATCAGATTGCCACTTTGCCCGGGATTAGACGAACCCACATGCTGCCCAACGCCTTTCTTCAACTGTTCCCAGCCATCCCCCTGAACAATCGAAGCATCCACCCCAATTGCCGGAATCTGAATTCGGCGGGCTTGTTCAGGGCCTGGTGTAGGGATAGGAACATTGGCTAAAGATTCGACCAAAGGGCGCAGGTGTTCGGGAATTTCTGCGACATTCTGCTCAGAGGCACCATCAATCGGTGGCGTATGTCCCGAAGGTAAGACCACCGCACGAATAAGAGGGGTGGCGGTCAAAGTGGGTTGCTCAAGAGCACGGGCAACTTCCTGATTTAGTTCTTGGATAACTTCTAAACCATTGAACAAGACAAAAACTAACCCTAAGACTGCCAATATTTCGATAGACAGCAGGAAATAATCCAGCACTCTCCGGCGGGGTGAAGGATTCCCAGCTTCATCCGCATCCAGCATGGGACCGGTGCGAAGGTCGTCGAGAGATGGCGATTCCAAATCAGACGCCAGCGTTACGACACGGCCTGTCTTCCGGAAGCGTTCCAACCGCTCCTGACGGACAACACGCTGTTTTTCTACCAACAAGCGCCGAAGTTCCTCGACTGAAAGGTCTTTAGGAGATTTTTTTCGAGCCACAAACTGATTATACCAGCAACTATTTTGACAATGTCACATATTCGCGAGAAACTCGAAGATTGGGGGATGTGCCAAGCAAGGAGAGATCAAACAAGCCTCACCCACTTCAATTCCAGGAATTGATTTTTCGATTGTTGTTACAGCAATACAAATCACTGTGCAAGATGCCCGCATCGCAGCCTGAGAGAGCAGTTTATCAAGCCCCCAATCTTTCGTTGTGGCTCAACGTAATCACATTGGCAATCGTACTTGTCTCAGTGTTTTATAAAAAATAGAGCGACGCTCCAATCCGGTTCTATTCTCAGGACGTATTCCGCCGCTCTGTTCTGCTTCACAGTAGGAAATTTTGAAATTTTATGGACATTTTTCACATTGTTTAAGTGATCTAAGGGTGGTATACACTACAAAGCGAATATTGTCTTCGACGCTTCAACATAGCCTACCCAACTATTTCAAGCGAACATTCAAAATAAAACCCTAAAAGAAGTTGACTTTTCTCTCTCAACTGATATACTACAAATATATCATCAAAACGCTCTTCGAAGACAAATATTCTGCGATTTTCGCAACCTTACCTGGCATCACGCTTCTCAATCGAAAGGAGTAACCAACTCATGTCTCTCTTCTCCCCACCCCGCTATCAAGCCCCCTTCAAACCGATGCGCCGTGAAGACATCACGCCTTTTATGAAAGTCTTTACCGCTGCAGAGGGATTGATAAAAGGCGCACTATTTGGCTGCCGGATGTGCGGAAACTGTATTTTGCAAGAAACCGCTTTTGTATGCCCGATGACGTGCCCAAAAGGTTTGCGTAACGGCTTGTGCGGTGGGGCAACACCCGAATCTTGCGAAGTCGATGAAGCACGCCCTTGCACATGGTATGTCATATACAATCGTGCCGAAAAAATGGGACGTGTTGACAAATTGCTCGAAATCAATGCGCCGCTTGATGGTCGTCGCGTTGGACGCGAAACCTGGATTGATCTTGTAAAACTCTGGCGCGAAGCCGAAGACGGCCCCAGGGTGAGCGATTTCTTCACCAACCGTGAAAAATGGGATGAAGATGTGGAGGGAGTCTTCTACAAAGCTCGCCAGCCAGATTGGTGGCAGGGTGACGACCAATATCACGCCCCCGCGTATGATGCGCCTGTTACATTATTAGAGGCCAATTTGCGCACTGGTGAATTTACCTGCACAGCAGAAATTGCGCCCCCCTTGAGCGCAGAAAGCAACTCAATTTGCAAGAAATCGGATTATTTGTGCGAATGGGTTCCCGCAGCCAATTTCACCGACAATGCTTCTGCTTCTGCGCGCATGGGCAGCCTCGCTTCCAGCAAGATCTGTCTGGACTCAGGTTTAGAACCTGTGATGCAACTACAAGCCCGCGACCGCTCGCGTGTGGTCATCGAATCGGATGCCATGGGCGCCGCTGGTTTAGGCGTTCGCAATATATTGTGCCTCTCAGGCGACCACCACCGCTTCGGCCCAGGCCCGGTCACCAAGCCCGATCAGTTCGACATGGATGCTGTGCAAATGCTGTGGATGTTGCGCCGTATGCGTGACGATGGCATCTATCTGGATGGCCGCAAGATTAAGCATCGTCCCGAGTTTTTCCTGGGAGCAGCTGCTTCGCCCTTTGGGGCGCCACCCCGATTTGAAGCTATTCGCGCCGAGAAGAAAATCAACGCCGGTGCTCAATTCATCCAAACTCAACCGATCTTCGATTATGAAGGTTTCCTCGATTGGCTCGAAGCACTGGATAAACGCAGTCTTCTCGACAAAGTCTACCTTCTGGCCGGGATGATCCCTCTCAAGAGCGCCCGCGCTGCCCACTTCATGGCCGATGAAGTGCCCGGGGTCCGAATCCCGGCAGATATTGTCAAACGCATGGATGCCGCCGGGGATAAAGAAGGCCAACAAGAAGAAGGGGTTGCCATCGCATTGGAAATGATCGAAAAATTAAAGAATACCCCCGGGATTAACGGCATCCACTTTATGGCCGTTCACTGGGAGATTATCGTACCTCGCTTGATGGAGGAAGGAGGTTTACAAAAATTCAAGATAAAAACGCTAGTACCTGAAACAGTACTCTAGCGTTTCACCGCCCTGAGCCTGATCGATACAATCGCGCTCAGGGCGCTTTCGTGTCAAAATTAGGAGGACCACAGTGTCGCAAGAACATCGCGAATTTCCAGATCTTAATAGAAAGGAGCGCATGAAGTTGGCTACGGCGGGGTGGCCAACTCGGTCAGCAAAACAACGTATTCAAGATTTCGGGGGGGTACACATGCCGCTCGATGCAGATTGGGCAGTACACGAGGCCAAACGCTGTATCCATTGCCCGGACCCAGCACCGTGTACGCTGGCATGCCCGGTTGGCAATGATATTTCAATGGCCATGTGGCTCATCGAACACGAGAACTTTCTCCAAGCAGCGCAAGTGTACCGCCAAACCAGTTCGATGCCAGAAATTTGCTCTTTAGTCTGTCCACATGACCAGCTTTGTCAGGGAAGTTGTCCGCGCGGCAAACGCGGCGACCCTGTAATGACCGGTGCGCTCGAAGCCTTTATCACCCAATATGAGCGCGAGACAACGGGAGTGACTCTATCTGCCGGGAAACCAAGTGGACATAAAGTAGCTGTCGTTGGCGCAGGCCCAGCCGGTTTAAGTTGCGCTGAGCAACTAATTCGGCAAGGCCATCATGTCACGATATTTGAATCCAAACCTGCTCCGGGAGGACTTTTGACGTATGGCATTCCAAATTTCAAACTCCCCAAGGAGCATGTCTTCAACCTTTGGAACGACCTGCAAGCTGTGGGCATAGAATTCGTCCCCAACACCCATGTTGGCACAGACATAACCATTAATGAATTACTCAGCGATGGTTTCGCTGCCGTTTTCCTGGGAGTGGGCGCCAATGTCGATGCGCCCATGCGGGTAGATGGAGAAAATTTGACCGGGGTCGTCAATGCCACCGAATTTCTCATCCGCTCCAATGTATCTGCCGAACTGCTGCCTGTCGGCATGACACCCTATACCGACATCGGCCAAAAAGTAGCCGTGATTGGCGGCGGCGATACAGCTGCCGATTGCCTGCGTTCGGCTATCCGCCTCGGCGCAGAAGAAGTTACCTGCCTGTACCGCCGCACCGAGGCCGAAATGCCCGGCAATGCCTATGACCGCGAATTGGCGATCGAAGAAGGTGCCAATTACCAATTCTTAACTCAGCCGGTGAAATTTATCCCTGGAAAAACGGGTGAACTAACTAGCGTCGAATGTGTCGAAATGGAATTGGGAGAACCCGACAAATCGGGCCGCCCTCGCCCCATTCCCATCGAGGGCAGCAACTTCACTATCGAGGTCGATACCATTGTCAAGGCATTGGGCTACTGGCCCGACGAAACCATCGGCAAAGCCACTCCCGACCTGGAGACCCACAATTGGGGTCTCGTTGTCGCAGATGCCGAAACCGGCGCTACCAGCCGTGCAGGTGTATTTGCGGGCGGCGACGGAGTGACCGGCCCAGACCTTGTTGTTACGGCAATGGCTGCTGGCCGCAAGTCGGCAATCGCCATCCATACGTATATGAACCAGAAATAGGATCAATGCAGCGTGTTGAAAACCATCCTTATATCTGTGGTCTGACATTTTGAGTGGTGACTCAAAATTCAACACAAGGAGTATCTTTATGAGCAATCGAGAACGGCGGCGCGGCAATCGTCGAGAACGCCGCCGCGAACGTGCCAAAAAAATAACCCGGTTAGTTCAACCGGTTCACAACATCCCCATCTACGAACTGATTCAACCCGAAGGCATTGAGCTGATCCACGAGAAATCTCTTGAAATACTTCAAGAAGTAGGAATCGATTTCTATTTAGATGAAGCGCTGGAAATCCTGAAGAAATGCGGCGTGGATGTAAAGGGTGAGACGGCCCACTTTGAGGCGGATCTGATTCTAGATTATGTGTCGAAAACCCCAAGCGGATTCACCCAATTGGCGCGCAACCCGGAGAACAACGTGTACATCGGGGGAGACCGGATGACCTTCGCCCCGGTTTACGGCCCGCCCTTTGTCTACGATATCCAGCGCGGCCGCCGCGAAGCCCAGCTCGAAGATTTTCAAAACTTCGTCAAGTTGGCTTACATGAGTCCCTACATCCATCACTCTGGCGGCACCGTCGTTGAACCGGTGGATGTACCCGACCCGGTGCGCCACCTGGATATGCTCTTCAGCCACATCAAATACAGCGACAAAGCCTTCATGGGTTCGGTGATGTCTGCCGAAAACGCTGAAGACAGCGTCAAGATTTCCGAGATCCTGTATGGCGCTGAGGAAATTCGCCAAAACCCGGCGCTAATTTCACTCATCAACATCAGCAGCCCGCGCCGCCTGGATGACCGCATGCTCGAAGCCCTGACCGTCTATGCCAGGGCACGCCAGGCCGTCATCATCACCCCCTTCATCATGGCCGGGGCAATGTCGCCAGTCTCGCTAGCGGGTACACTCATTCAACAAAATGCCGAGGCGCTGGCAGGCATGGCCTACGCCCAAATGGTCAATCCTGGAACCCCGGTAGTTTATGGTTCTTTCATGACCAATGTCGATCTCAAAAGCGGTGCGCCGGTCTTTGGCTCACCCGAAAGCCAAATGGCGCTGCTGACCAGCGCGCAAATGGCCCGCCGCTATAATCTGCCTTTCCGCAGCGGCGGCATGTTCGCCAGCTCCAAAGTCGCCGACGCGCAGGCCGCCTACGAATCGGTCATGACCATGCTGCCTGCCGTACAGGCCCGCGTCAACTTTGTGCTGCACGCCGCCGGATGGCTCGAAAACGGCATGACCGCCGGATACGAAAAATTCGTCATGGATTGCGAAATGCTGGGCATGTATCATACGCTGCTTAAAGGGGTCGATCTCTCTGAAGAAGCCTGGGCAATGGACGCGCTGCACAGTGTGCCGCCGGGCGGGCACCATCTGGGCACCGACCACACCATGCGCAATTACGAGAACGCCTTCTACCGCTCCGATCTGTTCGACTATAACGATGTCGATCAATGGGTGCTAGAAGGCAGTCAAACGGCCGAGCAAATAGCTTCTAAAAAGGTCAAAGAACTGCTTTTGAGTTATGAGGCTCCTGCGTTAGATTCTGCCAAAGAAGAAGAATTGCAAGCCTTCATCACCCAGCGTAAAGCGCAAATAATGTAAATAATATCCACAGAGAACACGGGGCGTTTTCGTTTTTTCTTCGTGTTCTCTATGGCTACTCCACCCCCTGAAAAGGGTTTTCTTTTACGAGATAAATTGGACTAAGTTCATTATAATAACCAAATTGACATAAAAAGGAGAATTAAAACAGTATGACCGAAAGAAGAACCCCCCTCTATGAAATCCATCTCCGAACTGCATCGAAGATGGTCAAAGGCGGCGGGGACTATATGTTCCCGTTCAGTTACACATCTCATGTTGAGGAACACAGCAATACACGCACCAACGTCGGGATGCAGGATTTATCCACAATGGGCGAAATCGATGTCAAAGGCCCGGGAGCCGAACGTCTGCTCAATCGCTTGCTGGTCAACGAGATCCGCAACCTGCACCCTGGGCAAGTGCGCTATTCGACCATGTGCCATGAAGATGGCGGCATTGTGGATGATGTCACCGTCTACAAATTCAGCGAAGAACATTTCATGGTTGTAACCAGCTCTGGGCCGCGCCAGAAAACTGCCCAATGGATTATCGAACACGCTGCCGGAATGAGTGCCTACGCCACCGATCTGAGCGGCGCTGTCGCGCTACTCTCGGTGCAGGGGCCGCGCTCACTCGACTTTTTACGCTCCATTGCCCAGGACGCCGACCTCGAAAACCTAAAATTTTTCCGCTTCACACAGGGCATTGTGAATGAAACCAAAGTGCTGATCTCGCGCAGCGGCTATACCGGCGAATTGGGATACGAGCTTTACATTCCCGCCGAGCAGGCCGCTGTAATGTGGGATCACCTTATCGGAGCAGGCAAGGAATATGGGCTGATGCCCTACGGCGTCGCGGCTATGCAGAGTTTGCGCATCGAGAAAGCCTTGCCGCTCTACGGGCCAGATATTGACGAAAGCCGCAACCCCTTCGAGGTCGGCCTGAATCGTTGGATCCGCTTCGACAAACGCGAATTCATCGGGCGCGAGGCCCTGCTCCAAATTCAGGATATGGGCCTCAACGAACGCTGGACAGGGTTGATGCTGGATGGCAAAACCCCCGCAAAAACGGGTGACCGCATCTTCTCGGTCGCCGATATTGCCACCCTCAAAGAGAAGATGTTCACCGGCTCTGAAGCGGGCGACGAATTTGATCTTGAATCGGCTGGCGAGTTGGTCGGTGAAGTCACATCGAGCGCGGTGGGCTACAGCGTGGAGAAAACTCTGGCGTTGGGCTACGTGCGAGTGACGCACACCTATCCCGGCGCGCGCCTGCTTGTAGAAGTCAACGGGCGCCCAACGCTGGCAAAAGTTGTCAACACACCCTTCTTCGACCCGACGGGCATCCGTATGCGCGCCCGCGGTCCGCGGACAGTGGACAGCCAAAAATGAACCGCCAGAACGCCAAAAACGCGAAGAAATTTCAATTGGGAAACCAGGAATCCTTGAAGATTAATCGCTGGTCAGATTATTGTCTGCCTCTTTGCAATTGGACGCGGATCAACGCGGAAAAACGCGGATATTTTCATGTTCTGTCCGGGATCACCGCATCGCAGTACATTTTCAAATCTTTCCGCGTTCATCCGCCCTCGTCAGCGTCCGATTTTTTGAGACCGTCAGGCGGGCAGGTTTTTCCCTGCTTTCCTGGTTTCCTCATAAAAAATCTCCGCGCCTTTTGCACCTCTGCGGTAAAACAGGAGAACTCACTATGATTGGATATTCCAAACGATTTCATACCATTGTGCTCGGTATGGGCGGCATGGGCAGCGCGGTGTGTTATGAGCTTGCCAAACGCGGTAAACGCGTGCTGGGCATTGACCGCTTCGACATCCCCAACGATATGGGGTCGTCACACGGCTACACGCGTATCATCCGCCTGGCCTATTACGAACACCCCTCTTATGTCATGCTGCTACGCCGGGCCTACGAACTATGGGCCGAAGTGGAAGCTCGCACCGGGCAACAGGTGCTGGTCAAAACCGGTTCCATTGACGCTGGCCCAGCCGATAGCTGGGTCTTCAAAGGCTCGCTGCAATCTTGCGTAGAACACGGCCTGGAGCACGAAGTGTTGACCGGGGCGGAACTTAAAGAGCGCTTCCCCGGCTACAACCTGCCCCACGACCTGCTGGCCGTCTTACAACCCGATGGCGGCTTTGTGCTGCCCGAACCCGCTACGGTAGCCTATGTGCAGGCCGCCCACGCGTTGGGCGCTGAAATTCATGGGCACGAAGAAGTGCTCGAATGGAAGCCGCTGGGGAATGGTGAAGGTGTGCGCGTGATCACCGACCGCGCCGAATACGAAGCTGATTCGCTGGTCATCGCCGGGGGCGCGTGGAACTCGCGCTTACTGCCCTTCTTGCAGGGCATGGCCGTGCCAGAGCGTCAGGTACTGGCCTGGCTGCAACCCGACCGCCCCGAATACTTCCGCCCCGAAACTTTCCCAGTCTTCAACGTACTCGTCCCCGAAGGCCGTTACTACGGCTTCCCTGTGCATACCGTACCGGGCTTTAAATTTGGGCGCTATCATCATTTCGAAGAAGTTGTCGAGCCTGATACCTACGACCGCCAGCCCAGCCAATTCGACGAAGAAGTCTTGCGCGAGTTCGCTTCACGCTACTTCCCCGAGGGAGCCGGCCCAACGATGATCCTCAAGTCGTGCATGTTCACGAATTCACCCGATCGCCACTTCATCATCGACCTGCACCCCGAATATCCACAGATCAGCTTTGCAGCGGGGTTCAGCGGGCACGGCTACAAGTTTGCCAGCGTGATCGGCGAAGTGATGGCCGACCTGGCCGAACGACAGGATTCGCGCCACAACATCAGCCTGTTCAATATTGCCCGTCTGACCGGGAAGGTGAGCAAGTTGTATGAAAATATCCCTGGGATGAGAATCTCTGCGGGGAATCGGATTCAACCTCAACCCACGCGCCGAATCTCCCACTTGAACAGGAGAGTCAGGCGCGGGGCGAGGCGGGTCACAATCCCCCGAGATCATCTATCCCCGAGGCAAATCCAGCGAGAACACCCAACATCGCCGCGTTTCCAAAACAATGCTTATAACGACAGCACCGATCCCCGCTACTGGGAGCAAGAAGACGTAAAACCATTCTGGTAAGAACAAACCGCAGAGACGCGGAGAACGCCGAGAAAAAACATTAATACTCTGCGCTCTTTGCGTCTTCGCGGTGAGTTTACAAACGGAGGAAATATGCGAAAAGATGCAAATTTAGTCATTATCGGCGCAGGGATTGTGGGCGTCAGCGCGGCCTACCATCTGACGAAATTAGGCTGGCGAGATATTGTGGTGATTGACAAAGGGCCGTTGTTTGAAACCGGCGGCTCAACCTCACACGCCCCGGGGCTGGTCTTTCAGACCAACGGCTCGAAGATGTTATGCGAGTTCGCCCAATACACCGTAGAGTTGCTCAACAGCCTGCACACCGAAGCGCACCCGACGTTTTACCCGGTGGGCGGCATCGAAGTTGCCTATACGAAGGAACGCATGCAAGACCTGAAGCGGCGGCATGGCTGGGCGCAGAGCTTTGGCCTGGAAACGCATTTGATCTCACCGCGCGAAGTGCAGGAGCATATCCCCATCCTTGATCCCAGCGTAATCGAGGGCGGCTACTACATCCCCAGCGATGGCGACGCCAAAGCCGTTAACGCCGTGGAGGGCATGGCCGAGTTCACCAAAGCGCAGGGCGCGGCTGAGTACGTTGGCAAAACCACCGTGACCGGCTTCGAGACTTCCGGCGGGCGCGTGACCGCAGTCGTGACCGACAAAGGCACCATAAAAGCCGAACATGTGCTGCTGGCGACCAATATTTGGGGGCCGGTGTTGAGCGATCAACTGGGTGTCAAACTACCCCTGATGGCAGTGGAACATCAATTCCTGATCTCTGAGCCGCTGCCCGAATTGGCCGGAGAAACCCGAGAGATTGTGCATCCGATTCTGCGCAACCAGGATTTCTCGATGTATTATCGCCAACACGCCGATGCTTATGGCATTGGCTCGTATAAACATGATCCGTTGATGGTTGACCCTTATGACGTAGGCGTAGACGCCATGCGGCCCTTCACGCCGGGCGATTTCAAGAGCGCCAACACCGCCACGAATGATCTGCTGCCCGCCATGCGCGGCAAAGAGTATGTCACGACCTTTAACGGTATGTTCTCGTTCACCATTGACGGCTACCCCATCATGGGGCCAACCCAATGGGGCAACTTCTGGACAGCGATCGGCGTGTGGGTGACACACTCCGGCGGCGTGGGCAAGGCCATTGCCGAGTGGATGACCGAAGGCCATCCGACTTGTGATGTACATGAAGGCGAACTCAGTCGGTTTCATGAGTATGCCAAGAGCAAGTATTACACCGTGCGCACATCGGCACAGCAATACCGTGAAGTCTACGACATCATTCACCCTATGCAGCAGATGGAACACACACGCAATGTACGTTTAGCTCCCTATCACTGCGCGCTCAAGAAACTCGGCGGGCATTTCTTCGGCAGCGTCGGCTGGGAGCGCCCGCAGTGGTATGAGTCCAACGCTCGCCTGTTACCCCAGTATACCGACCAGATTCCGGCACGCGAGGGCTGGGAAGCTATGTACTGGTCGCCCATTCAGGGTGCTGAACATTTGGCGACGCGCGAGAATGTTGGGTTGTTCGAACTGAGTTCCTTCGTCAAGATCGAAGTCAGCGGGGCGGGCGCGGCAGATTATCTCGAATATCTCTCGGCCAACAAAATTGCCCGCGCCGTGGGCAAAGTAGTTTACACGTCTATACTGACCGACTTCGGCGGCATCAAAACCGATTTGACCGTCACGCGCCTGGGCAAAGACCGCTTCTGGATATTGACCGGCGGCAGCAGCGGCATGACCGATCTGGATTGGCTGCGCCGCAATGCGCCCGGCGACGGCAGTGTCCATATCGAAGACATTTCATCGAAATATACGGCTGTCGGGCTGTGGGGGCCAAAGGCGCGCGCCGTGCTGGGCAACGTCTGCGAGCAGGATGTTTCGAATGAAGCCTTCCCCTACTTCAGGGCGCAGCGCATCACCATCGAGGCCATTCCCGCTGTGGCAGTGCGCATCTCCTACGTCGGCGAGTTGGGCTGGGAGATTTACACCCCGGCAGAATACGGCCAGCGCTTGTGGGATGTGCTTTGGCAAGCCGGGCAAGCCCACGGCATCATCGCCGCCGGGATGGGCGCTTTCGACTCCCTGCGCATCGAAAAAGGCTATCGCGGCTTGAATGCAGATATCCATGTGGAGCATAATCCCTACGAGGCCGGGCTGGATTGGGCCGTGCGCCTGGATAAGCGTGACTTCAAGGGCCGCCAGGCTTTAATGAAAATCAGGGAAGCGGGCATCACGCGTAAACTCTGCTGCCTGACTCTGGATGAGGGTGTAATTCTCGGCAAAGAGCCGATTTTCGTCAACGATGAAGCCATCGGCTATGTCACCAGCACCAATTATGGTTACAGCATCGGTAAACAAATAGCATATGGCTACTTGCCCATCGAATACGCCCAAAAGGGAACGCAAGTTGAAATCGAATACTTTGGTCAGCGCTTCAAGGCCGTCGTGGACGAAGATCCGCTCTACGATGCAGAGATGAAGAAACTGAAAGCATAAACTGGACGCGGATAAACTAAAAGAAAGGTGACACGTAGTAAAATACATCATTATGGCAAAATATAAAATTCTCTACTGGCACGATATCCCTTCCCAGGTACGCTCCACCGATGAAAACGGACGCGCCGGCAAACAATTATCGGCACGCTTTCAAGAGACAATCGACGCCGCGGCGATGGCGCTTGGATTACACAAATCCGAGGAATACACCAACGGCTTCCACTGGGGCGACGAAGAAGAACGCCCCGGCAGCCCCCAAGAAGTCGCCGAAGCGGTTGCTGCTGAAATAGAACGCCAATATCAGCGCATCGACTGGCACGGCATGGTGGAAAAGCTCAAAAACAGACCCCAATGAAGACCCCCGCCCCAAGCGGCGCGGTATTCTGGCTTTTCCGCATAAGCGCTCAACGCGCCCACCTGGCTAACACAAAACCGCGCAGATGACCTTGTAATCATCTGCGCGGTTTCAAGTGGAAAACGGTTAACGGTTATTTCTTGAGCGTGGAAATTTTGAATGGCAGGTACAACGGGCAGAAACTGACAAAGCTGGTGAGCAGGAAAATAATGCCCAAAACCAGCAGGACAATTCCCAGCGTCCCAGCCACGGTCCCGCTGAAGTATAAATAGCCAAAAACAACGGCAGCCACAAGGCGTAGAATGCGGTCCATTGTGCCCATATTTTTATTGAATTTCATATCAAGTCTCCTATTTGGGTAAAAAATTGAATGGATAAGACGATCAAGGATACAATCCCCACACAGGCCAAACATACTAGAATCAATTTGCCAGCGTTGGCGTTGCTGTTTTCATCATTCATCGCTGAATAGCCTCCAGAAGATTGTATTGGGTTAGATGTAATAACCCTCCAATGGTTACAAAGACGCGCTGATTTTTTACCAAAATACGGTTTCCATCTCACCATAATCACATAGTACAATTACACACCCTATTTTTTTCGGATATTCCATGAGCAATACATCCTCGCCTAAGCCTTCAACCCACACTCTCATCCTGATGCCCTCTGGGCGACGCGGCAACGTTGAGTCAGGCGCAACAATAATGGATGCCGCCCGGCAGATGGGCGTTGAAATCGAATCCATTTGTGGGGGGCGTCAAACCTGTCACAAGTGCCGCATCATCGTCGAAGAAGGTCATTTTGATAAACATGGCATTACATCGAGCGAGGGTCATCTCACCCCGCGCACCGAGAAAGAAATCACCCTTCTCGAAAAATTGGGCACCCCCGAACAGCGTCTCTCGTGCAATGCACACATTCAAGGTGACTTGCTGATCACAATCCCCGAGGGCAGCCGCGCCCAAAAGCAGATCATCCGCAAGACAGCCAGTGAGCGGGCCATTGAAGTGGATCCCGCAATTCGCCAGGTTTATGTCGAAGTGGAACCCGCGCAACTTGGTTTTCATCGTGGCGACTGGGGCCGCCTGCAAGATGCCCTCGCCGATCAATGGAAACTCACCGATCTGGGCATTGATATCCACGCCCTGCGCAAGCTACAAGCCGCCCTGCGCGCCGAAAATTGGGGGGTGACTGTCATCATCTGGCAGGGGCGCGAAGTCATCGATGTGCAGCCCGGCTTTGTTGAAGGGGCCTATGGCCTGGCTGTGGATGTGGGCAGCACTACGGTTGCCAGTTATCTTTGCGACCTGCGCACCGGCCAGTTGTTGGCAAGCCAGGCGATGATGAATCCACAGGTTTCCTACGGTGAAGATCTGATGAGCCGTATTTCGTTCGCCATGAACCGCGCTGACGGCCTGGATGTAATGCACAAGGCTATTATCGATACGATCAACCAGCTTGCCCGCCGCGCCGCGAAAAGCGCCAAAATGCGCGCCAGCCAGATTTACGAGATTGTCATGGTTGGCAACACCACCATGACACACATTCTGCTGGGCATCAATCCGCAGCAGATCGGGGCATCACCATTTGCCCTGGCGAACCGCGCTGCAATGGATGTTAAAGCGCGTGATCTGGGGCTGCACCTGCACCCCGGGGCCAACGCCCACATTCTGCCCGCTGAAGCAGGTCATGTTGGCGCAGATAACGTCGGCGTTTTAGTAGCCGAGCAGCCGCATTTGCAGGATCGCGTCATCCTGACGGTGGATGTGGGCACCAACGCAGAAATTGTTCTCAGCTCCCCAGAGTGGATGTACAGCGCATCCAGCCCGACAGGCCCCGCCTTTGAGGGCGGCCAGATTTCCTCGGGGATGCGCGCCGCCCCCGGAGCCATTGAGCGGGTGCGGGTTGACCCTGAGACCAAGTCACCGCGCTTCCGCGTCATTGGTGACGAGTGCTGGTCGGACGCATGGCAGCTTGGCGCAGGTGTTGCAGTAGATGCACAACCCAAACATTTGGCAGCGGGGATTTGCGGGTCGGGCATCATCGAGGTAATTGCCGAACTCTTTTTGGCTGGTATCTTGCTGCCGGATGGCAGATTCAACCCCGAGGTAGAAAGCCCATCCCTGCTTTGGGAGCAGGAAAAACGCAGGGGCGCGTATATCTTGGCTACGGCTGAACAATCCTCAAGCGGCAACCCCATTCTCATCACCCAACAAGATGTTCGCAACATTCAATTAGCAAAGGGTGCTTTATATGCCGGGGCAAAATTGCTGATGATGCGCGCCGGGGTCGAGCAAGTTGATGAAATTATTTTGGCCGGCGCGTTTGGTAGTTATATTGACCCCAAACATGCGATGGTGTTAGGATTGATCCCCAACTGCGCTCTGGCGAAGGTGCACGCTGTGGGCAACGCTGCCGGAGATGGCGCCCGCATTGCCTTGCTCAACCGGAGGCGGCGCGCCGAAGCCAGCGAAATTGCTCAACAGGTGCGTTATATCGAAACTGCTGTTGACCCGGATTTTCAGGAAGAGTTTGTCAAGGCCATGCACCTGCCCCATCAGAGTGACGCCTTCCCCCATCTAGAGGGAATACTCCCAAAAATAAAAGTAGTAGAACCTGCGAAACGTGAGCGGAAGAGGCGGCGTCGGTCGTCAAATGTCTAGCGTCAAAGAGATTTTGCGTTCTTTGCGGCCTCGCAGTGAAATTTGCAATGTTTGTCAGCCAATCGGATTTTATATATAAGGACTGAATTATGAGCGATGAAATTAACCTGAAAGAAATGCCCAATGACGAAATTCTGGAGCTAATGGGCGAAGACCTGTACGACGGTCTGGCCGAAGAGATTGTAGAAGAAGTTGAGGAACTACTCGGACGCGATTTGCCCCCCTATGATATTCTCATTAAGGGGCTGGTAGCTGGGATGGAAGTGGTTGGCGACGATTTTCGTGATGGCGTGCTGTTCGTGCCCGAAGTGCTGATGGCTGCCAAAGCCATGAAAGCCGGGATGGAAGTGTTACGCCCGCTGCTGGCCGAGACCGGCGCACCCAAAATGGGCACGGTGGTGATCGGAACAGTCAAGGGCGATATTCATGACATCGGTAAGAACCTGGTCGCTATGATGCTGGAAGGCGGCGGATTTGAGGTCATCAACCTGGGCATCAACACCGACGCGGAGGCCTTCATCGCCGCCATCAAGGAACATAATGCCGATATTCTGGGCATGAGCGCCCTGTTGACCACGACAATGGTTTATATGCGCAATGTGATTAAGGCACTCAAAGAGGCTGGTCTGCGCGACAAGGTCGTTGTGCTGGTGGGCGGCGCGCCGCTCAATGAGGCTTTTGCTGAAGATATCGAAGCCGATGCCTACTGCCGCGATGCCGCAGTAGCGGTCACAACAGCGAAGAAGTTTATGGAGATGAAAAAAGGTTAAAAGTTGCAGGTTACAGGTTGAAAGTTACAAACGGGGGCGTTGCTAAAGTATACTTTCAACCTTCAACCTGTATCATTCAACCGTATTCGGAGGAAATATGAACCCACTCAAAGAATTACTCGCAACCGGCCAACCTGTGCTGCTCGATGGCGCCATGGGTACAATGCTCATGGACGCCGGGCTAGAACAGGGTGACCCGCCCGACGAATGGAACATACTTTACCCAGACCGTATCAAGGCGATCCATCAGGCCTATGTAGATGCCGGGTCACAATTAATTCTCACTAACTCATTCGGCGGGACAAGTTTCCGCCTGGAAATGCACAATCTCCAAGAGCGCGTTTACGAGTTCAACAAGGCCGCCGCCGAAAACGCCCGCGCCGTTGCCGATGCCGCTCCGCATACCGTAGTCGTCGCCGGAGATATTGGCCCTACGGGGCAATTGTTTGAGCCAATGGGCTTGCTGACATTCGATGACGCCAAAGATGCTTTCGCCGAACAAGCGCGCGGATTAGCCGACGGCGGCGCAGATGTTTTTTGGGTTGAGACGATGAGTGATCTCAACGAAGTTCAGGCCGCAATTATGGGCGTGCGTCAAGTCAGTGATTTGCCGATTATCGCCACCATGTCATTTGACACCCACGGCCACACCATGATGGGTGTCAGTCCGGCTAAATTTATCGAAGTTTTAGGGGATCAAGATGTCCTGGCCCTGGGCGCGAACTGCGGCACCGGCTCCGATGAGCTGGAAGAAGCCGTTAAAAAGATGCGCGCTGCCAATCCAAATGTCGTCCTGGTTGCCAAAGCCAACGCCGGAATTCCGCATGTCGTGGCGGGCGGCGATATTGTCTACGACGGCTCACCAACCTTGATGGCAAAGTACGCCCTCAGTGTGCGCGAAATCGGCGCTTCGTTGATTGGCGGTTGCTGCGGAAGCACGCCAGAGCATATTCGAGCCATGGCCAAGGCGCTGAGGAAATGATTCAACGAGTCAACAACATTGATTTGCTGAATCGCTGAATCGTTGACTCGCTGAATCGTTGACTCGCTGAATCGTTGACTCGCTGAATCCGACAAGGAAAACCCATGCATACTATTCTGGAATCGAGAACCCAAACCGTACTCATCGGCCCCGATCAACCTTTTACAATCATCGGGGAACGCATCAACCCCACCGGACGCAAGATGCTGGCTGCAGAGATGGCTGCCGGAAATTATGAGCGAGTCGAGAGCGATGCGCTGGCGCAGGTCACCGCCGGTGCGCATGTCCTCGATGTCAACGCCGGGATTCCACTGGCCGATGAGCCTGCCATTCTGGCAGAAACCGTACGCCTGGTGCAATCTCTAACCGATGTGCCGCTGTGCATCGACTCATCCATTGTGGCCGCGCTGCAAAGCGGGCTAGAAGCCTACGAAGGCAAAGCCCTGGTTAACTCGGTCACCGGCGAAGAAGACCGTCTCGAAACTGTGCTGCCCCTGGTTAAAAAACACAACGCCGCCGTTATCGCCATTTCGAATGATGATACCGGCATCTCTGACGACCCAGAAGTGCGTTTCGCCGTCGCCAAAAAGATTGTCGAACGGGCGATGGATCACGGCATCCCCAAAGAAGACGTGATCATTGACCCGTTGGTAATGCCCATTGGGGCTAAACGTTTTGCCGGTCAGCAAGTGTTAGCCATTATCCGCCGTGTGCGAGAGGAATTAGGCTGCAACACAACCTGCGGGGCCAGCAATGTCTCTTTTGGGTTACCTAATCGGCACGGCATTAACGCCGCCTTCGTGCCCATGCTCATCGCAGCGGGCATGACCTCGGCAATCACCAATCCGCTGGAAACAAATATCAGGGGTGCGATCCTGGCTGCCGATGTGCTGATGGGCCACGACGAGAACTGCGCTGCCTGGATTGCCGCTAATCCTGTCGAGGGCAAGGCCAAGCGTGAGCGCCGTCGCAGTCGGAGACGGGGATAAAGCAGCGTTGGCGCGCGGTTAGTTATCGGTGCAATAACCGAATTATGACGGTTGGCCTTATCATCTGTGGGGCATTGGGGCGGGAGGTGATCGAGATGATCGCCAAACATGGCTGGGATGCGGAGGTCATCGGCGTCCCAGCCATCGATCACGTCTTCCCGGAGCGGATTGCCCCCGATGTAGAAAAACGCATTTTAGCCCTGCGTGAGCAGTATGAGAAGTTGATCGTCGTCTTTGGGGACTGTGGTTCACGCGGCGCACTCGACGAGATGCTGTCTCGCCACCCCGATATTGAGCGGGTTGCCGGCCCTCACTGCTACGAGATGTATGGCGGGGAACTCTTCGAGCAGCTTCTTCAGGATGAACCGGGGACGTATATTCTGACCGATTTCATGGTGCGCACCTTTCAGGGGTTGATTCTCAAGAGCATGGGGTTGGACCGCTTCCCGCAGCTCAAGGAAGAGTATCTCCGCAATTACAAACGCGTCGTATATCTGGCCCAGAGTCAAAATCGCGCCTATTGGCACAAAGCAGAAGAAATCGCTGACTACCTCAACCTCCCCCTGGAGATTCACTACACCGGCTACGGGTTGCTGGAAGAGCGGCTGGTAGCAATGCTGGAAACTAAGCGAGATGATTAACTTTGACCCAGGGCTGGAAAATCTGTATAATTACGGTAATTCAGATATTTAGCATTGGAGACCCTATGAGCTTCGCCGCTGGCCGAAATACACTCGTTGATGACACTGCCAATAAAATTCGACAGATGATCTTTGATGGTGAGATCAAGCCTGGGGAACTGCTGCCACCCCGAAAGGAGTTAGCCGCCCAATTTGGGGTGGGCATCTCCACAATTCACGAAGCCGTCAAATCGCTAGATGCAGTCGGGCTGGTCGAATCCCGCCCTGGTAAAGGCACCTGGGTACGCCCTAACGCCCTGGAAAGCGTCATCCACCCTTCGCTGATTACCAATCGCTTTGGGCAAATTGACGTCGAGACGATTTATGAAGCACGGCTGATGCTGGAAGTCGCCCTGGCCGAGTTGGCCGCTCAGAAGGCCAGCCCTGAGGATATCGAAGCCATGTGGTCGGCCTTCGATGCCGCTCAGGACGTGATCGACGATAATGAAGAATTCGCCCGCCTGGATTGGAATTTTCACATGGCGATTGCCAAAGCCGGGCATAACGTGCTGATTGAGACGTTCTACCATCTTTCGCGCGAATTGCTGCTCGAATTCGTCATCGACGTGATCAAACTCCCCCTGGTCAAAGAAGATGCCTCCGAATACCACAGAGTCCAGGCCGAGGCTATTGCCCGGCATGATGTCGAAGCAGCCCGCAAGGCGGCCTACGACCACATGCTTTATCTAAAGAGGAGAATGGGCATCTAAACTCCCTAACCTAAAGCACTTTTAACGCCACCGCAGAGTAATTGTGTGTGGCGTTTTTGATTCAGCCATCATCCACTTGCTGTTCGATTTGACATTCATCAAAACTTCTGTATAATGTAGAAAGTATCGAAATATACCTAATATCAGATATTTACACAGTTCTCCCCTCCTCCCTGAACTTATAAGGAACCTTATCGAATGGCAGAAACTAACATTCTTTATCTTTCGCAAAAGGATGTCGTTTCATTTGACCTGGCCCTGAGCGTTACGGCCGTGGCCCCAACACAATACCAGCGTGCCGCAGAGATAGGCATCGGCACCTGACTGCCGTTATTACAATTTCTCTCAATGTACGCCCCAAAAGGAGATTTCTATGCAAGTCCCAAACCTTGAATTTCGACCGCGTCTATCCATCATTAGTGACGAGCAAATCCAACACATTCATCAGGCCACGCTGGAAGTGTTAGAGCGCACCGGGGTAGAGGTCGCCCACCCCAAAGCCAAAGAGCTGCTCCACAGCGCAGGAGCACGCGTCCAGGGGGATCGTGTGCGCATCCCCGCCTGGATGGTAGAAGATGCTATTCGCACCGCGCCTTCGCGCGTTATCCTGGGTAATCGCGACGGCACGCGCAAAGTCTATCTTGAAGGGAGGAAATCTTGGTTCGGCCCCAGCCTGGACTGTGTGGACTATCTTGATCCGCAAACGAATGCGCGCCGGCGCTTCATCAGCGACGACTGCCGCATCACAGCATCCCTGGCCGACACCCTGGAAAATTACACCTGGGTAATGACCATTGGCATGGCCGATGATGTCAACCCCAACATCGCCGACCGGGTAATCGCCAAGCAAGTCTTCACCTACACCGAGAAGCCGTTGGTCTTTTGCTGCAAAGACGGCAACTCGATCGAAGATATTTACGAAATGGCGCTGCTGGTCGCCGGGAGCAAAGAACGCTTTGACCAGGCCCCCACCATTGTGCAATACTCCGAACCCATTTCGCCGCTGCTCTACTATGACCCCGCTGTCGATAAAATTATCTTCTGCGCTGAGAACGGCATCCCACTCATTAATTTCCCTGCGCCGCAAGGCGGCAGCACCGCCCCGGCCACATTTGCCGGTGAAATTGTGCAGGGCAGCGCCGAATCACTCAGCGGTCTGGTGCTTTCACAACTCGTCAAACCGGGAGCCCCCTTCATCTATGGGGCCTTTGCCACCGTCATGGATATGAAAACGACCGTCTTCTCTTACGGCGCACCCGAAATGAGTGTCATGACCGGTGCAATGGCACAGATGGCACAGTTCTATCAACTGCCCTTCTTCGGCACCGCTGGCGCATCCGACGCCAAATTTCCCGATGCGCAGGCCGCCGCCGAAGTCGCTTTCTCTTGCCTTTCGTCGGCATTGGTGGGCGCCAACCTGGTTCACGATGCCGGAAGCTGGCTCGATCACGGTTCGCTGGCCTCCCCGGCATTTATGGTGCTGGTTAACGAAATTCTCTATATGGTCGACAAATACATGAACGGCATGTCCGTCAACGAAGAAACCCTGGCCATTGACCTGATCGACAAAGTCGGCCCCGGCGGACATTATCTCTACGAAGATCACACATTTGAGCACTATAAAAATATTTGGTACTCCGACCTTTTTGACCGCTCGATCTATGATATGTGGGTTGAAGAGGGCCAACGCGATTTTCAAGAAAGGCTGCGCGAAAAAACAGCACGCCTGATGGAACAGCAACCCGAATCGCTCCCAGAAGATGTGTTGAAAGAACTCGAATTAATGGAATCAAAGTGGGAGTAATGGTTTCTGTAAAGGCATCTTGCGCGAAAGTTTTTTCACGCAAAGACGCCAAGTTTCTCCTGTTTTTCTTTGCGACTGCGCGTGAGTTAAACGAATAAGGAGCATTCTCGATGAAAATTACGAAAATTACAGTCACCCCCGTAAATATTCCCCTCGAACTCCCTTTCCTGTGGACAGCCGGCCTCTACCCCGGCACTTCCAAAGCCATTGTGGAAATCGAAACCGATGAAGGTCTTACCGGGTTGGGCGAAGCCCCTTCATCGCACTATGCGCCTGCCATCGAGAACCTGATCCCCCGGCTGATCGGCAAAGACCCACTCGACATTGCCGAACTCGAAAGCCTGTGTGTTCCACCCTGGCAGATCGTCCAAAACACGGATGATTCTTCACCCGTAGTCGCCTTTGGGGCATTGGAAATCGCCCTGTGGGATATTCGCGGCAAAGCGTGGGGGCAACCGCTTTACAAACTTTTGGGCGGCGCGGTGCGCACAAAAATCCCTTTCACCGAATACTTCGCCTACCGCATGAACCTAAATGGCAGCCAGATCGAGTTGGATACCCAGGCCGTCGTCGATCACTGCTTGAAAATGCGCGACGAACATGGCTCAACCTTCTTCGAAGGTAAGTTGATTCAAGGGGACCCGCTGCTCGAAATCGAAACGGTCAAAGCGCTGCGCGAGGCCCTGGGGCCAAAAGCCATGCTTCGGCTCGACTCAAATATGCAGTGGTCGCTGACCACGGCGCGCCGCATCATGCGCGAAATCGAACCCTACAATATCCGCAACTACGAAGACCCCGTCGCCACCTTCGAAGAGATGGCCGCCCTGCGGCAACATACCACAATCCCCTTCTCGACGCATGTGCCCGACATTCGTCGCATCGTCGCCCTGGGGGGCGTACCCGACACCATCGTCACCAATTTCGCCGTACTGGGCGGCATCAACCGTTCAATCCGCTTCATCGGCGCCTGCGAAGCAATGGGCGTTGGCTTCTGGTGCTACAGCGGCGACACCGGCGTTTGCACCGCGGCCTACCTGCACGTCAAAGCCGCCATGCCGTGGATCACCGAACCCAGCCAATCCCTATTACGCTGGCAAATCGGCGATGTCATTCAAGGCGGCCCATTCAAACCCAAGAACAATGTTGTGCCTGTGCCCGAAGGCCCTGGCCTGGGGGTTGAAATTGACCGCGATGCGCTCAAACATTGGCACCGGCACTATACCGAAAACGGCCCAATGGACCACTACTATACGCCGGAGAAACCCGGCTACTTCCGACGATTACCATTGCATTAAAAGATACCGAGAAATAAGGAGAGATAGTTATGATCAACAGCAATTTCAATGCTCAATTAACGCCAGGGATTCGCATGCTGAGCGAATCGCAAAAGGAGGCGATTCACAGCGCGACTTTGGAGTTGCTCCGCAGAACCGGTGTGGATGTACTTGTCCCCGAAGTGCGCGATTTGCTCAAAAAAGCCGGCTGCTGGATAGATGGGGAAAGAGTACGCATTCCTCCGCATCTCATCGATTGGGCCATTCGCACCGCCCCCAGCCGAGTCGTACTCTGCGATCAAAACGGGAATCCGGCCATGGAACTTGAGGGACGCAAAGGGTATTATGGCACCGGATCCGACACACCCTTTGTCATTGATGCCTACTCAGGAGAGCGCCGCCAGGCTGTGCTAAAAGATATTGCCAATGTCGCCAGGTTAGTAGATGCACTGCCGAATATCGATTTCTTAATGTGCATGGGGATTGCCTCCGATGTCACAGAACAACTCTCCGATCTCTACCATTTTCGTGAGATGCTGCACCATACCACGAAACCCATTGTTTACACAGCCTGGGACCGTCCCAACCTGGAAGCCATTGTCGAGATGGCCGAGGCCGTAGCAGGCGGCGCTGAAGCCCTGCGCCGCAGCCCCTTTATGGCGCTATATAGCGAACCCATCTCGCCCCTGACTCACGCCGAAGAAAGCTGCCAGAAATTGCTCTTCCTGGCCGACAAAGGCTTACCGGTGGTATACACCCCGGCAGTGATGATCGGCGGCACCGGCCCGGTGACAATCGCCGGGGCATTGATTCAAGCCTTAGCCGAACAACTGAGCGGGCTGCTGATTACCCAACTTGTTCGCGAAGGCGCGCCGGTGATCGGGGCGGGGGGCATCCTGTTCATGGATATGGCAAAAGGCCTCATCTCTTATGCTGCGCCAGAGTTCATGCTGGCAATGACCGCCTTCAGCGAGATGTGCCATGACTACAAGCTGCCCATCTTCAGCTTCTCGGGCTGCTCCGACTCGAAGACCTTCGACCAACAAGCCGCCGCGGAAGGAGCTATTTGGATGATGGTCACTGCCCTGGGGGGCGGCAATTTGATCCACGATGTGGGCTATATCGAATCCGGCGTGACAGCCTCCTATGAACAACTGGTCAGCATGGATGAAGTCGCCGGAATGGTCAAACGCTTCATGCGCGGCGTGGAACTCAGCCCCGAAAATATGGCCCTAGATGTGATCGACAAGGTTGGGCCGGGCGGGCACTTCCTCGATCATGAACACACGTACAAACACTTCCGCACAAACTGGGTACCGGAATTATTTGACCGCGCTGCCCGGGAAGACTGGGAATTTGAAGGCAGTCTGACCATGGGCGACCGGGCCAACGCCAAAGTTCGCCGCATCTTCGAGAGTCATACCCCCCAAGCCCTAGAGACAAGTATCAGCGATCAACTCGATGCTGTCATTCAACGTGCTGAAGAACGAGTACAATAAAGAGCGACGGCAGGCAATACGATATCCGAACAGGTATCCAAAACTATTACCCTACAAATTCTGAAATACCAAAACTTTCTGGAGGATAAAAATGAGTGAGATCTTATCCGAACTCTCTAAAGCCATCATT
>CAYFMI010000015.1:0-61650 GCA_964344175.1 uncultured Anaerolineales bacterium
GAAGAAGAAAGTGAGAAAACAAATGAGTATGAGCACAATAACCCGATCACCAATTCAATTCCTTAGCCGGCTCGTCAAAACGCTATCACGCCTGAGCATGATAGCTGCCATCATCATTTTTCTAAACTTTGCCCTATTTGTTTACCAAAAAAGTAACGAACCGATGGGCGAATTAGGCAATCTAGGCTCAATGACATATAGTGAATTTATGGCTGATCGCTGGCAGGCCGTTATAGACTCTGAACCTGAAAGGGGATGTAAGGGAAGATTTACCTTTACAGTGACAGCTTCTGCAGGATTTTCTACACTCCATGCAATACGTTCAACGCTGTGGCCGAATCTTTGGGCGAGCCCAGATGATACTCCTAGGAAATTGATGATCTATGGTTACGAGAGCATCCCTGTTGAATTACCTGCCCCCTGGTACAAAACACCAGATATTTGGTGGCGGTCTTTTCAGCTAATGACATGGTCAAATCTGGGAGAAGATATGACTGATCCTGTCCATTTAAGATTTTCTCGCCATTGTTATCTTCCTCCGGTGAAAACCTTAGTTTCGGGAAAGTGAGCAGGCTGAACAGCCGAATATGATTTTTGTTGCATTTACTTACAGTTTGTGCGATAATATCAACATGCGTTACACAGAATGTCTACAGATCGTTGGGGACAACCCTCTTTTTGAAACTACACTGCTGGCCGCAGGAACTGTATCCCCCTATCAAGCCCAGCGGCGACTCACAGACTGGGCAAAAGCCGGCAAGGTCGTGCCCTTGCGCCGCGGCATCTACGCGCTGCCTAAAGTAAAGCGCAAGATCGAACCTCACCCTTTTCTGGTAGCTAACCGGTTGGTTGCTGGTTCGTATGTCAGTTTGGAGATGGCCTTGCGCTACTACAACCTGATCCCAGAGCACGTCACCATGGTCACATCCGTCACTACCGGGCGTCCCCGGGAATATGAAAATGAATTTGGTCGCTTCTACTACCGCCATACCCAGCCAGGCTACTTTTTCGGTGTGGAATATCGTTTTATGGTGGGAAGGCAATATGCCTATATTGCCTATCCCGAGAAGGCGCTGCTAGATTTAATTTACCTGCGCAAGAATGGCGATGCCCCTGACTATATCCATTCCCTTCGTCTGCAAAACCTCGATCAGCTGGATCTCAACCGTCTGGAACAGTTTGTAGATCGGTTTAATAAACCCAAACTTCATCGGGCGCGGGTTGTCATCCAAGAGCTTGTAGAAGCCGAAGCAAGTGAGTACGAATCGCTATGAAAGCTTATCTGCATAACTTGTGCAACACTGCCGATACGCCCCTAATGGCGCAGCATCTGGTGCGCGAATATCTGCAAGCCCGCATTCTACAAAGTTTGCAGCGCTCCGGCGCAATGCAGAGTATCGCGTTCCATGGGGGAACTGCGCTCCGATTCCTCTACGATCTTCCCCGTTATTCTGAGGACCTCGACTTTACCCTGGAGCATGCACCCGAAACCTATGACTTCCGGGATTATCTACGCCAGATCGAGCGCGATTTTTCAGTAGAAGCTTATGCAATAGATTTCAAGGTCAACGACAAGCGCGTGGTTCACAAAGCTTTTGTTCGTTTTCGAGGCTTGCTCCACGAACTTGGTCTATCTGGGCATCCATCAGAGGTATTAGCCGTTAAGCTGGAGATCGACACCAATCCACCACAAGGCGCAGGATTAGCCACTACCGCTCTAAACCGGCACATCCCGCTGCACGTACAACACCATAACCGCGCTTCGCTGTTTGCAGGCAAATTGCATGCGATATTGCAACGTGCGTATCTCAAAGGGCGTGATATCTTCGATCTGTGGTGGTATTTGTCACAGCCAGCGTGGCCTGATCCTAATATCACCCTGCTCAATCACGCGCTGGATCAATCCAAATGGGACGGCCCAGTGGTGGACCAGACGAACTGGCGCGATTTAATCTACCAGCGACTTGAACAATTAGATTGGCAGGAGGAAGTCTTGCGAGATGTCCGGCCATTTATTCTAGCAACAGATTGGGAAGAACAACTATCAAAGCGAAACCTGCTTATTCTACTAACGTGTTAGTGAGTTCAAGCATAACAATCTAAATTCCTGCAAATTCCTTGACATGAACGAAAACCCTGTGATATATTGCCCGCTAATGAGATCTTTTGATCTCCACAGAATTTGGCGCCTACCTGCGCCCGGTCGAAAACACATATTTTCGGCTGACCATTGACCCAACAGAACCCCCTATCAAAATAACTGAATAAACCTTCTCAGGCAATCGCGCCGGCTTTTGCACGCGAATTTAATCATACGTTAGCGCCGGTCAAGATGTGATCTGAACAGAATCCGTTCAGATCGCTCTGACGCTATGTACTTTTTCGCGTCCCAAAAGCCGGCGTTTTGCATTTAATCCCTTTGATCTTTTCAAGGAGTTACCGATGGACATCACGATATCGAAAAAGACGCTCATCATCGCCGCCCCACTCCTGGCTCTGGTACTGGCCATCATTACCTTCCTGGCGCAAAACGGCGCCGGGCAACTCCTGGGGTATCAAACAGGCCGGCAAGCTGCAATTACCGCTATCGAAGCCTTCTACACTGTTAATTACCAAGACGACCCCGATACCTGGGCGGCGCGCATCTGTGCCGCCAGCACTGAGGCAGGCTGCGCGTTTATTCAAAACATCGCCGCACCGGGTCTATGGCCGGCATTCGAGCAGGCGCAGACGGGTTCTGTCGCAGAAGTGATCCACGCGCAGATGATCGAAGAAATCATTGGCGAAGGCGGTCAACCAATGCAAATCTGGTCATTGACCGTGGAAATGTCCAGCCCCTGGCCACAGAGCATCGTTAGGGAAAGCAAGTTCACAACCTACGCGCTTCTATTCCAGGAAGTTGACGGCTGGAAAATCGAGCGTTTGCTGCTCGATGCTGAAACTGAGAAATACCAGGAGGCCGGCCAATGAAACGGGCAATTTTATCCATCTTGATCATTTTCACTTTCACTTTCCTGGCCGGCAGCGTGTACGCCCAAGAAGGCGAGGAGGCCGACTGGGGTGAATTCATCAACCCGGATGGCTCGATCAACTTCGACACCCTGACCTATGTTGACACAGTGACCGAACAGGCCGATTGGATGTCCATCCAAATGGGGGGCATCAATATCCCTGTAGGCGAAGCCAAATATGGCCGCTACGTGACCCCCAGTGGTCAGGTTTTGGTGATTCCATCCCTGGCAACGGTGTTCTTTTCCAGCGTCAACCCGGTCGACTCCGGGCTGATCAATTCCCAACCCGATGCCATTATGCACGGCGGTGGGGCGACATTGGCAAATATTCTAGGCGCGGTGATGGGAGACGCGACGATACAAGACATCTCGCATGAAGCGTCTTCGATGGGCTATGAAGATGCGAATTCCTTCTTCCAGGCGGTCGTCGATGGCAAAGAAAATCTGTGGACAACTTTGAAATTGGAGCATGTAAGCAAATTCTTGATGGGAGGGCTTTGGGAAATGACCCAAGATACCGGAATCCTTGCCAATGCCCTGTGGTTATATAACGCCAACAACTGCGCCAGTGTCCCCGGCGGATGCCCCGAAGAACTTCTGGCGTTGCTTACCACTCCCACGCCAGCTCCCACAGGCACTACTCCGCCTGCCCCAACCCGGGAACCGGAAGACCCGCCGGAATGCCCATCACCTTTCGCTACCACCGGCCCCATACGGGTCTACAGTCCCGGCGGAGACTCCGGCGGAAAGAAAGCGCCGCTCAACCCCTTCGTTGTCGGCCAAGACCCCGAAAAGCGCGGCACAGATGTCGAAGTCGCCGTGCAAGTCCCGCCCGTGGTTTATTACTGGTTCGTGGCTGTGCAGCATGTTGAGGCGGACGAGGACGGCAACATCCTCGATACCTGGTGGGAGTGCGTGGAGCAAACGCAGATCTACCCGGATTACGTGGCGGATGTTCAGATCCATATCAACCTGACGGGCGGATCGCGCAGCTACATCCTGGGGCATCTGGCACAGGCCTACCCCGGCGCGCATTTGATCCACCCGGACTGGTCCTATGCATACTCCGGCCCCGGCTCTGTGATCGGGGGCGGCGCGGTGCTGTGGATGCAGGAAATCCTCGGCATCCAGACCGCCGACCCGGGTGACTACACAACTACAGTACAAGGGGTGACGACCGGAACGCCGGTCTCCGAACCGCGCAGCTTCTCCGGCAATTTGGGCAACTTCCACGTTTCCTTGCTGCGAGTATCGCTGGGGCCAAGCTGCAAGAGCGGAGGTGAGTGCTGGTGACCACTGGGGCCGTGAGCCAGTTTTTCCTCGCTCTGCCGGTCTGGCTGCTGAACGGCTTTCTGGCGGTGGTCTATTGGGCTGCGGCGCATATCTTCGACTTCATCGCTCTCCTGGCAGCCGCTTTCATCCTGTTCGGTTTGGATCCCCTCTACCAGGAGCGGGCGGTAATGCGCCCCCGGCGTTATGGCCGCGGCGAAGCCCAGACCGGATCGCTGAACGCGCAATATTTCACCCTGGCAACGCTAGCCGCCTGGCTGATCGTCTCGTTGACTTCGGAATTCCCGGTTCCCCTGATTGGGGCAGTCCTGTGGATGCTGGCGATGTTTGGCATCCTGCTGGTCTCCGAAGAACGAGTCAACCAGCAATGGTGGGCGAAGACCGGCCTGCTGACCTACGCCGGCCTGGTGCTGGTTCTGCGTTTCGGAATGCTGGCGCTCAATCAAGTCAGCCCGGCAGATTGGGCGGGTGTGGTTGGCTCCAGCGCCGACGCCCAAATCGTACTCGACAACACCCGCGGCAATGTGGCCATGATCGGCATGATCTTCACCTTCGTACTCTATCCCCTGGGCTACGCCGGCATGCTGCTCAACCGTTTCGTTCGCAACCCGAAAGGCTTGTTCAACAGCTTCCGCGAAGCGGGAGAGATTATGGAACGACTGCGGGTCAGGTAGTCTGATCGTCGCGTGGTCGCGTAGTCGGTTGGTCTGAATGGTCAAACGATTGCTAGACGATCCGACGACCAGACGCACCGACTTCCCGACCAATAAGACTATCGGACTAAGAGACTACAAGACTATGAAACTAACAACCTTCGTTTTCGCCGATGCTGCCAACACGTCCGAAGATGGCAAGCTCAATATCCTGGGGATTTTCAGCCGGTTGACAGCGGCAGAATTCCCGGCCATGCACCCTGAAATGCAGGTGGTGCTGCGTCTGGCGTTGGAACCCGATGAAATCGCCGACCACAACCTGACCCTGGTGGTAACTCATGAGAACAGCACCGACCCGCTCCTGGACTGGACGCTGGGTATTGGGAAACCCCCTGACGCCATCGACAGGTCCATCGAGATCAACCGGGTGCTGAAGCTGCAAAATCTGGCTTTTACCGAACCGGGCAGGTATTTGTTTGAAGTCGCCATTGATGGAGATGAACTGGGGAACAGGGTTTTGTTCGTTGACAAGATTTTGTCTGATAGTCCGATAGTCTCATAGTCGAATAGTCCGTTTTGCCAGGACTACTCGACTACCCGACAAATGACTATAAGACTATGAGTCCGTAGCTCAACCGGCAGAGCGCCGGCCTAACGCCCCGGAGGTCGCAGGTTCGAACCCTGCCGGACTCACTGTGTTGCTCATTGCCCTTTTAGGGGTGAGCAAAACGATCCGAAAGGCTGTTTCACACAGCATTGCACGTTTCCAGCATTTTCCCGATGCACTGGATGATCCCCATCCGAGTGCGGAACATACGAAGGAGGCCTCCCGATGTTCCACCCATCCATCATGACCTGGTTAGCGACCGGCATCATCGCCGTTGCTGCCCTGACGATCGTGGTGATCGCTCCCACCATGGCATTCAGCCTGGTGATCACCGCTGTCGCCCGTCTCCGCCAAATGAGCCGGCCATCTGACCAGGCCAAACAGGGCCATAACCGCACTGACCCGACTGATAAGGCGTACCCGCAACCCTGGAGAGACCAGGGCGAGATCGTGGATACGTACACCCAGAACGGTCTTCACTACCACCCCATGCCCTGAACACCGGGGAGCCGCGCGATTGTGCGGTTCCCCACCCCAGGTTGCCATCATTCCCCTGGGCTTCACCGAGCTCAGCGGAATGCCGGCAACCGGCAGAAGAAATGCTTATTGAACTTTTTTAATCGGACGCAGATGAACGCAGAAAACGCGGATGGTGTTGCGTTTTCGAACGACAGTATTTTCCGCGTATATCAGTGCTCGTCCGTGTCCAATCCAATGTAAACGTTCCATCGTTTGACACCATGAACACACTGACGAAAACCATCGTTAGCGAAGTTGCCAAAGAAAACAAAAGCGCTGCCCGACGCAATGATTACGATTTCCGCTGTCTGGTGGAAGCCGCCTGGTGGGAGCATCTTTTGATCGAACTGGCCCAGCCCCGGCAGGCGCGCTTCTATGATCTCCTGGCGCTATTCCACCCGGAGTGCTTTGAGTTCACGGGCGGCGAAGCCTATCTGCGCTCCTACGAACCTCATGTCTACGACCTGGAAGTGACCATCAGCCGCCGCCTGCTGCACTGGCTCCGAAAACAGATCGCGGCCAGGCCCCACTTGCAATTAGAAGACTGGGGAACGTTTCCACAGTTACTCGCCGACCCCCAACTGAGGATGTTTTGATGGCTTCAGCGCTCACGAACTGGTTAGACGAACGCCTGACAACCGCCGCCGATACCCTCGAGCGGCTGTGGCCTGTTTTGGATCGGGCGACCGATGGGGCGCGCTTTGAGATTCCAGATGACCTGGACGTGCTGGACGCTGGACTCTCCTTCCAGGATGAATGTGACGATCTGAAAGCGCTCTGGTATCACGTGCGGGAGCGCGAGGGCGGCACGACCTACGAGGAATTCCGCGTGGTGCGGCCTTTGATGCTGACCCTGATCCCGATGGACGTGCGCGGTGACAGCGGCACGTTAGCCCGAATGCGCACTGTCCTTCGGGGCGTCTACGGTGCAGGAGTTGAACTGGTCTACCTGGTGGCCGGCATCTACCAACCCAAACGGCTGGGCATCGTGCAGCTGTACGGCGCTATCGGCCGCGGGGCAACTCTGGAAGCCGCGCAGACCCAGGCCATGGCCGGGGGCGCGGCCATCGAAGCCGCTATGTCCGCGGCATATCCCCAAATCCGCTTCAGCGATGTGCCGGCCGAGATCGCCGAATGGATCTTCGAGGCTTTTCTGGAGATGGAACACGGTATCCTGACCGTGGGCCATCCCGACCCGCGCGAAAACGCCCGCGGCGGGCTGGCCGATCTCAACCCGATGCTGACGATGGGCAAGAACGCCGCCCAGCAGCAGTACACCCTGCAGCAAAACGAGATCGTAATGCGCGGCATGAGCCAGCTCGAGGAAGATTTCCTGCTGCAGGTGATCCTTTCCCCGGTTTCCATGCGCGACGCGGCCCAGATGCTGGCCGGTTTGTCGGAATATACCTCTTCCTGGGCGGCCTGGCAGAGCGGGACGCGCTCATTTAACGTCGGCCTATCCGTACCGATGCTGCTGTCGGGGGCGATGATGCGCAACGCCGGCACAGGATACACCGCCAACCAATCTACGGGAGAAACGGACGGCATTTCGCACACTGAGAGCCAGAGCCACACCGATGGCCAGTCCTACGCCCACACCGAAGGGCACGCGACCACCGTGGGCAAGGCCGTCACGGAAACCGAAGGGGTAGCGATCACCAACAGCCACAGCCAAACCCAGGGCGAAGGCCGGGCGGTCACCGAAGGCTACGCCCACAGCGTCACTGAAGGCTCTGCCACCACCCGCACCCAGGGTTCTTCACACAGCACATCGGTTTCATCGGGCAGCAGCAGTTTCGCTTCCAGTTCCGATGCAGTCAACGGCCATGTGGGCGTCAATTTGGGATTAAACGCTGCCATCGGCGCCACACGCGGGGTGAGCAGCGGCAGCAGCGTCTCGAACAGCGTGACGCACACCTCGGGCGGCTTCAGCAGTACATCGCAGACCTCTTCCCACAGCGAAACCGACACCTATTCCCATTCCGAGACCCTCTCGGAGTTCTCCAGCCGCACCGAGGGCGAAGCGGTCACGCGCAGCTACAGCCAGGCCGAAACCAACTCGTATTCCCAGACCCAATCGGTGGCCGATACCAATACGGTCTCGCAGGCCGACACCGTCGGGCGGTCGGAAGGCTTCCAGCACAGCCTGAACCGCACGCAAGGCGACGCCGTGGCCCGCGGCCTGAGCCGGGGCTTTTCCAACGGGCTGACCATCGGCATCGCCCCTTCGGTCAGCGTGGGGGAGAGTAACCAGTGGCAGTTCGACCCGGCCATCCTGCTGACCCAGATGCTGCGCCAGCAGCAGGTGCTGCTGGACACGATCACCCGCGAGGGCGGCTTCTACACCGATGTCTACACCCTGGCGCGCACCGAGCGCGGTAAACATGCCCTGATGGCGTTGATCCCGGAAGCCTTCCACGGCACGGAAGACGTGGTCATGGGCGTGCAAACCCGCTCCCTGACCCCGGAAGAAGAGCAGTATCTGCGCTTACATGCCCGGGTGATGGTGCCCTCGACGCGTGAGATCCACTTCCCCGAAGCAATGAGCGCGTACGCTGATGCCACGTTGCTGACCGTGCTGCAATCGGCGGCCTACATGGCCCCCGGCCTCTTCGAAGAAGGCATCGCCCGCACGGTGCAGGAGAAGATCCCGCCCTTAGCCTTCGATCCCAATATGGCCGGCAGTGATTCTGTGCCTATCGGCCACCAATTCTCCACCGAACGGGGCACGATCACCCAATCCCTGCTGCGCCTGGCCCGCGAGCGCCATTTCCATACTGCCCTGATCGGCGATACCGGCGCCGGCAAATCAGTGACCGCCGAACGGCTGGCCTACGAAACCACCAAAGCCTGGCGCTTCCGCACGATCGTACTCGATTTCGGCCAGGGCTGGCGTAAAGCCCTGAACTGGCCGGGGATGCGCGGCCGGGTGGATATCCGCCAGCTCTATCCCGGCGCGGTGCGCCCGATGCGCTGGAACCCGCTGCAAGTGCCCAAAAGGGTCGATCCGGTACGTTACCGCAACCTGGTTATCGAACTCTTTGCCAATGCCGGACGCATGGGGCCGCGCCAGCTGGGGTTCATGCGCGAAGCCCTGACGATTGTGTACGCCAATACCGGGGTGATCCTACCCGATGAAGATGCCGGCCTGTTCGATGACGAGCAGACCAGCAAGCGCCTCAGCCAGGTCGAAAAAGACCGCCGTTTGCGCCACCGGGAAGAATTCAAGTTCGTGCAGAACAGCGACGAAGAGCAGATCATCAACGCCGCCCGGCAGGAGAAAGGTTTCCCGGAGCGGTCTACTCAAAATCTCCCCCTGCAACAGCTTGAATCCTTCGAGCGCCAGGCTTTGGCGGTGCATCGCAGTAAGCGCGCCAGCCTGGCCCAATGGGTGGGCGTGCTGCGGGCCTTGCTCAAGAAGCACCACCGCGACGTCAACAGCCGTTCCAGCCTGCAGGGCGTGCTCCTGCGCCTGGAACCCCTGGCCGAAGGCGAGATGCGTACCATGTATGGCTCGGGCTACGACACCATCGCCATCGAAGACCTGGGGCTGCTCGGTTCCAAAGACGATCCCTGGGGCGTGGCGGTGATCGAAGGCGGGGCGGAGATGGACGAATTCTCTAAATCGGCCCTGCTCTCCCTAATCGCCTCGATCCTGTATATGGACGCGGTGGTGCGCCGGCGGGAGGCACTCAGCGGCGTGCGTTTCCCCCCGATGCAGATCTTCTTCGAAGAGGCCAACAAAGTCCTCTCCGGCGTGGACATCGGCGCGGCCTCCGACAGCGATGTCAAAGGCGGCAACCAGACCGCCCAGATCTTCCTGAACATGTGGCGGGACGGGCGCAAATACCAGGTCTTCCTGCACGTCTTGGCCCAGACGATCAGCGAACTGCCGGTGGGCATCCTGTCCTCTTGCAATAACGGCTTTTTCGGCCAGACCAAGAACGACCGCGACCGGGAAGCGATCCTGGCGCATCTGGCCCGCAACACCAAAGGCTTCGTCAACTCCGAATACGACCGCTTCCTGGCCCGCTTGCCGATGGCGATGGCGATCACCAAGCTGGGCTACACCATGGAGATCGCCGATATGGAACCCTATTTGATCCGCTCCCTGCTCCTGCCGGTGCGCGAGCCGGGGGATCGGGATATTGCTTTGTATTACAAGCGCAATCCGATTTTAGTCCTGCCGTAGGCAGTCAATTAGTCGCTTAGTCACTTGGTCAGATGGTCGGTTGGTCAATAAGACCACAAGACTATCCGACTAAGCGACTACAAGACAAGAATTCAACTCAACGAAAGTTTTGGAGAAAATGCAATGAAAAAATCAACCTTCATCATCCTCGGCCTGGTACTGCTCGCTGGCGCGCTGACCTATTCACTGCTGACCGGTGTGGTCAGGCCGGCGCCGGTGGTGGTGGCGCGCTATGACCTGGCGGCCGGCACGCGGCTGACGGCGGACGTGCTGGAAGTGCGCCAGATCCCCAAAGGCGGCATTCCCGAAGGCGCGTATACGGCGCTGGAAGAGGTGGCCGGCAAAGTGCTGACCACCAGCCGGGTGGCCGGGGATGCCATCACTGCCTATGTCGCCGGAGAGAACGAAGTCTCTGCCGGCATACCGGCGCAATTAGAACCGGACACGGTTGCGATTGCCGTGAAGGTCGATCAGGCCACCGGTTTGGGCGGCGTGCTGCGGCCCGGCCAGCGCGTCTCGGTGATCGCCGTCCTTGATCCGGGCGGTATCCAGCTCGCCAATCAAATGGAGACGACCTATTCAGAACCTTTGGTTTTCCGAGAAGCGGAAATTGTGCCGGTCGATGGCGGCTGGGCGACGGTTACCCCTGTCCCCACGGCCACCCCGCAACCCCCGCTTTCCCCGGCGGCGCGCATCACGATTTCCAGCTTGCGGGTACTGGTTGTGCCGCAATCCTTCCGCTACGAAGAAGTCCCTGAGGTCGAAGGAGAGGAAGCGCTTTTCTCCTCTGCCCGTACCAGCATGTCGGCCCAATCCGGCAGCGTCGTCCTGCTGGAAGTCCCCATCCGGCCGCTCGAGATCACTCCCGGCCTGGCAGCCAGTCCAGCAGAACTCCTGGCCTTGCTCAATCAGGTCGCCACCATCCACCTAGCCCTTGAGCCGGCCGATGGGTTAGCAATCACTGTATCGAGCCTGAATGCCATTGATCTGACGGAATTGTATGAGGAGATCACGGGATATTCGTTGACGCCGTGATGCGTCAATGGGTCAGAACGTCGTTACGTCGGTTCGCTTAGAGACGTACAGTGACAACTGCCCACACACCGCCGGCAAAATCAGGATTGTTTTGATGAAACGCAACCGGTTTTGGCTCAGGGATAGCTGCTCCGTCCAGCAGCAGCCCTTCAGTATGACACTGGATCGCTTCAGCCGCTTCTCCCAGGGCATTTTCAAGCGATTGTCCCGCGCTGAAACACCCAGGCAAATCTGGGATGGTAACGCCATAGTCACTCTCAGGATCTTTATGAACAACAACAGGATATTGCATGTCTGTCATGAATCATCACCCATCAAGTGAATCCAGCTTATTTCCCGAACAAGTCGGCATGTGTGCCAGTTCGCACCAAGATAAGCTCATTAGCGGAAATTTCGTAGATCAGAAGCCAATCCGGGGCGATATGGCACTCCCGCGTACCTTTATATTGCCCAATCAAGGCATGGTCACGATACCGCTCATCAAGAGTTTGTCCATGTACCAGTGCTTCAATCACCTTCTTAAACTCGGCGAAACCTTTATTGCGCCGCTTCATACGTTTGACATCTTTTTTGAATTGCGAGGTGCGATGTATGGCTCTCATTAAATATCCAGATCATCAAAGAGCGCTTCGGTGGTGTCGAAGGTATCCAAATTGCGTCGCTGGCGTGCATCTGCTAGCGCTTGCAGTGTCGTTTCATTGGGCAGTGCCACGCGAAAGGGCAGACCTTGTTGAAGTTCGACTTGCTTATAAAAGAGATTGATTGCCTGAGAAGTTGTCAGGCCCAATTCCTGGAAAATCTCTTCTGTCGAACGCTTGAGATTAGGATCGATTCGGGCAGTAACTACAGCGGTTTTAGACATCGGGTTCTCCTGTATGTCATTGTAATACAATGTACGCATATTGTATTACATCTGCGAGGCAATAGTCAAGCCCCTACAACATATTTCTTACAGAAAAAAGGTAACGAAACAGCACATGAATAACGCACCAACAACCACACGGGAGATACATCCATGAACCGCAGAATATCCATCGGCATCGCCGGTCCTGATATGCAGCAAATGGCTTCCACCTTCGGCACCGCCGGCACTGACGAACGCTTCACCCTGGCTTTTATGCAAAACAACTGGAGCTATCTGGCCGACCAGATCAAGGGCAACGAGCCGGATCTATTGATCGTCTATGCCGACATCGCCCCCAAACCGGATGCCCTGCGGGATTTGCTCTCCCGCCTGACCCAGGCAGTGGTCGTGGTCTTGCTGCCGCCCGCCTGGGGACAGATCCAGGGCATGTTGGAGCAGATCCACACCGTGCGACGGGTCTTCATCCTGCCGACATCACCTGTGGAAGTGCTCAACGTCGGCTTCAGCGCGGTGCAGACCGAATACGCCAAACGCCAATCGGCAGCCCCTTTGCAGCAGATGTATGCCGGCGGGCCGCGTTCGGCGGGCGCCGTAGGGACGCGGGTGATCGCCTTCGTCTCATCTCAAGGCGGTGTGGGGCGTTCGACGCTGGCAGAAGCCCTGGGCTTCGAGATCACCGCCCGGCGCAATATCCGCACGCTGCTCTTCTCCTTCGATCTGCCTTCCCCGGCTCCGCTGCGCCTGGGTTTGCGCTACGTGCCCAACGCCTCGGAGTTCTTCGCCCGGCCAGAAGGCGGCATCCAGGACGCCGTGCAATCCACGCCTGACGGCCTGGACGTGGTCATCGCCCCGCCCGATACCTATGCCTATGCCCAGGCTGTAGATGTCGAACGCGGCGCAGCCAACTCGATCCGCTCCCTGGTGATGAGCTCATATATGCTGCACTACGGCGCCATCCTGCTCGATCTGCCCGATGGCGAGAGCACCTGGATGATGCAGGCGCTGCTGGCGGCCAACACAGTGGTGATCGTCTCCCGACCCACCCTGGAGGGCATCAAAGCCACCGCCCATATTGCCCAACTGATCACCGAAAAACTGGTCAGCGACCACCGCATCCCCAAAGAGGGCATCTTTGTGGCCCTGAACCAGCGCACACCCAAGACCGCCTTCACCCCCACCCAATTCTCCCAGGAAGGCGCTACCCAATATGGCTGGTTCCCGCCGGTACTGGCAACCATTGACTACGACCCGGCGGTCAGCCAGGCGCAGGATGCCGGCCGGCCCGCGGCCAGCGTTTCCGAAGCCCTGGGCAAAGGCGCCCAGGTATTGGCCGACGCCTTCTATGCCGGGGTGGTTGGAGAGCACAAGAATGGCAAAGGGAAGGGTTTCCGGTTGGGGAATTTGGTGAAAGTCAATGTTGGTTGAAGGTTGGGAGTTGAAGGTTGAAGGTTTCTCATATGACGCCTATCTGGTTTGAAAATCAACAATCAAAAATCTGCACTCTGAAATCCAAGAAATTATGACCGTACTCAACTTACTTGACGACAGCGCCAAACCCCGCCAGGTCCTGATGGGCGACGACATCCAGCGGGCGATCATCGAAGAAGTCATCGATGCCATCAACCGCGAATTCCCGGCTGCGCTCTTGCGTTCGCCGGATGCCGAGGCGCGCCAGCGGGTGCGCGCCCGCATCCATCTACTAGTCGGCCAGGCCTACCGCTTCCACGAAATCTCCCCTTCCGTTCAGGAGCAGGCTGCCCTGACCGATGAGATCGCCCGGCGGGTGCTGGGACTGGGTTTCCTGGATTTGCTGCTGCCCCCGGCGCGCACCGATCTCTCCGAGATCACCATCTATTCCAGCGGCCTGATCCAGGTGATGGTCAAGGGCAGCGTACGCTGGGAGACGGTGGATTTGAGAGTCGACCTGGCCGAAGTCTGGCGGGTGCTCAATCTGCTGCTCGGCCCGCAGTCCAAAGCGATCAATGAAGCCACCCCTAGCGTGAACGCCAAGCTGCCAGCCACCCAGCACAACCCCGGCGGCGGGCGCATCAAAGCCCTGCACCCGATCATCGCCCCCGGCAAAGGCTACCCCTCGATCAATATCCGCTTATACGAGCAAAAACCGGTTCTCCCGGAATGGCTGCTCGAGCGCGGCTTGATGACCGCGGAAATGATGGCCTACCTGCAACAGGCCATGCAAAGCGGCAAGCGCATCCTGATCACCGGCGGCACGCGCACCGGCAAGACCACTTTGCTTTCCGCCTTGTGCAACTTCCTGCCGGAGAAATGGCGTATTGTAAAAATCGAAGACCCGGCAGAGATCTGGATCGACCGCGCGACCGTGCAGACCGTGGAAGCTCGCCCGGTGCCGCCCGGCTCGGAAGTGCCCCCATATACCCTGGCCGACGGCGTGGATGACGCCATGCGCATGTCCCCGGACTATTTGATCATCGGCGAAGTGCGCGACGGCGGGGCGGCCATGGCGCTCTTCCGGGCGCTGATGACCGGCCACAGCGGGGCCTGCACCTTCCATGCCGACTCACCCCGGGAAGCCTTCGAACGCCTGGCGACCATCCTGGGCGCCGATATGCAGGTGCCCAAGCGCAATGCCAATGAGACCATCGCTTTCAGCGTCGACCTGCTGGTGCAGATCTCCATCCGCCACGAAGTGCGCCGGGTGACCACGATTGCCTGTGTGGAGAAGGAACTCAAAGGCGGCGATGTCTGGTTCCAGCACATCTATCGCTACGATGAAAACTCACTCCCCAGCAGCCCGCGCTGGCAGAACCTTCAGGAGAAAAACCGATGACCGACCCCTACCAACACGAACTGGTCAACGCTGTCCAGATCGCCATTATGTCCCGGCGGCCGATCGAGATCATGAAAGTCGTCTCCGCCGCACTCGCCTGGATCGAGCACTTGCTCGCTGAGCAAGATGCCGCCCAGCGCAACCCTGGAAATCAGGAGGAGCGCGGGAATGACTGATCCAACCACCACGATGCTGCTCATCGCCGGCCTGGCCAGCGCTATCGCCCTGATCGTCGCCTGGGAAGTCTCTGGGCGCTGGGCCTATTTGTCTTCGAAGACCGCCCGCCGCCTGCAGGACGCCGAAGCGATCGAGTTCATCGATGCCCTCTCGAACCTGCCGGAGAAATCCCTGGAACGGCGCCTGCTGGAAAGCGGGGCCAAGCTCACCATCACCCAATTTCGCCTGCTGGTGATCGGCCTGGGCGCGAGCGTGACCCTGGCCGCCTGGGCTTTTTTCATCCCTGGCCTGCCCGCCCTCGCCCTGGGCGCGATTGCCGGGTATCTCCCCATTGCGTCCTTGAGCGAACGCGCCAAGAGCCGCGGCCTGGAAATGGATAAGCTCTTGCCGATTGCCCTCTCGCGCATCGCCGCCGGCCTGCAGCAAAACCGCGGCCTGGACGAAGTCCTGGAGATGGTCGGCAACTCGCTTCTGACCGGCGGAGCGAACCCGCTCACCCCGGAACTGCTCAAAACCGCCCAGGACATGCGCACCAAGAACCAACCCGCAGCCGCTTTGCGCGATCTGGCCAAACGCTCCCCTTCCGTATCGCTCTCCAATGTCGCCATCCTGCTGGAAAGCTATCTGCGCGCCGGCGGCGGCCAGTATGCTGAGGTAGTCAGCCAGGCGGCGCGCGGCATCCAGGGCGTGATTGCCATCCGCAACCGCGCCCGCGCCAAAGCTGGCCAGGCCATCCAGGCAGCCAAGATGGTGCCCGCCATCCTGGGCGTGGTGCTGCTGGTGATGATGAACGACCCGGTCACCGCCGAATCCTTCCGCCTGTTCGTCACCCAAATCCTGATCATGATCGGGATGGGTGTGATGGCGGTCGGGTATGGGATCATTCGCAACGAAATTATGAAGGTGGTCTGATTGGTCAGATAGTCAAGTGGTCGCGTAGTCGGGTTGTCGCTTCGTCCGTTGGTCGGATTGTCCTATCGTCTCATTAGCGAACAAAGGCTGCCTGACCAATCGACTACTTGACCACTAAACCAACAGACAATTCGACCACGCGACCAACAGACTACCCGACTACAGGACAAAAACCATGGAAGCACAAATCACATTGATCACCCTCCTCACCGCCGCCACAGTCGGCTTTGCCGCCCAGCGTCTGCTGGTGATCGTAGACCGCAGTGCGTCGGCGCGGCTAGCTGAAAGCGAACAGCCGGATATGCGCCCCAAGGCCTTTAATGAACTGATCGGCTCTCCGGTTGGCAGGCTGCTGCCGAAATATTTACGCAAAGTGGGTGGCGATCTGTATTGGGCGGCCTTCGAAGACCGCGCCTGGGCGGGAAAGACCCCCGCGGCCGCTATCGGACGCTAGGTGTTGATGGGCGCCGGCCTGGGTGTGGCGGCATTTTTTGCCACAAAAGACAGCTACGCCCTCATCGCCGGGCTGATCGCTGGCTGGATGCTGATGCAGTCCGAACTGCGCTCCAAGGCGGAAACCGTGCGCAAGCGCATCTCCCAGGAACTGCCCGAAACCCTGCAGCTCATGGCCGCTGAAGGCAAGAGCGGCGCTGCGCTGCACACCATCATCCAGCGCGTTTCCGAAGGCGAGGGCTATATGGCGGCCTGGCTGCGCTATGTGCTGCATCTGGCGCATGGCCGCAACCTGTTCTCCCCCTCGGCCATGGACGAAGGCGTATTGCGCCAGGCGGCTGAGGAGAGCGGCCACCCCTTGCTGATCGACTTCGCCGTGCAGCTGGGCTTTGCTGGCAAAGGCACCCAGGTGGAAGAATTGCTCACCCGTCTGGCGGAGAACATCGGCGAGAACTACCGTGCCCAGGCTGACCAGCGCGCCGAGCAGCTTTCCGGCAAGCTGGGTCTGCTGGCGGCGGTGTTCTACATTTTCCCCTTCCTGGTGATCCTGCTGGCCGTGATCGGGACGCCGTTGGTGAGGGCGTTTTAGGAATTATGGAGTAGGAAGTATGGAGTATGCGAGAAGGCTGCATAACAATGGCCTTTTCAGAACACAAGATCGATTTCCCCCTACTACCTACTTCTTACTTCCTACTCCCACTGATGCCATGAAACCGACATTCACCAAGCTACTCCTCTTGCTTGTCACCATTGCACTAGCAATCCTAGGCCTTCGTTCTGGCCTGGCACTGGCTGGGACGCCGTTCTATCGCAGCCCTTACGCAACGAGTATTGTGACAGCACAGCCAACACCAACTGAAGTGGAAAAGGTATCGATCACCTTGTATTCTGCGGAATTGCGCGGCGAACAAGATCCCTGGAAAGCCGCGCCTGGTTTTGCCTACCTGATCCTGGATATCGAAGTCCTGAACACTGCCGTGGAACGCATGGATGTGATCAGCTTTGATTTCCGTCTGCGCGATGCGGATGGCTACGAAGTTCAGGCTTCATTCTGGTCCGAATCCCCGCTGACGATGGCTGTATTGGCCCCGGGAGAAAGCGTGCGCGGCAAGCTGGCCTTCGAAGTGAGCGAACCGGCAGGCCCATTCACGCTTGCCCTGGTGGATTCCTTCTACGGTTCCCTGGCGCAGGTGGAGATCACCGATTGGGTGGATCAGCGTCATGCAGCTACGGCGACGCCGGCACTTACGCCGGATGGCGAGTAGGCGGTTTCGTTGGAAGCATGGCTGCGATGCTGCCCCCGCTGGCCGAACGCCTGGCTGCTCAGTTGACTGTCCAGATCGAACAGGTGGACGAGCCAAATCGGAGTCGTCTGCTGGCATGGATTGAAAAAATGGCAAACGGCCAAATGGTAAAAGAGCCAATAAGCAATTGGGCAGGTTTCTCAGAAGCGAACGTATGCCATGAATTAGCTACCTGGCTGAGCGAATTCGACGCTCTTGGCATGATCGACCAATATCAACTGCTGCGCCTGCTATGCCAGGATGCAGCCCGGTTCTTCGGAAAAGATGGAAGAAAGCGAGATGAAAAATAAAGAAAAGAATTTCTGGAAACGAATATTACGCAGGAAAAACGCTCCCATCCAGGTGGTCTATGGCTCGACGCGGCCATTAGCGGATGTGATCGAGCCGATCCTGGCGACGGACAACCCCTGCATCCTGCGGGAGGCCTATACCACCCTGGGCGTGATGGATACGCTCAACCAGGCCCAACTGGTCATCCTGGGCGAGCTGCATCCTGTGAAGGATTGCCATCCTGACCTGGTCAAGGGTACTGCCCAGAACATGGGGCTGCTGCTGGCCGCGGAAGCTGAATTTGCCCGCCAGCCAGGGGAGTGGTTGAGCCAGGCCCAACTGGTGCGCGGCCGAAAACTAAGCCACCTGCCCCGGCGGGTGGTCTTGATATGCAATCTGTGCGGCGGGGTGGGCAAGACCACCACGGCTTTGGGCATCACCCGGTGTTTCCGCGCCCAGACCGATCTGCCCACGGCGCTGGTCGAGGTCGGCATGGGCGGTAGTTCTCTCATCGCCCGCCTGGGCCAGGCGAAGCCCGCCACGCTCTATGATGTCGTCACCCAGGATGCCAGTCCTTCGATCTGGGATGGTGTGGCGGTCTACCCACTCGGACGCCGGGAAGCGGATGTATTGCATAACGACCCGCGCCTGCCACAGGTATTCGATCAGATCATCCAGCGCCATACCTTGACCGTAATCGATGCCTTCCCCGGCAACCCGCTCTGGCAGGCTGCGCTGCGCCGCGCTACTGACATCCTGGTGGTGTCCGCCCCACGCGAAGACTCCCTGGCCCAGACTGTGGTAATGCGGCAGGAATTGGCGGAAGTCCTGCCCTCCCTCACCCAATCCCCGCAAGTCTACCTGGTGCTCACGATGGTACGTTCAGTCGCGGATCGGCTGCCCCTCGGTGGACAAATTTCCGCCTGGCTGCCCCACAACGAACGCTGGGCGATAGGCTTAGACCCTCGCCTGGCCGACCCGGTCATTGATCTGGTCTATCCAGGATGGATCAAACGCAAAAAGCGCCGGGAGAAAAAAGAAATCGGACGGGGACGAGCACGGACGAGCGCGGATAGGGCAAATTAAAAAATCCGCGTCAATCCGCGCCTGTCCGCGTCCCATCAAGATTGGAGAACTGTTTCGTGAAACGTAATCGCTTATTTGAATTTCTGCTCGGTTTTCTCGCCCTGGCCTTTGCTCTCGGCGGGGCCTGGTATGGGCGTACTGCCTATCTGCGCAATGTGACCGTGGTGAAGCTGCCTGTTCCAGTACAGGATATTGGCCCCTACACCCTGCTGACGTCCGACCTGTTGACCTTACAGGAGTTCCCCAGGGCGCTCATCGAACAAACCGGCGGCTACGCCACGCAGCCGGCTGACCTGATCGGCCAGATCACCACCTCTACCCTGGCCGCCAGCCTGCCAGTGCCCGCCAGCCTGGTCGTGTCCTCAGAAAACTTCCGCCTGGCCGACCCTTCTCTGGAAGTGATCTCGATCCCCATCTCACCAGAGAACGCCGTTGGTGGGCAGCTCCAGATTGGCGAGTGGGTGAATGTGTATCGGTTGGATTCTGAGCAGGGGTGCGAGGGATCCTTCGGCTTCGCTCAGGACAGGACGGGGGAGCAGGAGAGCATGGGCTCCTTCGACTTCGCTCAGGATGAAGCTGGGGAGCAGGAAAACAAGGATGTTGAAACTCTCCCCAGCACCCTGGCTCCCACGCCCCCCTGCTCCCCAGCACAAATTACCCTCGTTGCCACCGTCCCGGTCGTTGACATCCGCGCCAAAGACGGCTCGCCTGTGATAGCCGATGCGGCTGCCGAGACAGCGGACGGATCACCAACCGCAACGCCTGAAATCCTGGTTGTCGCAGCAACGCCGGATGTAGTGCAGGACATTTTGCAAGCTCTGGCCTTGAAGGACGTCGGTAAGAACCAGTTGTGGGTCACACTGGCGGTGGTCGGTGAGCAGTGAGTAGTGGACAGTGATCAGTAGTCAGTATCCAATACCCAATACCCGACACCTGAAACTTGATACCTGATACCTAAAAAAACCATGAACAACCCAAACCAACACTACGGCCTGCGAGAAAGCGACATCCCCCTGCTGGAAAGCGTGCAGCAAGGGCTGATGGCGCGTGAAGTGCGCATCCCTGATTGGCGCGAAACCGATCCCGGCCAGCAGCACCAGTTCCGCGATCAGGTGCGCCATTTGCTGATGGATCAGGTTCCGCTTACCCATTTGAACGCCGTCACGGAACGCCTGGCCGATGCCCTTTCCGGGATCGGCTTGCTGCAGCCCTTCTTGCGCCAGGCGGATGTCGAGGAAATCTATGTGCGCGGCCGCGCTGTAGCGGTGGAACGCAGCGGCCGCCTGGAACACCTCGGCGATCTGGCCCCTGAAGCCTATTGGTCGCAGCTGATCTACCGCATCGCTGACCTATCTGGGCAATCGCTTGACCCGCGCCACCCGGCAGTGCTGGTCGATCTTCCCGGCGGGGAACGCTTCACCGGCATGCTGCCCCCTTTGATGGACGCCCCGGCGATCAATATCCGTTTGTTTGGCCGCAAGCGGCAGACGCTTCCAGGACTGCAGCGCTTGGGGGCCTTCGAAACCTATGCCAAAAGCATCCGCGGCGACCTGGATGACATTCGAGAACCCGGTATGCGAGCTGGCGTTGCCGCCCTGCCAGCACGGTCCCCACAGCGCTTTCTGGCCTGGATGGTGGCTGCCCAGGCTGGGAATATCCTCTTCGCCGGGGAGTTTTCTTCCGGAAAGACCACGCTGCTGAATGCCGCCAGCCAGCACATTCCCCCCGACGCGCCGGTAGCAATCCTGGAGACCTTCCGGGAATTGCAGCTCTCGCCCGATCTCTTCCAGATGCGCGCCATCGCGCCAGCAGAATTGCGCCCCGGGCAGGAAGAGACGGCCACGATGGATTGGGTGCTGAATGTGGTCTACACCCGCACCAACCCGGCGGCGATTGTGCTGGGCGAGATCGTCTCCTCCGGGGAAGCGATGCAGTTCATCAAAGCGGCGAATTTAGGGCGGCGGGCGTATGCCACCATTCACGGGGCAAGTGTCCTAGCAGCGCTGGGCCGCTTGGAGCAGCTCGCGCTTGGCGACCAGCCGGAGATGGGTCTGGCCGCCGTGCGCCAGATGGTGGCGAGCGGGGTGGACGTGGTCGTACTCACCACCCGGCAGCTGCACCCTGGCGGCGCGCAGCGTTTTGTCTCGGAAGTCGTCCACGTAGCCGGTATCGATGGACGCGGAAAATACTTACTGGATCGGCTCTATTGCGGCTGGCAAGAAACAGGGATGGTTACGGCTGCCAGAAACCTGATTGCTGCCGCCTGGGAGAAGCTATGAGCGTCAATCTAACGCTGCTATGGGGACTGGCGACGCTGCTGGCTGTGATCGGCCTGTGGCTGGTCAGCCGGGTATTTCTGTTTGCTGTAAGCGACCTGGCAACCGGCACAGCCGGCTATTTGCGTCGCCGCCTGCGGCCGGTTGCCCTCGAATGGTTGCGGGAGATCGAGAAACCAGCCAAGCGCATGACCCAAAGAGAAACTGGCCAGATGATCCTGCGTCATCTAGCTACCACTTTGTGGTTCTGGGTTGCCCTGGGCGCGCTAGGGGCCCTGCTACTCTCCGACCGCATGTTCTCTCCGGTGCTTTTCACGATCAGCCTGGTAGCTGGCGAAATCTACCGTTCCAGCCGCCAATCGAAACGCTTACGCCGGTTGAACGAAGATACCGGCAACCTGGTCTTGCAGTTCGAAGCCCGTTTTCCGGTATTGCGTTCGGTGCTCAACACACTGGATGGGGCTTCCCATACCCTCCCGAAAAGCGAACTGCGCCGGGCAGTCGATCAGACGATTGAACGCTTGAAACTGCAGCAAATGGCCGGCAAAGCCCTGTCGCCTCTCGAAAAACTGCCCAACCCGGTGCTGCGCCGCTTTGTGGTGGTGATCGCCAACGCTCAGGAAACCGATCCCGAGGTTTTCCAAGACACCCTCAGCCTGCTGCGCCGGGAAGTCGAGAGCCGCCTGGACCTGGGGAACCGCGTGCGCCAGAACCTGACCACCCTGCGCAGTACCACGCGTATTTTGCAGGCTGTTTTGGCCGGGGCGATGCTTGCGGTATGCATCCTGCCGACATGGCGCGCGTATTTCGTTGCCAGCAGCCAGCACTGGCTCTTGCTGCTGGTCATGCTGTTTGTAGGCGCGCTGGGCAGCTTCTATGTCGAGGCGGAAATTCGCCAGTTGGAGGCCTGAGATGATCGATCGCGCGGCCCTTGCCTTGTGGATTACGGTTTGCCTATATGGCCTCTCCGCCGGCATCTTGGCATATTGGCTCTTAGGTTTCCTTCAGGACGGCCTGACCTGGCTGCACCGCCGAAAACATCCAGCCGCTTGGGTCATCGCCCAGGCGGAAGGTGAACGTACGGATGCCGCCAGAGTGACCCTGGATGATCTTTTGGGCTTGAAAGCCGTCCCTTGGCCAACCATCTACGCCCTCTCCGGTTTGGCAGCCATCGCCATCTACCTGGCCACCCGCCAAATCCTGGCGCTTTCCCTGGGAATCTTTCCCCTGGCTACCAAACTGTGGCTGACCAACCTGCGCAAGCGGCAGCTGGCCGCTGACATCTGGCACTTCCTGATGGATCTGCGCATCCGGCGCACGCTGCGGGGCAGCCTGCTTCTGGCCCTGCAGGATGTGGCCAAAGCCGACAATACCCAGATCGCCCGCGTAGTGAGCGGATACCTGGAGGGCGGTTTCCGAGGCAGCGGCCTGGAACTGCTGGCACGCCTTGCCGAAGATACCCAGGCGCCCTTCCTGGCCGACCTGGTCGCCCGCACCCAGGCCGCGCAGGATGGCGCTTTGCGCCTGGACGAAGCCCTGAAACAAGCCATGGGGCGCGTCCAGGCCGAGATGGAAACCGGCGTGCGCGAGCAGCTCCAGCAAATCCCCACCCGCCTGATCCTGCTCGTTTTCCCAGTTCTCCTGGGACCGACCCTGGTGGTGCTGTTCTACCCGTTGGTGGCGCGAATATTAGCCAATCTGTCTGGTATTAGCGGTTTTTAGTTGGGTCGTTAGATAGTTGGTTCGTTGGGTAGTCCATCGGGATCACCTATCTACAGAACTATCCAACTACTGAATGATAAAACTAAATGGAAAGGAGGACGTGAATTATGTTGCGCAAAAAGAACCATCGCGGCGAAGCCGGTGTGGAATACATCGTCGTGGCTGCCGTTGCCATCGCTGTTGTCGCCATCGCCATCTGGGGCATTGCCCAGAACGCCAATGCCCAGGGCGATAACGTGGCATCGTGGATTGACGGCATCAACGTACCGACGAGTCCCTAAGGCGTCAGAACGTCAAAGCGTCTGCGCGTCGGATCGTCAGCTTGTTCGAACCATGACGATCCGACGTTGCGACACCCTGACGCGTGAATATGAAAGGATTGAAAAAGTAGAACCATGTTGATTGAGCATAACGGCGAAGCCGCTGTTGAATATATCGTCCTGGCTGCCCTGATCATCGCACTTCTGGGCGGCACACTCTACGCGGTATTCAATTCTATCCGTGGCGTCCTGCAGGAGGTGAATGTTGAGATCGGGTCGTAGTCGGTTCGTCGGATGGTCGGATCGTCAGGAAAAGACAAAGCGACGAATTGACCAACTGACGACCCGACAAAAGGGTCAAGCCAGCCTCGAGCTCCTGCTCGTTCTGCTTAGCCTGCTGCCCCTCTTTCTGGGCGGGATCGAACTGGCCCGCGGGGTGAGTGCGCGCCATGCGATCAACAGTGGCGTTGGCGCGGCCACCCGCGCCCTCAGCCTGGACCCATCCCAATGGACGTGGGCAAATACCGTGGTTCAGGGTGCCGTTTCGGATAACGTCATGGGCGGCGGAAACGTCAGCGCCCCCGTGCTGCGGGCCTACGACTCGAATGGCTCTCCCCTATCTGCAGCCGCGCTGGATAACCTGTCCTTCGGCAGTGTCTTCCAGATCGAAGCCACGGCCACCTACCAGCCAGACATTCCTTTCGTCGCTGGTCAGGGCATCACCCTGCAGGCGCGGCATTGGGGCATTGTGGAGCGGTATCCATGATGTTGAGCAAGGGACCCTTCGACTTCGCTCAGGACAGAACGTGGGAGCAGGGGGGCGCAAATTTCACCCATGCACCAATGCACCCACGCGCAAAGAGGAATACCCCTATGAACGGGCTAGTCGATAAATTGAGCTTTGAATTGAGAGACAGTCACCATCTTGGTTGGCGACAAATCAGGTGCGTCGGAAAAATCACGATCCCCAGTGATGAAATAGTCGGCCTGAGAACCCAAAGCACAGGCCAGGAATTTGGCATCTTTTGGATCACGTGGGAAGGAAATCTCCTCAGGAAGATCAAAGAGTACGGTCGAAAAAGTAATCAAAGTCGACCACTCTTCAAACTCATCCGGGGAAAGATGGAACTTTGGGCGGGCAAGTACCTCAAGGTACTCTTGAAGGATCTCTTTTGTCACCACCCACTCAATTTCAGGCTGTTTAAGGATGTAAAAAACGACCGCCTCTGGATCACGATCACGGAAGGCGGCCGAAATCAAAATATTAGTGTCGATGATTACTTTCATAGACCCGCGCGGTATGACTCGATTTCTTCATCGATTTCAGCATCCGTCAAACGCCCGGCCTGCGATGAGGCCTGCATGTTTTTAAACAATACTTTCCACCGCCGAACGAGTTCACTGCGGTCCATCCCTTCGGCAGTAACAATGGTGATTTTTACCTGTTGCCCAGGTCGAAATGGAAGGTCGGCCAATACCAATTTGCCCTTTTTGTCGACGGTCAACATAGTTTCATATGCAGCCATATTTCAACTCCAATTACGCTTTATTGCTTATGGAGATTATAGCATGAGATCAATCATCCCTGATATGGGCACAAATAGAGGAAGTGGAGCTTCCAATAGTCCCAGAGAAAAAGGTCAGATCACCATCCTGGGCGTCTTCGTCACGCTAATCTTCTTTCTGATCGCCGCGGCGTTGGTGGATGTATACACCCTGCTCGAGGCCCGCAATTGGGGCTACCAGGCCGCCCAGCAAGCTGCGCTGGCCGGTGTTTCTGCCGGGCGGGATTGGAGCCAGGGCACGGTCGATGTCGCCGAAGGCTGTCTCGGCCCTGGCGCTATCGAACTGGACGCGGCCATAGCTCGCAGCACGACCATCCAGGTATTGGCCAGTGAAATGAACGGGCGCGGGGTCATGGGATACAGCCACGATGTGCGTGTGCTGCCGGATCATGATGGCGGCAGCGTGGAAGGCTACCCGCCCCGCCCCAGGCGATTGGGAGAAGGCCGCGGGGATTGGTCTGCCGAAGAACCTTCTGTAGGCGTGTATCTGACGTTCCCGGTTTCGACCTTCCTGATGTCCGCATTTGTGGGCCGCTCAAGCGTACAGCTCAAGGTCTTTGCCGCGGCATCTGTTGGTCAGCCGGTTGTGGGATGTCCGTGATGGGTCGAATTCGTCAGTTGGTCTGTTGGTCGTGCTATCAGGTAGTTCAAGAACTATCGCTGTGATCGACACAGGACGAAAGTACTACTCGACGATCTGACTACCTGACCAATAAGACAAATTCGACCACCTGACTACATGACCAAATGAAAGGAAATCAATGCAATCAATCTCTGAAAATATTCTGTACGTTCTGCTGGCAGTCTTGATCTTGGGCCTGGGCGGTACGCTGGGCTGGATCGTCTGGCAAGATGATGCCGTTGCGATAGCCGTGGCTATGACCGAGCCTTCCGCGACAGCGGAAAGATCATTTGCTACTGCGATCAACTCACTCACCCCGGAAGCTACCCAAACGCCGCTACCAACGGCGACGCCGACGACTGCGCCAACAGCATCGCCGATTACCACCCCGACCAGCGTGCCAACGATGACGCCCACACTGACTTTTACGCCCACACCACCGGTTACCTATGCTGAAGTGTATTCCTCGGAAGCTGACGGCATCTACCTGCGGGAAGCGCCCTATGGCCGCATTCGCGACACCCTACCCAATGGAACGGCTGTGCGCGTGCTGGATGATGAGCCGGTGGAAGAAGCCGGTCTGTTCTGGGTGCATGTGCTGGTCAAATACGACCACGCTTTCGCGGATGGCTGGGTGGCAAAGCAACTGCTCACCGAGGCTTCTCCAGAGAGCATTGCCAGCATCCCGGATGAAAACCTGGCCTGCCGCCTGCTGCCCGTGATACTGCACAACGCACTCCCCATGCAAGAGATTTCCTTCACGGGCGGAGAAACGCCGGTCGTCTCCCTTTGGGGAATGACCACCGGAGAAATACGGCAGGAAAAACGGGATGGCGCAGTAATTGATCTGACGCGCCTTTTCTACCTGGCTGAAGACGGTGAGCCCAGGGATCTCTGGACAGCGACAGGTTATTTATCAAAAAAAGACGAGTATTTTCCCATGAATATCGCCTCCCCACAGGGTCAGCGCGATTGGGGAACCGCACAGGAAGCGGCGCAAATCTTCGGGCAATCCGGCCAAGTGGTGCGTCTGTCCCTGACCGGGTTCGTGCGCGCCGGGCGTGAGCTGGCCTGGGAGGACTGTGCAGATTGGGCAGCCTTCAACCCGGCAGGGATTTGCTCACTCGGTACAGCCCTGGAACTCGAAACCCGCGGCGGCAGCGCGGCCTTCATCCAGTCTGGGAAAGCCCCTGACGACTGGTTCGCCTTTGGATGGGATGTTCAGCTCATGGATGAGTATGGTCAGGCTGATCTTCCCGCAGAGATTTTGGATTGCCCCTGATTGGAGCAGACAGGATGGCCGACACCATGATTACATCGAAGTGGCCAGGATTACACAGTGACCGAACGATATTCCCTGCGAATAGAACGTCCGCGCCGGATACACCAGAGAAACCGCTTTGGATGGGCAAAACCAAAATCTCCGAGGACGGCTTCCTGGATTTCCTCTTTGGTCTGCGCGCCACGGGGATGTTGCGGCTGACCCGGACAACGCTCCTTTTTCAGAGCGCGCCCTTTGGGATCAAGATCCCGCTGCGGGAAATCCGCTATGCTGCGCAGGCTGAAAGAACGATCCATATCCGCACAATTGGCAGCGTTTTCTACCGCGGCCAGGGACACTATATGCTGGACCCGCTCGCCGATTCTGAAAACCTGTACCGCCAGATCATGCGGCTCTGTTTTGGAGGCTGGCATGGCTAAGGGCGTGCGCCTGGTTTTCTTGTGCCTTTTGCTGTTAGCTGCCAGCCATCCTGCCCAGGCTGTAGAAGAAACCCCGCCGGTCGAAGACCCCTGGCTGGGGCAGGCCATGCAAAATGTGCGACCAGGCATTCAATATGATCCTGCGCGCCAGACCTGGGATTTCTACGGCATCGTCGACCAGATGGTGCGCTTCCGTTATCCCCCGGCGATGATCGATCTGGCGCGGGTGCGCTACCGTCTGGAGAAGGAAGGGGAAATCCGCGCGGTGTGGGTCGCCCTGGGGGTTGAGTTCCCCTACGGCCAGGAACGCGGCTACCTGACCCGCGGCCCGTGGATCAGCGCCGCGAATGCCAGACGCTGGGTTGATATTCACACCCTGGTGCGGGTGTCGGTCAGCGCCAACGGCGTCTACGAGTCGCCTGCCGTATCGGAAAACGGCGTGGATTGGTCAGCCTGTTCCCAGGAAGTCTCCTGTATCTACGCCGCCCAGTTCGACGCCATGCACATGGATTTGAGCAACACCTTTATCGCAACCGGCAGCGCGCCTGGCTGGTATCCCTGGGGATTTCTGTTCTGGCATGTCGAACCGCTCGAGAACCCGTTCATGGAGCAGATCACCGGCCAGCCGATGGAAATCCTGCCGCCCGTACAAGAACAATATTTACTACCGGATACCCTTATTGACGGGGATTCCCTTCAAGTGAAGATTCGTTGAGGAAACCATTGATGAAGAAAACTATTTTTATTTTGACCCTGATACTGCTCGCCGCGTTGTGCGCCTGCTCCGGAAAAATGCCAGATGCGCCGCCTGCGGCAACACTCCCGCCATCCACTGAGACGGATGTCGTAGCGGATGGGTTGGAAGTATCCCCAACCGCGCCGCCTACGGATACTCCGGTCAATCCGAGCGAAAGTGCGCCGACAGCAATGCCTGACATCGAAAGCGCGCCAGCAACGGCTCAGCCGCAAGAACCAACCGGAAACCGGCTGCGTTATGAGGACGTGCCGCTTACCCACAACGCGCTGGGGCTGGAATATGCCATCCAGGAGGTCGTCATCTATGATAAAGATGCCCTATTCCCGGAGGTTAGCTTCGATATTCCGGGGATCAAGAATACTCTGGCCGTTGTGGAATTCCGCTATTCCGTCAACAACCCCACCGACCAGCGTTTGGTAGATCACTCCCCCTGGGGTGTCATTGTGTTGGGGAACCCTGATGGGGAAATCTTCGAAGTGGTTCGCCTGCGGGATACCAACGGCCCTGTGACCGCGGAAGAGACAGTGCTGAACCCGCAGCTAAGTTCGCCCGCCATACCTCCCGGGGAAAGCCGGGATACTACTCAGCGCTTTGGCCTGGAAACGCTGCTGGCCCGCGATGTCACCTGGCTGGCCTGGCACTTCACCTGTCCGGACGATGCCCAAGGCTGCTATGGCGCCGAAGAAACCTACGATGTCACCCTTCAGGCAGACCTGGCGGATGGAAAAGCGCTTGAGCCTGGGCTAGCGGAAATTCCAATGGGCATCAACCCGGTTGACTACGGCGGGGTGATCGAGCGCGGCGGCGCAGCGCTCAGCCTCGAGCGAGTGTTCGTTGCGCCTGTGGAAAGCCTGCCCGAAGTCACCGAGCGGCATGCGCTTTTCGATGGTGTCCAGGCGTTGGCGCTGCTGGTCTTCAAACTGGAGAATAGTGCGGATGCCCCGCGCTTCACCTTCCCGCTTGTCGGGGGGATGATCTGGGAAGATGGGGAACGAACGGAAAAACAAATCATCGAATTTGCAGACTTCTTCCGCGCCGGCTTGGGTTTTGGCTTGGCCCTCGATCCCCGCCAGCCTGAGTGGTTGGTGGTGCAGCCCGGCGAAACGATTTTGTATGGGATCTGGGTCGGGCTGAGTGGGCTACCCGTAAGCGGCGACGTTTTCGATATTTCCCTGGACTGTCTCTATCCCTACAGCGACGATCTGGTGCTGCAATCGGAAGACGAAGCCGCGCTTTCCGAGCCGCCGCCATGTTTGGGAGACGAAAAAGGCGCAGGGTTCCATTTTGCCATCGAGTTGGGGGCTGAATATCAATCTTTTGGTGAAGATTTGGCGGCTTTTGCGCTGGATACACCCGCCGCGGTTGATCTCTCGGCTTTAGGTTCGAACAAAGAAGACTTTTGTGATATCGAGACAATTCAAGCTGCACTGCAAGAAGCCATATCCGGCGAAGATTGGGGCTTCAAATTCCAGACCCACCAGTTCGACCCGTCTGAACTGCGCTATTACGGCGTAGCGGCGGGCGATATGGCTGAAATCAGCCTGCAAGGCCCTGGCCCAAATGATCGCTACACCCTGCACCTGACCCGCATTCTATATCTCTCCAAGGACGGCGGTTTGCGCTCCGTCTGGATGGCAACCGGTTTCACCCTGGATGGCACAGAGCAGTATACCCCCTTCACCATTGGCGGTTGGGCGACGAATGAACACGCTGAGGCTATCTTCGGCCGCGCCGGTCAGTTCTTCGAAATCTTCGGTAGCGACTGGCATATCGATCCGCAAGGCATCCATTGGGAACGCTGCTCTGTCGATGGGGAGAATACAGATGGGACGGTCTGCGATTTGGGATTGCTGCTGGAACAGGAGACCGGCTGGCAGACAACGTCATGGATTGCCGATGAACGCACGCCACAGGACTATGTCGCTTTTGGCTGGTTCTTCAACCCGCAAGGGGAAGTCTTGGGGATTTGCGCGCCATGAAAACGAAAGCCAAGAAATTTACTTCCTATCTGGTCGCGCCCCGCGCTCGCAAGTGGATATTGATCGCATTGGGCATTTTCCTCATCACGAGCGGTCTCATGCTCTGGATGGATGCCCGCGATGGCTGCTCGGTGCTGGCGGGCTGCGTATCCGGGAGCAATTTCTGCGCCAGCGGCTGCTGCCTGGGGACAACCGTTGTCGATCAGGTGTCCGGCTGCAGCGAACGCAGCTGGGGCTGCGCCGAGAATTGGACCCGCTCCAACTTTTCCTGCGGCTACGGCTGCGACGGTTCTTATAGCCAGGGCAGTTGCACCGAGAATTGGGGTACAGTGGTAGTCTACAAGTGGGTGGACTGCGAAGTGTGTGAAGAACGCACCTATTGGGAATGGGAGCGTGTTTGCTCCTGGGAAACAGAGTGCCATTGGGAACGTTACTGTTTTTTTGGCAATTATTGCGAGTGGTATCGGGTCTGCGAAAGCACAAAGGTCTGTACCTGGGAGCGCAACCAGGTCACAGAAACAGTTTGCTGGATTGAGCAATGCTATCGCTATTGGGGCACGCAGCGTGTACTGGCCGGCTGCTCACAAGGTTCGGATAGCGCTACGACGAACTGCTGCGGTTCTGGCGCCCCCCCACCTACCCCACGGCCGACGGATCGGCCAACCGATATACCCACCGCCGAACCGACAGCCCAGCCAACGACCATCCCACCGACCAGTACCCCGCTGCCTACGGCGACCCCGACTGTATTGATTCCTATTCGTGTAAGCCTGAATGCCCGCTACAGCGCGCTGCTGCTCTACGCCCCAGATGTGGGCGAACCGACCCAGATTTTGACTGGGGATGTCAGCGGTGGAAATGGCGGCCCATATAGCCTGACGCTTTCAGTGCGCAATCCGTTGGGTGAGACCGAAGAATTTGATTTTTCGGTGGGCAGTAACTTCACCTTCGATGCCGGTGAGGCCGGTGATAGCTATTTTGGCACCGATGAGCAAGGCACCTGGACCGCCTGGCTGGAAGCCAGCGATGGCTCCGGTGGGAACGCCACCAGCCCGTCGGTGACCTGGGACGTGTCCTGGTATCCGGTGCATGGGGTGCCGTGAGGAGAGTGGCGAATAGCGAATGATGAATTGGGAATTGGATATTAGAGATTGGATATTGGAGAGCTGCACTTAATGCTGAATCCTACTATGCCTACAGTTCTAGAAATTGCCCTACCGCTGCTGCTGATCTGGACGATTATGGAGACCGTTTGGGATTTTCGGGAGCGAGAGATTCCGCGCTGGTTTTCGCTTGTGCCGCTTGGGAGCGGGTTGGTGACCTGGATTGTAACTGGCGCAGGCGTGCCGGCCGCGTTGGTTGCTGCTTCTATCGCGGCCACAAATATCCCGGCCCCGCGTTGGCAGGTTCCCGCCGTCGTCTTGCCGGCAGCCGCGATCCCTTTTGCCTTCCCGGGGCTGTTTCCCTTTGTCGGTGTATGGGTGTACGTCTATTTGCTTTGGCAACTTGGGTATCTCGGCGGCGCGGATGCCCTGGCTGCTGCTTATTTGATGATCTAGTTCCCCGATTGGGAGATGGGTGTGGCTATCTTTCTCGGTATGGCACTCTGGGCTGTGTTGATACTCGTCTTTCGTTATGGACGGCAAGCGCATCTCCGGTTGTGGGTCACAGCAAAGACTGGAACGCGGGGAACGAAAGCCCCGCTCATGGGGGCGTTTCCCCTGGCGATTATGCTGTTTTGGCTGATTGTGTGGAGATGAATGTATGACAGGAAGAATTGACGCGGAATCGAAAACCGCCCGTTCGATCCGATCCCCAACAATAGCTGAGGGGATGAGTAAGTTCATTGGTATTTTGCTCAACACCATCCTGACGCTGTGGTTCTTATTCTTTTTCGCTCTGACGCTGTATTTGAACTGGATTGACACCCCTGCGGGAATGTTGGGTGGGATTTGGTAGGTAACAATATGGTCATATAGCCGGAGAAACAAGCCTGATCGGAATGTTTGATCGTGAAGCAAGCAAAATTTCTATATCCAGGCAGATCTGGAAGTCCAGCTACCTGACACTTTTGATTCTGGACGCAGATTTGCGCAGATTTGCGCTGATAAGGATAAAAAAATCCTGAAAATCAGCGTTCATCTGCGTCCTAATTTTGAAACTGTCAGGTGGCTAACTGGAAGTCAACAACATCTTTCCATTCAAGGAGACAATCATGAAAAAGAAACTATCTACCCTGTCAACTTTTGCCAAAACCCGTTACGTGAAGGCGCGGGCTTTTCTCGCGTCACCAGAAAGCGAGCGCGGCGAAGAAACTGTAAGCATGGCCGCCATCACCGGATTGGTGCTGGTCATTATCCTGGCTGTGATGGGCATCTTCGGCGACGCGCTCAACGGGCTGTTTGGCCGCATTTCCGGTATGTTGGCCGGGATTGGCAATTGAGATGGTTCGAAATTAGCCGCAGAGCGTATAGAGATTACGTGTATATCTAGTAGATTCTCTGTGCGCTCTGTGGCGGATTGATGTGGGCTAAGTTCCAAAGGACAAATCAATGCATATGAAGATCAAAAACAAGCGCAGCGAGCGCGGCGCAAGTCTGGTCGAGTTCGCCGCCACGATATTGCCAGTAATCCTGATGTTCCTGGGGATGCTGCAATTTGGCGCTTACTTGTGGGCAGAGTCGATTGTGGAGAACGCTGCCCGGCACGGCGCGCGCATGGGGTCGGTCGCCCAGGCCTGCCCGCCGTGCCAGGCGCATAGCGCAGCCCAATCCGCCTTGACCGGCCAGCCGCTGATCCGCAATCCATCGGTCAGCATCCTGGCGCCTGGCGGGGTTGTAGGGACGATTGTGAAGATTCAGACCCAGGCGGAAATCCCGCTCTTTCTGCCGGGCGCCAGGGCGTTTGGCCTGGAGAAGTTGACCACCGTGCGGGCGGAAGCGACATTCCGCCAGGAAGGGTGGTGAAGATGAAACATACAAAAGTGCGAGATACCGAACGCGGTCAGATCATGATGTTCTTCATCTTTGTCATCCTGGGTCTGGGGTTGATGACTGCGGTGACACTTGAAATCGGACGGATTGTCTATGCGCGCGGGGAAGTGGGCAAGGCTGCCGACGCTGCGGCATTGGCAGCGGCCTCCCGATTGGATGTGGTGTTATATCGAGAAACCGGGCAGGTTCAATTCCTGCCAGATGCCTATGCCCATGCCCAGACTTTCGCCTCACTGAACGCCCAATATCTGCGCTCGCGAGGGATTGGGGTAGTGGTGACGAATATTCAGGTGAATGCGGCTACGCGGCGGGTGTCGGTGACGGTGGCGGCGGATTTGTCATCCTTGCTGCCGGCTTTTTTGCCGCATGAGGGGGTTTATCGGGTGGCGGGATATGCGCGGTCGCGGCTGGAGTAGGGAGCCGTCATGCCGAAAGATGTTGGGTTATAATGGGAGAGAGGTAACAGGAGATAACCATGAGCGTAGCGAATGAACTTGATCTTCCGCCCATTATTGATTTGCGCGACCATCTATTGTCCCGTTTATCGGATGTCATTCAGCGTATTGTGATGTACGGGTCTTATGCACGCGGCGAAGCCGGGGAAGACTCGGATGTGGATATCCTGGTTGTTGTAAAAGAATCCACGCCGGCCATCGTGGAAGAAACGCGCACCGTGCGATATGAAGTCATGGAGCAATATCAATATCACCCCTTGCTCTCTTTGTTGGTAATGAGTGATAAGGATTGGCAGGGGTTGTCCAAACGCAGTGCGGGCTTGAAACACAACATCGAACAAGAGGGGATCACAATATGGTCAAAGACCTGAGACAGGATATCCCCGAATTGCTCTCCAGGGCAGATCGCAGCCTGGAAGCCGCGCGGCTGCTCATTGACAATGAGTATTATGCCGAGGCTGTTTCCAGGGCATACTACGTCATGTTCTATGCCGCGACGGCTTTGCTGCATAGTGAAGGCATCACGGTATCGAAGCATTCTGCGGTGATTGCCCAGGTTGGCCAACACTTTGCTAAAACAGGGAAGATCGACGTTCGTCTTCACAAAGCGCTTATCGACGCATTCGACGAGCGGCAAACGGCAGATTACGGGGGAATTTTGTTTTCTCGTGAGGATACCGAGGCGGCATACCAGGCCGCTGGCGAATTTGTCCAGGCAGCAAGAGAGTATTTATCTAATCTTGCCCACCATAGCTAAAGCGATGGGGTTCCGTTTCCCATATCACTGCATTACAGTAGAATATGTTTGTGGCATGATATACTAAGATTTATCCCTCTGCTTTGCTTTAGCCTGATCTTGCGAGGGATGGCCTCAGCGTAATGGGGTTATTCCTCTACCAAAGGGGTTCATTACGCAGAAGAGTGTGCGTAAACTTGGCTGGAGTCAAACAATATGCCCAATGAAGTTACCTTATCTCTCGAAGACATCCGCCTGTGCCGCGAACCGCAGGGATTGTTGCGGTTGTTCAGCCGCCTGGGGTATACCGTTGAGGGGGAACTCATTCAACTGCCCAAAGCCGAGATCGGCTTCGCCCCTGCTGATTTAAGCAACATCCGCACCCTGTATTTGCTGGCCGACCAGGATGCGCAATTGCAGGTTGTCTTATTCGAGTTAGAGACTCTGGCTCAGGCGCGCCTGCGCTCATTGGCCGCCAATTTCCTCGACCGCGGCGGGCATTACCTGCTGGTGGCTACCGATGACTACCGCCGTGTCATTTTTATCAACCCGCACCGCGAAGGGGGAAGGACAAAAATCCGTAAGCTGGTCCTGGATACCGCTCATCCCACCCGCCATGATTTGGATGTGCTCAACGCCCTGATCGTTGCTGGGCGAACTCCCGATGCGTTATACCAGGCTCAGAGCGCGGCCTTCGATGTCGAAGCCGTCACCAACCGCTTCTATCGCGAGTACGCCGGCCTTTTCCGCCAGGTAAACGAGGTATTACGAGAGCAAAACAAGGGCGTGCGTCAATTCTACGATGACCAATATTTGCACGCCTTCACCCAGCGTCTGTTGGGACGCATCATGTTCCTGTACTTCATCCAGAAGAAGGGTTGGCTGGCCGGGGATACGCAATTTCTCACCCGGCAGTTCTGGCGTGTTCAGGAAGAAGAGGGCAATTACTACGCCCGGATATTAGAACCGCTTTTCTTCGAGACGCTGAACAAACGCCGCTCAAACGATGACTCGCGCTGGGGGAAGATCCCCTACCTGAACGGCGGCCTCTTTGATCGCGATTACGATTTCATCTTGCACCTGCCCAATGCGCTCTTCGACCCGCACGGTGACAACAGCATCCTGGGCTTTTTTGACAGCTACAACTTTACCGTCACCGAAGACACCCCCATCGAGCAAGAAGTGGCCGTAGACCCGGAAATGCTGGGCAAAGTCTTCGAGAATATGATGGAGACCCGCGAGCGCGGCAAGAGCGGCACGTTCTATACCCCGCGCCCGATTGTGCATTATATGTCCCGACAAGCTCTGCTGGGGTATTTGACTCAGAGAACCGGTCTGGATGCCGACCTGCTCAAACCACAGTTCGAGATTGGGGACGGGGAGCCAGGGGAGGGGCTGCCAGCTTTGGGTGTAGAACAGGCCAAATTGGTAGAAGCCGCCCTCGACGGAGTCCGGGTACTCGATCCGGCGGTCGGGACGGCGGCCTTCCTGGTCGGGGTGCTGCATGAGTTGATCGCCCTGAAACGCGCCTGTTATCTGGCCAAAGGTGTCGCGGTGCCGCGTTCCAGCGCCCTGGTGGCCGAATGGAAACGGCACCTCATCGCCCATTGCCTCTATGGGGTGGACATCAAGCCGGAGGCCATCGAAATCGCCAAGCTGCGGCTGTGGCTCTCGCTGGTGGTGGATTTGGAGCGTGACCAGGTCGAGCCGCTGCCCAATCTGGATTACAAGTTGATGGTGGGCAATTCGCTGATCGAGACGATGGATGGCGAACCCATCTTGCCGCCCTCGCCCTTCGACGCAGCTCAGGGCAGGCCCTTTGCCGGGGCGCGTGAGCCAGCACAGGCCGGCCTGCCCGGTCTTCCCACGGCTCCGGCCCAACTTTCGCTGGGCATGGGTTCAGCTGAAAAAGCCCAAAGCGAATTGTTGAGTCTGAAAGATCGCTTCTTCACCGCTGAACCGGAACAGCGCGGCCGTCTGCGGACACAGATTCAAGCCAAAGAACGCGAGATTGTACTGCGGCATCTTGACCAACGCCTGGACGACCTGCAGGCGCGCATAGACCGGATTGCCAGAAAGGGCGCCCAGGTGAACTGGCGCGGCTTGCAGCGGGAGAAAAAGCAATTGGAGCGCCTGTCTGCGCAGATGGCGCGCCTGGCTGACTTACGCGCCCAGGTCGAGAGCGGCGAACTGCCCTATTTCTTATACCGACTGCATTTCTTCGAAGTCTTTCAGGATCAGGGCGGCTTCGATATTGTGATCGCCAACCCGCCCTATGTGCGCATGGAACTCATCAAAGATCAAAAGGCCGAATTAGAGGTTGCCTATCCAGATGTATACGCAGGTCGAGCGGATTTGTACGTGTATTTTTATGCTCGAGGGCTGGACTTGCTGCACGAGGGTGGGATGCTGGCTTACATCTCCTCCAACAAGTTTATGCGCGCCGGGTACGGTGAAAAGTTGCGCTCTTTTTTATGCCAGGCTTCTTCGTTACAAGCCCTGATTGATTTTGGCGATCTGCCCGTCTTCGAGGCCACAGCCTACCCTTGTATCGTGGTTACAAAGAAGGTTCAGCCGCCCGAAGAACACAAACTACTGGCTTTGGATGTCAACACAATTGACGTTATGGAACAACTGGAAAGCAAATTCGATGCTTTATCCTGGGAAATTCCTCTGGACAAATTGCCATCCGAAGGTTGGACATTGCAGCAACCCGACGTGCTGGCATTACTGGAAAAACTGCGCGCCGCTGGACGGCCTTTGGATGAAGTTGTAAGCAGAAAGTTCTATATGGGCGTTAAAACTGGCCTGAACGAAGCTTTTGTGATTGACGAAGAAACCCGCCAGCGACTAATTGCCAAAGAACCGAAGTGCGATGAAATTATCAAGCCGTGGTTGCGTGGCCGGGATGTTAAACGCTGGCGTGTAGATTGGGATGGATTGTATATCATTTTCACTTACCACGGGGTAGACATCACAAATTACCCTGCTATTGAAGAATATCTACTACCATATCGAGATCGCTTACAGCAACGCGCCACCAGTGCCAACCATGCCTGGTATGAATTACAACAACCACAAATGGGGATTTACCCTGAGTTTGAAAAACCAAAGATCGTCTATCCTGATATCTCTCCTCATATGCCTTTTGCCTATGATGTTGATGGATACTTTGGGGCAAATACTTTCTACTTTATCCCTACTAACGATTTATTCATGCTGGGGATACTGAATTCTAGCGTTTCTGAGTTTTTCTACCAACAAATTAGTTCTTTAGTTCGCGGAGATTTCCTCCGCATGTTTTCGCAATACATTGCTCAAATCCCTATCCCCGACGCGTCCCCGTCCGAACGAGCATCCATCGAACGCATTGTGCAACAATTGCTTGATTTGCACGGCGAAGGCCCGCAAGTACCCGACCTGGAGGCGGAGTTGAATGCGCTTGTTTTTCGTCTGTTTGGGTTGACGCGGGAGGAGATCAGGATTATTGAGGAGTTTTTAGAATAGCACAAAGGGAGGATCATATGGCAGATATGCATATCTACCTTCAACCGCAAGAAGATAGTTTGCCGACTCGTCCGGTGCGAGCGTGGACGAAAGATAAATTGCACTATCTTGCCGGATATTTGGAACAGTTTGTTGTTGCTATGCGACCGCAAAATTGGCGGGCTTTGCATTATATTGATCTGTTTGCTGGTCCGGGGAAAGGACAAGTTCAGGAAAGCGGTGAAATTGTTTTAGGCTCGCCATTGATGGCGATAACACAGCAACGTCGTTTTGATCGCTACTTTTTTACCGATCTAGATTTGGCATCCATGGATGCGCTCGAAAAAAGGTATTCTGTTTGTCCACAGAATGCTGCAGTACATATCTTCCGCGGCGACGCAAATATCCAGGTGCGCCAAATCCAACAGGACATAATGCGCATTGACCGTTATATCCCAGGCGTCTGGTCATCGTTGAATCTTGCGTTTTTGGACCCCGAAGGATTGGAATTGCACTGGAAAACCGTAGAAACGCTGGCAAAAATTGACCGGATGGACATGATTATCTACTATTCTCAAATGGGCATATCGCGAGAAATCTCAAAAGAAATTGATGAGTCCCCACCAACCAGGTTGGATGAGTTCTTTGGCGGAACCGAATGGCGAGAGATATACAAGCGTCACCAAAAACGGGCAGAACGCTTTTTGCACCGCCAGTTGATTGACTTATACAAAAGCAAGTTGGCGACTTTGGGGTATCAAATCGTTGAAGGGGGACCCGAACCCGTGATGAAAAATACCAAAAATGCTCCGTTATATCGCTTGCTGTTTATGAGTAAACATGAATTGGGCTACAAGTTTTGGAAAAACGCTGTTAGCAAGGATTCCAGTGGGCAAATGAGAATGTTTTGAACGTTTGTGCTACAATTGTTTCAGGGAAATCTGTTATGCCTGGAGGTGCAAGATGGCAACCAAATCAGCCATCGAATGGACCGAAATGACCTGGAATCCGGTTACGGGGTGCTCGAAAATCAGCGCAGGATGCAAAAATTGCTACGCTGAACGTATGGCGAAGCGGTTGAGAGCTATGGGGGTCGCCCGTTATCAAAACGGCTTCGAAGTCACCTTACATGAAGATCTGCTCGATGTCCCACACAAATGGAAGAAACCGCGCCTGGTCTTTGTCAATTCCATGTCTGATCTCTTTCACGAAAAAGTCCCGTTTGACTTTATTCAACGGGTATTCGAAACCATGCTCGCATGCCCGCAGCATACTTTTCAAATTCTTACCAAGCGAAGTGAACGGATGCGCGTCCTGGCTGATGATCTGCCATGGCCTGATAATGTCTGGATGGGCGTCAGTGTCGAAGATGAACACGTCAGACATCGAATTGCTGACTTGCAGACCGTCCCGGCGCACGTTCGATTTCTATCATGCGAACCATTGATTGGGCCGCTAAATTCACTGTCTCTAGAGGGTATCCATTGGGTTATCGTCGGCGGAGAGTCTGGCCCAGGGGCGCGTCCCATGCAAAAGCGTTGGGTCGAAGAAATCCAAAGACAGTGCCAGGCGGCTGAGGTGGCTTTCTTTTTTAAACAGTGGGGAGGCGCGCAAAAGAAGCGCAACGGTCGCATGTTGAATGGCCAGACGTTCGACGAAATGCCCTTGCAATTGCCTGTCGAACCAGAGTTGAGGTTTCCGCAACCTCAGGCTTACCGAACATGACAGAATGTTATAATGAGATCATGACGATTAACCAGCGACCATTCCAGTTCGATCCCATTGACCAGACCCAAATGCGACTGACGGCCTCGATTTCTCCTGGTCAGCGTATTCAGCGTCTGTTGAATGCCCGAAATGTAGCCGTGGGTCTGATGCGAGGACGGATTCGCCAACGCTACCCTGAACTCACCACCCGAGAAATCAACCTCAAGATTATCGAAGAATTATCTCATGCCTGATCCACAGCGTCCTGACCTGGGTCTGTTCATTGATATCTTGCACACTCTGGAGCGGATCGAGGCCCCCTATATGATCATTGGTGCCTTTGCCGGAACGTTGTATGGGATCACACGGGTGACATTCGATATCGACATTGTGGTCAGCCTCGAAGAAAAACATATCCGGGCGCTTACGGATGCCTATCCTTTGCCGCGTTATTACGCCGATCCAGAAATGATGCGCAACTCGATACGCATGGGGATCATGTTCAATATCATCGACACCGATCGGGGCGAAAAAGCCGACTTGATCCCGCTAACCATGACATCCGACTACAACCAGGCTTTTCATGGCCGCATCCGTCAGATCGTGGAAATCCCCGGAATGGAGACCTTCGAAGTCTGGTGCGCGCGTCCAGAGGATATTATTATTGGGAAATTAATGGCCTGGGCTGAAGGACGTTCACGAAAACACGAGACCGATATCTATGACATGATGATCTATCATTACATGGGATTAGAGAGCGATACGCCAGTGGTCATCAACGAACCCCGAATTGACGAATATGCAGAGAAACTGGGGAAAGATACTTTCCAACTTTGGAATTCCATTAAAGCCGCGGCCAAAAATGAGTCGCGGCGATAAAGCCGCAGGGTGCAGCAACCATGCCTTACTACCTGCCTCCTGACTACCTCGACAACACCCCCGGTAAATCCCTGGCCGAGGCCCTGCGGCGCATCATCCTCGAGATGGAACAGCGTCAATTAGACATCGCTACCGGCTTTTTCGATCCCCAGGTTTGGGAGCTGTTGGGGGAGGCGTTGATGCAATTGGATCGTTTCCGCCTGCTTCTGGGGACAGAACCAGATCTGGAAGGAAGGGCCGGCGATGGCCGCCTGGATCTGCGCGCCTATTACAAACGCATAATGCAAGGCGAACTGGAAGCCCTGCCGCTCAACGCCCGCTATGCTGCCCTGGTGGATGAATTACTGCTCTTTTTGGATCGCTCAGGTGTGGATATCAAACTCTACCCCTCCTTCCTGCACGCCAAAGCCTACCTTTTCCAGCGTGTGGCCATAGTCGGTTCTAGCAACTTCACCCTGGCAGGCGTGACTCGCAAAGCAGAACTCAACCTGGTCAATAAATCGGATACCGTTGCAAATGCTCTGCGAGAGGATTGGTTCGAGCCGTTTTGGGATGAAGCTGAAGCCTATAAAGATGATCTGATCCAGGCTTTGCGGGATTCCAAATTCGGCACCACGCCCTACACGCCCTTCGATGTCTTTATCAAGGCGCTCTATGAGTATTTCAAAGACCGCCTGAGCATGGACAGCCCCGAGGCGCACCTGGGAGTCAACCTGGCGACATTCCAGCAGGAAGGGCTGCGCGAAGCCATCCGCCTGCTCGACCGACACCGCGGGGTGATGATTGCCGATGCCGTCGGCCTGGGCAAAACCTATATCGGCATGGGCTTGCTGGAACACTATCTTTTGAAACGCCGGCGCAAAGGGCGCATCCCCAAGGGCCTGGTGGTCTGCCCGGCGCAGCTGCGCGATCTGGTCTGGAATCCCAAACTCGATGAATACGGCATCAAAGCGACCGTGCGCTCGATGGAGGAAGTCAGCCGCCAGGATTTCGACTGGAAACTGTTCAGCCATTACGACCTGGTGCTCGTAGATGAATCCCACAACTTCCGTAACCCCAGCACCGGGCGGCATCAAAACCTGAACAAGATCATCTGCACCGGCAAGCGCGATAAATTTGTCATCTTGATGACGGCCACGCCGATCAACAATAGCATCTGGGATCTGTACCATCAGCTAATGTTGATGACGCGCGGCAGCGACCACTACTATCGCACGGTTGGGATCGGCAATCTGAAAGGATTTTTCCAACGGGTAGTAGAAGGGGCTGCAGAACTCTTCACCCTGCTGGAAGAAACGGCCGTCCGCCGCAGCCGGTACGACATCAAAAAGCGTCAGCAGGCCGGAGAAGAAGTACGCCTTCCTGGGAAGGGGGTGATCCAGTTCCCGAAGCGGTTGCTGCACACCATCGAATACAACCTTGAGCGCACCTACCGCGGCTTTTATGCGGAAATTGCGACATCCATCGAACGGTTGAGTCTGGTTAGTTATAACCTGGAGCAATTCCACCGTGACCAGGATCAGCAAGTAGTTGATCGCAACAATGCCCTGATTGGTATTTTGAAAACGACTTTCCTCAAACGCCTGGAGAGTTCCTTGCGGGCCTTCGAAGTCAGTGTAGAACGCCAGCGGAAATTCCAGGGACGCTTCATGGAATTGTTACAGGAAGGACGGCTGCTGGATTCGCCCAGCCGTCGCAAACTACTCTCCCTCGAAGCCGAGGATGCGCACGTCGAGGAGGTAGATGAATTGTTATCTGCGCTGCCTGAGATTGAGCCTGATGAATACGACCTGGGTGCGATACAGGAATGTGTCGCTGCCGATCTAGAAATCTTGAATGATTTGCTTACCTGGGCTGAAATTGTTCGTCAGGATACAGCCGATGAAAGCGCCCAAGACGCAAAGCTGGCAGCACTAAAAGCCAGCCTGTCCGGAGATTTACGCGACAAGAAGGTGCTGATCTTTACATATTACGAAGACACCGCCCGCTACCTCTACCACAAATTGACCGCTGATGAGGCGTGGATACAAGAAGCGGGAGAGCCGTCCATTGGCTTGATCAGCGGCAGTACCGATCCGGGGCAGCGAGAACGTCTCGTCAGGCGATTCGCGCCGATTGCGAACACATCAAATGAACCGGAGTTCGAGCGTGAACGAGCCGAACTCTTAGAAGACCAACTGGATATTTTGGTCAGCACGGATGTGCTTTCCGAGGGGCAAAACCTGCAAGATGCCGGCGTTCTGGTCAATTATGACTTGCATTGGAACCCCGTGCGCATGATCCAGCGCGCCGGGCGGATAGACCGACTGGGCAGCCCATACGATCAACTGCATATCTACAACTGCTTTCCCGAAGATGGGTTGGAGTCCCTGCTCAACCTGGTGGGACGCTTGCAGCAGCGCATCGCAGATATTGACCGCACGGTTGGCCTGGATGCCAGTGTGTTAGGGGAAGTCATCCACCCCAAGTCACTAACTGACATCAAACGCATCAAGGCTGGTGATCGGGATGTACTTGATGAATTAGAGTTGACTGCTGAACTGGTTTCTGCCGATGAGATGAAATTTCCGCTCATCCAGTACTTGCAGGCGATTGGTGAACAACGCGTCAAAGAGATTCCCCTGGGTATTCATAGTGGGAAGCGCGCCCCTATTGCCGGCACTTTCTTTGCCTTCAGGGCCGGGGAACGGCATTTCTGGCGCTTTTATCCTGCTGATGGCTCTCCGCCGCTTAAAGAAACGCGGCGTATCTTCAACCTGATCCGCTGCTCAGTAGATGAACCCCGCATCGTGGCAGACCATGAAATCTTCCCGCTTTTAGAACAGGCCACCCGCGATATCCTGGATGAAGTAAAAGCCCAGCAAACCAGCCGCAAAATACGCCCGCAAATGAAAGGCTTGAACAAAGAGTTCTACGCTGCTTTACAGCAGCCATCCATGTTGGAGGAAAATGTGCCTGATGATTTGCGCCAGCGCGTGGGCGAAGTGATGATGCACGTTTCTTTAGACCCGTTTCGTCGTGACCCGCGCCTGAAAGCCATCCGCGCAACATACAAAGCAGACGGTTCGCTGCTGACCTTAGCTGAACAACTCGATGCCTACTTTGTCGAGCATGATTTGTACCGGGAGTTTATCGAACCATCTGTGCTGGAGCAAATCACAGAAGAGTCCTTGCAATTGGTATGCTACGAGGTGCTGTCAGGAAGGGGCATGAGCTAACCTTGTGCCATGTCAAGCCGATTTTATGGGATGATATTCAACTTGTATGAGCAACACCCGCGAGCATCCGGATAGATATTTCAATCGAATCTGGCAGTCTTTTATCTCCAATATCGGAGCGCTTTGGTTATTCAGTGAGTATATTTCCCAGATGACCGATCAGCTTGATAGACAACAAGTTGGAGAAATGGCCGAAGCGTTTAGAGAATTCTTTTCGACAACGGGTTATTGAGAAAACAGAAGATATGTCCCAACAGAAAACAAGCTTCACAGCGTTGACTCACCAGGTTGCACAAGCGTCCGTAGAACCTTTGACAGTCAACGAGATCATCGAGAGGGTCAACGCCATCGCGCCCATCACTACTAAAAATCCTAAACAGACCATCCGCAATGCAATCAGCCAGAGCGGTTTGATCGTCTCCGCGGGAGATGGTCGCTATGGTTGGAAGATGAGGTTAATCAACGGCTCGACGCTGCGCCACACGCTGCAAGAGGCCGAATTTGCTGACAGGGTGTTGTACTGGGACCATGATCTGTTCGATGCACTCTGGCCGACCTTTTTCTCCCCGCAAAAATACAGCGACCGCAGCCCGGTCACTGTAGAACTCCCAGATGGTACACCCACAACCTTGACCCTGGAGCATTTCACCTATAAAACCTGGGGGACGCGTGCTACTCCGGCGTTTTGGCAATGGTTCGAAACCCTGGGGGGCAAAGCTGATGACCATTTGATCTTTTCTGTGCTGGATGGGGAAGAGAAGCGCTATGCGGTCGCTTTCGAGCCGCGGGCGGCGCGTGATGAAGCCGCGGTAGCGGCACGCAATCAAGTCATCCTGGATGCCGCTCGCAAACGCGCCAGCCGGCCTGGGGGAGTGGCGATTTGGGATCTCACCACGCATTTACTGGCGACCGAGATGTACCGCCACCCTGTTCCGCCAGACCCGATCAGCGAACTCTGGCATGAAGATGATTGGATAAGGACGGAAGAAGACGATTCTTCCATATCTCAGCTGCAAGCGGAGAACATGCCCTTGGTGAGCGCATTGTTTGGTCAGGATATGCAACCCTATGACTACGAAGCCCCACCTAATCTACCCTGGGAGTACGATCCCGACCAGGGATATCGCCGCCCGCGCCAATCTCACCTGGCGCGCCGCGGCAGTGTGCGTAGTTATATGCTGCGGGTCAGCCACCGCGCATTGCCTGAGATCTGGCGCGACCTGGAACTGGCGGAAGACAATACTCTGGAAGACCTGCATCTGCTCATTCAGCGAGCCTATGGTTGGCGGGATGACCACCTGTATTCCTTCTTCCTCAGCGGTAATAGTTGGGATCGAGGCAGCGAAATAGGCAGCCCCTGGTCTGACGCATCGTTACATACCCACCACATCGAAATACAGCAACTCGATTTGCATAAAGGCCAGACGTTGCTCTATTTGTTTGATTACGGCGACCAGCACGAATTTGATGTAACTGTGCTGCGTATCAACTCATTGGCCCCAAAGGGGGAATACCCTCGCACACTGGAATATCACGGCAAGTCCCCGCCCCAATATCCAGATTATGATGAGGAAAGTGGGGAGACGGACTGGGATCCCCATAAGCATTGGCGTTCTACTTAGTTGCCCAACTGTCAGTTACCATCCAACTCACGCAGCAGGGGCATCAGTTTGTATTTGCGTTGATGTTTATCCATCACCTGGTCTAAATAAGTTTCCCACATATCATTTTCTCCAGCAGATAGCAGAATGTCACGCCCGTGCCGCAGCCATTCTGCCGCGGCCCGGTAATTCTGCGCTTGCCCGGCATCCATAATCGCCTCAGCATGCTTCTGGCACTGTCGAAAAGCCCACTCGGGGTAATCGACCTTTAAAGCATCGATCACTTTATCAATATCCGAAAACCACGTAGCCTGGTCAACGACGGCGATGGCCTGCTCGTACAGCTTTTCGTACAAGTAGATATCCACTTTATGATCGGCTGATTTCCCACCCACGGTGACCTGCAAGGCCTCCTCTCGCAGCGTTTTCCACCCTTCCCCTGAAATCCGCTGCAAGGCCTGATAGTTTTCAAGGGTAACGTTTTCAGCTAACGCTCTCCGCGCGGCTTTCAACGCCAGATCAGGTTGTTGGTGCTTTTCAGCCTTGTCGCGCAGCCATGCCGCCAGACTCGCCTTCCCCCGTGATTCTTCCAGTTCCAGGCCGTGCTGCGCTAACTGGAAAGCTTTCTCGATTTCATCGTGATCTGCCAGCGTACGGGCAAGCGCATGGATATCCTCCGGAGCGTTGAGATACTGCATCGCTTCTGCCATCGCCCGGTCGCTTTGCTCTTGTTTGACCAGCATGTGCAAATAGAGCATGAACTGCCCTTCGGCCTGCGCCAAATTGAGATATTCCTGAAACCTCCCCTGTTGCTCCAATATTCGTAGGCGAATTCTGGCCATTTCATCGGCGAAAAAGGGCGCTTCATCTTCCCAGGCTCCCTTTTCGGTGATCACCCCCTGCATTGCGGCGACCAGTGGGGGATAGGTCCAGCCGTGTTCGGCCGCGGTGACTGCGATCTCTAAGGATGAGCCGCCGTAAGTCGTTTCGGCCAATTCAGCGAGTGTATCCTTCCATTTTTGTTGTTCCTCGGCGCTGAGATCTGCCGCGAGCAAGGCCTCAGCCCATATTTCCCCCAGCTCGATCGTAAACTCATTGGCCACATCTTCGAAACTGTCGCGCACATACTCATCCAGGTTGTCGATGCCATCTTCCCAGGCCTGAGCCGCAGCTTTGAGAAGGGTCAGTGCCATACGTGCCTCCCCTCTCTCGAGGTAAGCCCGCGCCTGTTCGATGGCTGGTTCGAGGGCCGCTCCCAAATCGCTGTCGTAAAAAGCATCCTCTCCCCACGAGTCATAGCCGCTCTTGATGGATGCCCGCAGTTCTGCCTTGATTTGACGGCGCAACAAGTTGGTATCCACTTCAGGCAACGCGGTTTTGGATGAAGATGGTTCGCCGGGCACAACCAGGGGCAGGCTGCGTTCGATATCGTCAATAATAGCGGGATGCGCTATGGAAAGATCAAGGATGATCTCTGCCAGTTGATCGCGGCTCAGGTCGGCGATCAAATCAGCGACCGCAGGCCGTTGGGCGATATCGTCGCGCCGGCGGCAGAGATAGAGCAACGCAGCGATAATGTGCTTGCAATCACCACCCCAATCATAGGGACAAGTACAGTCCGTAGAACGAATTTCGCCTTCGTCGAAGCGTATCTGTACGATATATGGCTCGTATTCGCTGCCTTCAACTTCTGCGGTCAACAATCCATCGCGCCAGACCACATTTTCAACCCGCTTGCTGTGATAATAATCCTCTCCGCGTGTCCTTGACTGCATGGTCGCTAGTGAGCGGATATCAGTTTCTGTCAAATGGGGAATGGTTTTCATATGGGCTTCTCAATCCAAATCCTGGTAGTCCGCACGTCCCCTGGGCCGCGCTCTTCTTCCTTGGCGATGAATTCTCCCAAAAGGCTTTCATGTCCGCTTCCATCTCTTCCAGCGTCATTATATCGCCATAGATCTCGCGCAGGTTGTCCCCGCTGGGCGGCTTCGATGAAGGGGAAGCGGTCAGGATCGAACAGGCTGCCCCCGTAGGCGATCATTTTCAAGCGGTCGTGTCCCACGCCAGCATAAACGGCCCGGAAGGTTGCCAGCAGGTGGTTCCAGGCATCGGTACGCCGTTCAAGCACATCTTCCCCGAGCTGGTCGGCTGCCTCCCGCAACTGCGCCCGCAAGGTGGAGACGGCATAATATTCAGCATAGAAGGGATCATCCAGCGGCAGTAATTTACGCTCCTCCGCCGAGAGCAAGAAGACCAGGCGCATCATCACCGTCAGGGCGGCTTCGTACAGGCGTTCTTCACTGACATCGGCCAGCAGGGCACGGCTGCGGTCGCGGTCGGCTTCATCCACAACCGCCTGGCGTACCTGGTAGCCCAACTGGTCGGTGACCTCGTGCTGATCCTGAGTGCTGCGTTCCAGCATGGCTTCCAGCGTCTCTTCGGTTGGCACGCCGAAGAAGCGCCGTGTCCCCAACAAACTGATGAAAGCCCGCAGAGTAAGCGGCTCATCGAACCACAGGTGGGCATACCAGGAGATAAAGCCGGTGGTTTCCCCTTGGGGCGCATGGACGAGCATCCACTGTTCACCGTTGGTCACCAACCCTAATTTGACTTCGGTGGCGTGCAACAATTCCATCATCTGGGTGGCGACGGAGGCTTTCCAGTGACTCCCGGTAGGATGCTTGTCCAGTTCCTGGGAGGGTGGATAGACCTTCAGGAGCAAGCGGACGCCCTTGGGGCTGGTCAATGTCAAATCGGGCCGCAGCCTGATCCCATGCTCGGGTATCTCCGCCTCCAACCCGGCGGGGATGCTCTGCCCTTTGAGCAGAGACTCATCAGCAAAATCCAAGACTTCCGTGAGCACATACTGAATCCAGGCGGTGTGAATGGCGGGATCGGGACGCACGCCACCCTGGTTGTCGGCCCACTCCTCGTGAGCTGCGCGCAAGCTGTGCGCCAGGTCGCTGTCATGCGCTTCCAATCCCTGCGGGAATACATCCAACAGCACCGGGAGCGACAGGAACGGGCCGGAGATTTCGAGCAGGGAAAGCCATTCGGTGTGGTGGCGGGCGGGGGGAGGCATACTATTGGTTATTGATCTACTACTTCAGCCTTCCATCGAATTGGACCAAGCTCAATAGGAAGTGCGCGAAGAATTTGATGGAAACCATCCAGGTCATTCTCGACATCTTTAAATACAAAAGGAGTAAGGAGATCTGGGACTGGGGAGGCACCAGGATATCGAAGCGTTATTATGGAAAACTTTTTCCCCTTCTTCCGTTTTTGCATTACGGCATAATCCACTTCGGCAGCCAGGTATTTCTCATCCTTGAAATTTTCCGTAATGAAAAATACCGCAGCACAAGATTCCTCGAATCCTCTAAAAATCTCCCGTTCGAAATTTGTTCCGGCGGGCATCTCTGGTTCATCCAACCAAGGCGCATAACCTAATTCTCTGAGAGCATGGTAGTATCGAAAAACAACCGGTTTATCTACGGTCTTATGGCTTAGGAATATCCTTGTTTCATTCTCGCTTGGGATTCGGTCTAGCGGCACTGCTTGCAAGGCTCTCGCCTCTGGGGTTGCATAGCTTGTAATTTTACCGAGTCGATGACTTAATTCATCCATAAAGGGGCGAATGATTAATGTGAGGAACAAAGCCTTGCCTTCAGCATGTTTATACACACCAAACGCATAACAAAATTGGCGAATCAGCCCCATGTTCTCCGTGACTGACATCAAAATACGGAATCGGAGGAGAAGTTCGGCATCCACATCCGATGGGAATATCAAATCGGATGTATCGTTTATATTCTCTGATGATATTTTCGCCCACCATTGTTCAGGATCAACGTTTATATCATCGAGGGAATCAATCACTGATTGAACTAGAGGGTCTGATAGACAGAACTCCATAAAACGTTGAAAATGATGTTCAAATGTTGTCTCATCATCATGAAGCAAAGCGTCTCGCCTCGTTTTAAATATTCGCAGAGAATCGGTCGCTTGTTGGGTTGAGAATTCCATATCTACCAACTCCATAATTTTTATTGAAGCACTCCTGCACTGCCACAGAATGGGCAAGTTATTGTATCTCTCCAATTTTCTATTATCTTTCCTCGTTCATTGCAACAAAGAAATTTTACAATTAGCATATCAGGCAGTTCGGGTCCAGATATTGGTCTTGGGGGAAGAATAGGTGCATCATAATCAAATTTCATTTCTATTGAAAACATTCCACGTGTACTTGTTCGGCCTCGATTGAGTGAATCAGAAAATCCAGAAAACATCTTATGTATCTGAGGTAACATGATCTCACGAATTGCATACCGATGTATGTAATCTTGAAACTCCTGGGTCAGCATTGCACTTGAATCATCTTCATGACCACAATATGGACAAAAAAGTTGCGGTTCATCTTGATTGCTCGCATCATCTTCCTCTTCTGCGCGTACTTCGCCAATATCTAAATCGAGGCGGCGAAAAGCGGGCTGAATTACACTAGCAATATCTCCTGGGGCAACTCTTGTTTTAAAATGTCGATCACAACTGGGGCAAGTTCTTCGAAAATAATTTCCATCATCAAGGGAGAATGTAATGCTATAACGGGTAATGTCTTCAGCCTGATTTATTTCTGATTCCTTCATTGCTCAATTCCTGTTATGCCATTTAGGACATTTTCTCAGGCACCAAAAAAGTTAAAGCCACAGGAAACATACGCGGCTGTGGATCAATGTAGCGCGCTCGAATGGCTCGCGTTTCTTGGTCGATTTCATCAGGAATTTGCCTGATCCTGCGGCGCAAAGCATCTACGTTGCGGTTCAGTTGTTCCATTTCGTTATCGTTGAACAACTCCAATTGCACCGGTTTGGCGATGTCATCCAGTTCACCCTCGATGGTGATTTTTAGTTCATTCAGTATCGTGGTAATGTCTTCGATTTCCCTGGCTTGTCGCTCTTCCAACAAACGCTGCATGCCGTACAAGCGGTCATTCATACGGGCTTCCAGGGCATTGACTAACGAAGGTTCGATAGCGGGCCATAATTCGATCAACCGCTCTTGCATCTTGGTGGATACTGGTTCACCGGTCGCTGCAGAAAGAGCATCTTTTGTTTGCCCGACGTTGAAACGCCGGAAGCGACCCTGGTGGATCATTCCACCCGCAGTGATTATCTCCTCGTGCAATCGGTGGCTATCTCCCCCGATGACCACCAGGCGGGCATGGGCAATAACCGCTGGGGTATCCAGGGCATGGTTGGGCGCCACGCAAGCTGTCACTCGCTGCAGCCCGCGCCGCCCCTCGGCTGACCAGATTTCCGCCCGCAGCAAACGCAGTGACATCTGTACCAGCCTGTGGTTGAGGTGGGCCAGTACCACATCATCCCTGCCTTTTGCCAGGGCATGGTCGAATACGATAGGGCGGATTTCGCCGGAATGGGGATGCGCCAATCCTTCTACACATACAGCCCAACTGCGACTCAGGGCTGGCAGATGGAATGCTTTCCCTTTCATATCCCCCTCATCAGCTGGAATCAGCGGCGGCTGGTCAGCGATCTGCAAAGCGATATCGACCACTGCCTGTATATTTTCGGGAGAGATGCTCAACACCTGACGGGTTTCTTGTAATTGATCATAGTGTTTGGCGATCTGATCTTGAAGATCGCGTTCGAACCTGAGCATCCTGCGTACTGCCCTGGCATCATCTTCGGCCAGTTGCGTGTCCAGCCGGCTGCGCCTGCCCAGCATGGCTTCTTCGACTTGATGAGCGATCACTGGCCCTACTTTACCCAGATCTTCTCGGATATGCTCCACCTTTCTGGCTGCGTGCATCAGGAATTCCAAATCAGCTTCCAATTCTTCTTTTGGAACTGCTCGTGCCTCGACGTTATTTTGAAACCCTTGAGTGACAAAGTGATAGATCAGCGGAGAATGTTGCTGCCCATGGCGATCAATGCGCCCATTGCGCTGCTCCATGCGATTGGGATTCCAGGGAATTTCACAGTGGATTAGGCGGTGACAATAGTTCTGCAAATCAATCCCCTCTGAAGCCGCGTCCGTAGCTAATAAGATCCGCACGGGACTGTGATCAGGGCTGGCCTGGAAAGCGGCTTTGATACGCTCGCGCTGGTCGGTGTCCATACCGCCGTATAGCACCATCAGGCGATCTCCCTGGGTCAAGCCTTCCGCGGCAAAAAGCGTCTGCAGCCAGCTCAGGGTTGTCAGGTACTCGGTAAAAATGATCACCCTCTCGTCACCCCATTCTCCATCCGAAGTCATCAGGGTAGACTTCAACCACTGGATCAGTGCTCTGGCTTTGCTGTCCGGGCGGAATGACGCGCCACTAGCCCAATCCTGCATCTTTGCCAGCAGCTCATGTTCTCTCGGGGCAAGTTGATCGAAGACTCGGCTGGCAGTATCAACTGCGCTTGCTGTGGCTCCCTCCTGACGTTCATCATCCGCATACTCTTCACCCACCTGGGCGATTTGCCGCCGGAGGATGGTGATCGCTGTTGATTTTGGCTTTGTTTCGGCAGGTTGAGCGACCTTCTTTAACGTATCAATGTGCTTTGACAGGGTTGTTTCAAAACTGGCCGGAGAAGAAAACAGGCGCTTCTTCAGCAATTTGAGTACAAATTCCGCTCCAAATCGTTCTTCTTGGGTTTTGGCATTCTTCAGGCGCAGTGCTGTATATTCCCTCAACCAACGGTGAACTTGCCGCTCCTCTTCGGTATAGGCGACTTCGATCACATCCAGTATGCGTTTTTTATATCGTGGTTCACCTGACCAATCAACTAATTCGGATTTCAAGCGCCGCACCATCACGGCTTCGAGCTGCCGACTGTCTGGGTACAATCCCCGGGCGAAACGTTGGTCATCTAATAGTTCAAGCAAGGCTGTAAAGCTTTCCAAATACCCGTTGTGGGGAGTGGCCGTCAGGAATAGATTGTGCTCGAAATGAGGAGAAATCATCCGTATTGCCTGGGTGCGTTGAGAATCCACCGCGTAATTCCCTGCTCCGGATGGTGCTACGTTATGTGCTTCATCCAATACCAGGATATCGTAGCGGCGCGGGTAGGTTACTTCGGTGGGCAGAGTCTCACGGAATAAGCGCATGGGACGATCACGCTTGATGAAATCTATCGATGTGATCAGGCGAGGGAAGTGTGTCCAGGGATTGACATGGATTCCCCGACTGCGGCGTAGCTGTTGCATCAAGTCGCTATCAACAATGCGGAATTCAAGACCGAACTTATCCCGCATCTGGTCACGCCAGTGAATCTGCAATCCTGCCGGGCAGACCACCAAAACCGTGCGCGCCCTTCCTCGCACAATTAATTCCTGGATCACCAGACCGGCTTCGATGGTCTTCCCCAATCCTACATCGTCAGCGATTAGCAAATTTACCCGAGGCATTTGCACTGCCCGTACCAGGGGATCCAGTTGATAATCCTCGATTTCGATCCCACTGCGGAAGGGTGCTTGTAAAATGCGCATATCTGCTGAAGACACCGCATCCCAGCGTTCTGGCTGATCGAATCCTTTGACTTCCGGTAATCCCACTTTGTCGTCAATGCTGACCCCCGGCTCTAGTTCCCAGATAACTTGCAGCGTTTCGCCCAGGCCATCGTCTTCAATCGAAGACAACGTGACCAAGTGTTGCTCACCGTTTAAAGATTGGTATAGTGGGCTAGATGGCAAACTACTCGCCTGAACATCGGCCACGACATAACGCCGTTGGCGAACTATAACGATCTGCCCTTGCTCTGGGATATCAGAATGCTGAATATCAGCCATAATGTCTTGCCATTTGAAACTCCCCTGGCGTCAAGTGAACCTCTTCGGTAGGACAAAAACGCCGAAGTATCCCCACAACGCTGAGGCCACTCCTCGCTGAGGGAGTAACTGAGCGAGGATAATTCTTAATAAATTAGTATATCATAGCATAAGGGTAGGCTGTTCCTTCTTCACGCCTTTTCAATGTTGAACCGGTATAACGAACAGATCAATTGGAAGCATCTCGATATTGCTCTATCAACAGGTAATCTTGCTCCTTGTATTTCCCCAAAGCAGGTTACTATGTCTGAGGAGGCCAGTGCAGCCAGAGCTGGGTGACCAGAACCAAGCCGTTCACGGAAAGCGCAGCCAGGATGTTGAACATTGGCCTAGTGCCGATAAAAGCAGAATACCGAGAGTCGCAATGCTAGCGGACGCGATGGCGATCCCTAGCCACAGCTCCCCCGGATCCAGCATCCCCAAGAAAAACAAGGCTACCGTAATGAAGCCGATGATGGAGATTGCCCAAAAGACATTGGCAAATACCGTGGCTGTGTTTTGAGCAGATATCGATTCATAACTACTGCTAGTGGTAACTGGCTGGCAGTATGCGCCATCCCCGCTCTCCGGCGACGCGCAGCAGCTTTTTGTCAGGATATACAGCAACTGGCATATCGCTCATTTCCATCATCGGCAGGTCGGAAAGCGTATCGCCGTAAGCAACGATGATACGGGATGTGGGAAATAGCGCGCGCACTTTTTCGACTTTGTGTTGATAAGCATTGACAGGTAACTCAATCCCTTTGAGCCGGCCGTCCTCGTAGATCACTTGCGTGCCGATAGCTCGAGCACCCAGTTTCCGGGCAAAGGCTTCCACGATAGGCTGATAAGCGCTGGAGACCACCACAACTTGCGCCCCTGCAAGCCGTTTTTTCTCCAATTCAGATAGCACATCCGAACGGCATTTGGGCCACATCGCCTGATAGACGACCGTCTCTGCCATAGCATTGATCTCGCCGATCGGCATCCCCTGCATCAGCCCAATCTCGGCTTTCATCCAGGCCGTCATCGTCTTTTGTCGGTTGAGCAAGCCCATTTTCATTAGTAGAAAGCGCGGCAGGAAACGGGCGAAGAACAGGTTATAGGCCAGCGGGCTGTAATGCGCGTTGAAATAGGTGCGAAAGCCGCGCCAACTCGATCCAGTGGTTAGCGTGCCTTCGAGGTCTGTGATGATCAAGTCCATAATGGTTTTCGGGATGTTGGTCTGCTTGAATTAGCCCCAAAAAATCCCACCCAGAGTGAGGGGGGCACCCTGAGCAGGACACTTTAATTATCGCAGATTATCCATGAATTTCAAGACTCAATTTTCGGGAGTCTGCTCATATCGAACCCATGGCACGCAAAATCTCGTCTGCACGGAAGATGCGATTGCGCCCCATCCCGGTAATCTCGCGCAGGATACCAAGCTGAACCAGTTTATTCACATAGCGCTGGGCCACTTTGTAATCGCTCACGCCAATGCCGGCTTCGATTTGCCGAACCGTTGTAATGGGCTGTCCCAACAGGAAGTCAATCACCTGTATCAAGCGGTCGAAGGCGCGTTCCTGCTTTAGCTGTTGCTGATATTGTGTCCGCAATGCGAGCAGCGCATGGACGCGCTGTTTGGCATCCAGGGATTGATCGCGCACACCTATCAAGAAAAAACGCAGCCAGTCTTCCCAATCTCCTTTCTTGCTCACAGCCAGTAAATGTTGATAATACGCCTGCCGGTTGGCTTCAAAATACGCGCTCAGATAGAGCAGCGGTTGAGGTAATAGTCCCCATTCACAGAGCAAGAGCGCGATCAGCAGCCGACCTACACGCCCATTTCCATCAAGAAAAGGGTGGATGGCCTCGAACTGGTAATGGATGAATGCCAGCCGGACCAAGGGGGGTAATTCGGACGGAAGATGAATAAATTTCTCGAATTGATCCAAGGCTGTGAGCATTTCTTCCACGGGGGGAGGCACATAGGTTGCGGTTTCGATGGTCGCCCCAGGGGAGCCAATCCAGTTTTGGCTTCTGCGAAACTCCCCCGGATACCAGTGTTCACCGCGCACACTCGCCATCAAATGTTCATGGAGTTCGCGAATCAATCGCAAGCTGACGGGTAAGGTCGCCAATCGCTCCAATCCATATTCTAATGCCCGAACATAATTGTGAACTTCTTGCGCATCTGATCCAGGTTCCAAAAAGGATAACTGCACCGCTTCATAGGCATACAATTCATCTAATGTCGTACGCGTGCCCTCGATGCGCGACGACAGCACCGCTTCATGGCGCACAAACGGTTTCACCATCACATGCGGATTTGGAAATGTTTTTCCTACCTCGGCTAACTGGATCAGGGCGCGATCCGCTTCCGAGAGAATGGCCATGATACCTGCCGACCATTCGATTTTTGGCGGCAGGGGAGCGGGTACGAAAGCCCAATATCCCTTACGAGTATGGATCATGCGGCCTGAACTAGAGTTTGTGAATTCAGCAGGGTTCATCGTATCTTTCGAAGTGTCAATTCGGATGTCAGTTATTGACATATTATATCATAAGTGTCAATATAGCCCTGCTATATTGACACTTACCCGTGAGCAAAAAAATGCTCCCCATCTGGTAAAAACATTAGAAGCATCAAAATCTGGCCTTGTCCCGACTGGATCACCTTACCAATTTGAGAGTTGCCACCCAAGAAAAACTACGATAAACTATTCTCAGTCAACAGAAAAACAACTGAATAGCACAACCTCATTCGTTTGATAGATACGCCGCACGTTTGCAGCATTCCCGCTGGACGTGCGGCGTTTTTGTTTTCCCGAAGGGCTGCCTTTGGCAACTCACTACACAGAAAGGAATCGCTATGCAGAACCAAGTCACCATCGAAGGACACATCGTCAGCCAGTGGCAATATAAAAGCCGGCAATATCTGCGCCTGGCCAGCCACCGCCCGCAACGCGGCCGCCAGGTCAATTCGGATTATGTCACTGTTCAGGCCGCGCCTGATCTGGCCTTGGACGGGGAAGCGCTCTCCCAGGGAACGCTGATCCGGGTATCGGGCAGCATCTGGGGGCGCGACATCTACGAACCTCTGCGCCGCGTGCTCGAAAAGGCCGGCATCGAGGCTGAACTACCGGATGCCCTGGCCGACCAGTTGATCGTGCGCCCGACGACGCAAATCCTGGCTTCGCAAATCAACATCATCAGCGATCTCAAGGCTGAAAACCAGGAGAAAATGGCTGCCCAAATCAAGGAGCGCAAGCCGCGCGCGGGCAAATCTAAGCCGGCAGACACGCCGCTTCCCGCCGGAGACGCTCGCGTACAACCCGGTGTCGATCTGGCATCCTTGATCGAAGCCTGATCGGATCTTTTCGCCAAACAACAGAACTCACCAGCACATCGATTTTTCCTAACAGAACTTGTAACGCATCTTTTCCCGGCCGCAGGCCATAATCGTAAGACCGCTATCTTCAAAGCGAAAACTGCACGGAAGAAGCATTCCAGCAATCTCCCCTTTCAGGAGATGGATGCCCTCTTCCGTGCTTTTTTTGTTTCAGTGATTTGCACCTTGCCATACCGCCCGAAGCAGTGTTGCTGCTGAAGGTCAATATCCAACAGAACTACTCAAATCTTTTATTGATGGGGACTGTCCTCCCCTCATCGACATCACTGGCAAGCGAATCAATTTCGGTGAACGTATTCATCGATTCCGCTTGCCAGTCTGCAATCATCCCTCATTTCTTTGGTTGATCACGGCTCTGTTTATGCAGAACTGTTGATTGTGTGATCCGTTTCCCCGGCTTTCCCAGATATATCGAATACTTGTCCTGACACCAAAGGTAGTCGAAGGAGCCTGCCCTGAGCTTGTTGAAGTGCTTGACGAAGGGGCCTGACCTGACACCGCAGGTGATCAAAGGGATCTACCGGGCGAACTGCACGTGCGTAGCAATATTCCAAATAGGAGAAGGAGGACGAATGACAGAAAGAGAACGGCTGCAAGCCGGCTATCTCTATCCGAAGCAGGTTGGCAATGCGCTTGAAAAAGACACCGCCTGCCCACATTACATGGATACAACCCCCAACAGAACCCCACAGAAAAGGAGGCAACGATCATGAGCGCAGCATCCCCTCTTGAAGGGATTGGCCGCCCGCATTCCGCCGACGAAATCATCACCTTGCTGAGCCACCCTTTGGACAAAGCTCGCGTCAAGCAGCGCAAGGGCAGCGAAGGCAAACCTGTGCCATATATCCCCGGGTATACCGCCATCGAAACCGCCAACCAGATTTTCAACTACCGCTGGTCGTTTCACCTGATGGGTACGCCCCAGGTGATGGTCTGGGAACAGGTCGTCACCTATTGGGACAAAGCCAAGAAGGAGCGCATACCTGTGGTTGACGCCGAAAGCGGCCAGATTGTCACCCGCAGAGCCGGGATCGTCTACGTTTCCGGCTGGGCGGAGATCACCCTGGATAGCGAAAAGGTTGTCCATTCGGATGTCGGCCGCGTCACCTTCACCGGCGACACGCCGGAAGCCATCGATACGGCCATGGCCGGCGCAGCGACCGACTGCCTGAAACGCTGCCTACGCCAGTTCGGTGACCCGTTTGGCAATCAACTCTATGACAAGCGGGTTGCCGGCAATATGGTTCAACGCAATGGCAATGGCAACGGAAACGGCAATGGACACCGTCCGCCGGCTACCCAGGTCAAACTACCCCAGAACGCAGCAGAAGCCAAAGCCATCGCCTGTCCCATCGGCACCCCGGATCATCCTGAACTCTTGGCGATGACCCTGGGCCAGGTGGCTGAGATCGAGATCGGCCCCAAGGTGCTGGAATACCTGGTTTCCGAGAAATATCAAGCGGAAGACCAGGCCGGCCAGCAAGCCAAAGCCGGGGCGAAGCTGCTTCTTGCAGAGCTGCCGGTGGCGGCATAGGAGTCGGACATGGAACCGATCCCCACCCACCAGGAACTCTGGGGCGTCCCCTTTCCCATCAACGGAGAGTGGGATGCCGGTCTCACGCCGGTCTATTTCCCCCATCAAGGTCAGGGACGCTGGACAGTACGCCGCGAGCGAGAACGCTTTGTGCTGGTCTTCTACAACTTCCACACCCGCCGGGAAACCCTGCTCGATACCTTCCCACCGGATGAAGCTGGCGAAGTCGCCGCCACAACCGCCGCCCGCCGTCTGGTCGATCAGGCATACAACCCAACCCAATCACAGAACAAAGGAGCGCAGTAAGCATGTCATTCAACGAACTCACCATCGTGGGCAATCTGGGGCGCGACCCGGAGATGAACTATACCCCCTCCGGGCAGGCCTGCACCCGCATGTCGGTGGCCACCAACCGTAAATACAAGAGCGGCGAAGGCGCGCTGATCGAGGAAGCCACCTGGTTCAACGTCACCGCCTGGGGCCGCCATGCCGAGAACTGCAACCAGTATCTGCAGCGCGGCAGCCGGGTGTTTATCAAAGCCCGGTTGACCCCGGATGCCGATACCGGCGGTCCGCGCATTTGGAACCGCCAGGATGGTACGCCAGGCGCTTCCTACGATGTCACCGTCAAGGAGATCGTCTTCCTGGGCCGCGCGGGCGAAGGCCGCAAAGCCGAAACTGGCGGCGTGATCGTTCAGGATGATGACATCCCCTTCTAAAGAGCGGTAAACGCTATCCCCCCCAAATAAAAACCGATTTGTTCACCGCAGAGCCGCAGAGATCATTGAGCGAGCTATTTTCTCCGCGTTCTCTGCGCGCTCCGCGGTGCAAATCCCCTAACAGAAAGCGAGGAACGATATGAAACTGAAAATCCAAGCCGATGCGCTCAACCAGGTTTTGCAGGTGGTGACCCGCGCCAGCCATGCGCGCGGCCTGTACCCCGCATATTCCCTGGCGCGCCTGGAGGCCATCCCTGCTCAGGGGCTGCGCCTGACCTGCTTCAACGGCGAATACGCCATCACCGGCTATGCCCCGGCCCAGATCGAGAAACTCGGCGACCTGGCGGTCAACGCGGCCACGCTGGTCGAGTTTGCCAAGACCCTGCAAGGCGAGATTGAGTTGAACGAAACTTCGCAGCAAGGCTTGCAAATTAGCAGCGCATCCAGCAAAGCCCACTTCGTGACCGCGGAACCGGTCATCCAGGCGGTGCCTGCCGTGGGTGCGGATGGGATTTCGCTGCGGGGCGCAGATGTCTTGCAGCTCCTGCGCGTCTCCCCGTATGCCGCCCGCGATGGCTCTCGCCTGGTGCTCACCGGGGCGCGTCTCCGCGTGCAGGCCGATGGCATTTCCAGCCTGGCAGCCGATGGGTTCCGCTAGTCAAGTAGTCCCTTCGTCGGGTAGTCGGTTGGGTCAAATGGTTCAGCATTCTTTCCCAGATAGGTTGAGTGCCATTAGACAACCTGACCACACGACCAACCGACCACTCCGATCACCCGACTAAGAAAAGGAGGACGCCTATGCACAATAACAGAAACCGTACTACCCAACCGCAGTCTTCGTCCGAAAGCGAGGTGATGGATATGGCTCAACCCCAAATCGTGAACTTCCAAAACGCGGCCACGCTCCTGCAGAGCAGCGCCGACCAGCCCCTTGTCTCGGTCAGCGGATACTTCTACGCGGTCGACTTTGGGCCGGACGTGCGCCCGCAGCATCACCGCGTGGACAAGCATAAACGCTGCGCCTGCTATTTGGGAGCCGACTGCCCCGCCGTCGCTGCTGTGGCAAGTTATCTGCGTGATGGCGGCGAGCGTACCCCCGATCCCCCCCTGGGATATTTCCCCGTGGCTCCGGCAGAATGCCCAATCTGCGGCGAGAAAGCCAGCTACGATGCCAGCCTGAGCAGCCCTAAACGCGGCGCGGGCTGGCGCTGTGCGATCGGCGGCAGCGCCCATTACTGGGAATATCACGTCATCCACGTGCTGGCCAGACAGCTTCGGGAGAGTCCCTGGCTGTTCCCGCCGGTATATGATGCGCGCGGCCAGCTGATCTACCCGGGTATGCGCCGGGACGATCTCGTCTCCGGCGACTATCAACCTATCTGGCCGGACGGGTACACCCCATACGCCTGAACAGAAACCCCAATTTCCCCTCGCAGGGGATGGACGACACGCCCCCTGCCAAGGGGCTTCGTCTGTCCCCTGCACAACCAACAGAAAGGACAGACGATCATGAACCCTTCTCTCCCGCTGGGCCTGGATGTCCAGCAGCCCTACGCTCCGCCCAAACTGAAGCTGCGCCCGCTGCGCGAGCAGCCCGCAACCCGCGTAGCCCAGGATGCCGATGCCTGCAATTTGCTCGAACTCCTGGCCGCGGTGGTGGGCGGCCCGCAGCAGATCGAGATCGCCGAAAACCTGCTTTCGAGCTTTGGCGATATCGATGGCCTGCAGCGCGCCCATATCAGCGAGATCAGCGACCTGCCGGGTATCGGCCAGAGCACGGCGGCGCGCCTGAAGGCCGCCCTGACGCTGGGCAAGCGTTTGGCGATGCACGTCCCTGAACAACCCCCGGCCATCCACAGCCCGGCGGATGCCGCTGCTTTGGTGCAGTACGAGATGAGCGCCCTGGAGCAGGAACACCTGCGCGTGCTGGTCTTGAACACCCGCAACCGGCTCTTGGAGATCGCCGAGGTTTATCACGGAAGCGTCAACCAGGCCCAGGTGCGGGTGGCCGAAGTGCTGCGCCCCGCCGTTCGCCGTAATGCCCCCGCCATCATCGTAGCCCATAATCACCCGTCCGGTGACCCGACGCCAAGCCCCGATGATATCGCCATCACCCGCGCAATCGTCGAGGCGGGCAAGCTGCTGGATGTCTCGCTGCTGGATCATCTGATCATCGGGCAAGGCCGCTGGGTGTCGCTCAAGGAGCGCAATCTCGGCTTTGACGGCAATGTGCTGCACGAGCGCTGCAAGCCATATCAAGTCCGTGACGGCGCGTGGGATGACGCGGAGGTCATCTTCGCATACACCCGCGCCCAGGCGCTCGAAGACGGCGTGCTGGTGAATGTCTCCGAAATGGCGGCCGAAGCCGGTTTCCGCTTCCCGACGGCTATCTCGCAAACCCTTTACGCCACGCTGACCCCCAACGAAACCGAGCGCAACCACGGCCAGTCGTATGACGGCCGCCTGTGGGATGTGCTCTTCATGGCAGCCATGGCTGGACGAAAAAGTTCGAGCAGCCGCGTTGCGTACGAGATCCACCTGGCTGAATGTGAGCCGGGGGATCGCCGCCTACGCAGGCGCGTGCTGAAGCTGCTGGCCGATGTCGGCCCCGGCGATCAGGGGGAGCCTGTCATCACCATTGGTTTTCCCAAAGATTTCTAGGAGGCCAAAATGCGTATCATCGAGGCTCTTCCCGAAGAATACATCCTCTGGCCGGATCAGATGGTGGTTGATACCCCTGTCGAACCGGGTGACATCTGCCCATCTTGCGATGGCGAGGGCTGGCTGGAAGACGAAGGCTGTCCCTGCCCGGTCTGCGGCGGTTTTGGCGAGTTGAAGGACGCAAAGGAGTGAAACCCCATGAAACAGAAACTACAGAAGCATAATCGTCTCGCCCTGCGGGTCGAGGACATCCAATACCTGCCGGAGCATCGTTGCCCGCAGTGTCAGGCTCCGGCGATGACCACCCTCGAAGGCGAATGGATCAAACCCTTTCAGGAGGGTAGGACTCCATGCGCCTGATGCCCCGAAAAAACGGGGCGTCAATGAGTA
>CAYFMI010000016.1:0-60571 GCA_964344175.1 uncultured Anaerolineales bacterium
AAATGTTGTAGCTTACCCTATTTTTTGTTAATGTTCAAATGGATAAAGTCCAGCTTAGCTCAAGTTCTCCGCCAGGTGTTCGGATTCGACAAAATAACAGTCCCTATCCAATAGTGCAAGTTCCCAAGATATGGGAGCTTGCCGTTCTTATCTTACCATAGAGCTTTATAGATTTAACGATCTCTCATTTGCGGCAGCTAAAACCGGTTTTTCTCACCTCGCCTATGGAAATCCAGGATTTGTGAACACGGCCTGCTCCCCAAGCCTACCAAGGGCAAATAATCACAACTGAGCTAGCCAATCGGGCAGCGTCCCTAATAACCGTGACATCACCTTGCGCGTTTCCTCCCGAAAGAACTCGAAATTCCCATACGCCTGGCTGCCCGCCTCTCCCACAATATCCGTTACGCCCCGCAAGATCAAGCAGCGCACACCATTGCGGGCTGCCACCCAGGCAATCGCGCCGCTTTCCCAATCGCCAACCACCGCGCCATAATCCACGCTTAGCTTCGAGATCTCATCCACCAGCAAATCACGGTCACCAGAAACCATCACCGTGCGGTGGACTTCATGCGGCAGCGAATCTTTCAACCACGTCAAATCAATTTCTGTTGTATAGTGAGAAATATGGTCATCCTGATCGCCCATGAGTTCGATAATGTCATAGACAACGGTTTTCTCAACGAGAATTATCTCATTCTGTTGAATTTTCCCCGCGAAGCCGCCGCATGTTCCAAGATTAATAAGAACACCAGGATTCCAGCAGTCAACGGCATATTGCGCTGAAGCGGCAGCCGATATTTTCCCCCAACCCCCGTGCAGGAAGATCACACCTGAAGTTTGGGTTGGCGCGCCTACATTGGCAGTAAACCAATTCCCGAAAGGAGATTCCTGAAGCGCCGTATTGGGAAAATGCTCTCGAACAATATCCCATTCCGTATCAGCCGAAATCAGTACAACAATTTCAGATGGATCAAGGCCGGAGCCCCTATCGTTTTTCATCATTGTGATTAATTACTTGGGGCTTATGCCCTTGCGCAGGGTAAGCCCGATTACTTTTGGTATTCGACAATAATATTCCCAATAGCCTGACTGACATCCAAATCGATTTGCAATTCGGCAGCATCAAACCCGGGTGAGTAGTAATCATCGTTAAGCTTCTCAAAACCGGCAGGCAAAGATAACGCCGAGATCGCCCGACTGATTTCAAGGCGCACGGCTGCATCCTTTGGAACCACGATCACAAGCTGCCCAACGGCCTGACTGATATCGCCGCGATAGGCAGCCTCATCGGGCAAAATAATTGTAAGATCACCAACACCCTGGCTGACTTCCAAATCTGCCAGCGATAAATCAGCGAGATCGAGCTGCATATCACCTGCCCCCATGGCAACATCCAATGCTAAAGGAATAGCGCGGGTAAGGCCCAATTGCCACCGCCAGGCATTACCAGGAAACGGCGCCAGATTGCGGCTGCGCAGGGAGTATTGCGCAAGAGAGTCTGTCAGGCGATAATCGATCCAGGCTTCCTGCCAATGCCCAATACTGACTTCACCAGAGATTAGGGCTGTTTTGTCGCCACTCTCTTCGATGCGTAAATCGCCCACCGAAGGAGCAATGGCTATGTCGGCCTGGCGGGCATCATCGTCGAGTGCCTGATAGATTGCTTCGTGAGCAACCGGTTGTCCACTCAAGGGGCTAAGCCCCACCCCCACTACCCAGAACATTCCTAGAAGGGCTGCAACTATGAACAGCACACTCAATGCTGACAGCCACAACCAGCGCCGCCCAAACATAATCTCTAAGCCAATGGCAATAATCATCAACGGCCACAACCGCCATAATGTGTTCCAGGCATCCCAGGTCAGCCAGCCCAAATTGTTCAGCAAAAAGACCGTCCCTAAACCAAACATAAAGACTGGCCCGGCGATTTCTTTGCGCCGGATCAGGGAATCGAGGCCAATGGCTAAGAAAATGACCGGCCACAATTGCCAGATAGACTGCCAGGTTGGCGCGTCGATTAGGCCAAGATTATTCAACAAATATACAACACCAACCAGGATGAGAATAATCGGCCATACCATACCTCGATGCTGATAAGGTTTCTCGCGTTTTCTTGCCATGATGTTATTCCTTTATGATCGCCAGCGAAAGATTACAACAATCCCTGCCAGGATGAGTAAACCCGGCCATAGGATGTTAAAGTCCATCCACCAAAGCCAGGATATCCCCAAAGATTCGATGAGCCACACAACCCCCAGGATGATGATCCCACTCCCAATGATGAGACCCGCCTTCGGATGCGGTGTATTGACCGCGCTGACGAAATCATCTCCAACTACGCGCATGCGCTCCCCAAAATCGCCTGGAGTTTCCGCCCCCTGCTCAGGAATGAGGATCCACATCACCAAGTACACCCAAAAGCCAACCCCTCCGCCAAAGATTAACAAGAATAAAACCAGGCGGATCACGGTTGAATCAAGGCCCAAGAATTCGCCCAGGCCACCGCATACGCCCCCTAGCATACGATCTGAACGGCTGCGATACAGTTTTCTTTCCATTTTTTACTTCTACCGTAAATTGCGGATAATGAAATACCCACCCAACAGAATCAGCGCTACCGGCCAAATATAATTGATCAGAGGCAGCAGCGTTGGGGAGGTAAATATCGCCAGAATAATCAGGACAACCGCGGGAATGAAAGCCCAACTCATGCGACCTGCGGGCGTTGGTATTGCGCCAACGAGTGCAAAGGTCAGGCCTAGGCCCAAGAAAAACATAAATCCCGTATCGTCTACGAACGAATCAAGCAACGTGATTGCCGCCAGGGTACTCAAGACTCCTGCGGGAATAAGTGCCCACCAATTTTGGCGATGCGTGATAAACACTAACCAGAATGCAAGTGCAATGCCCCCAAGGAAAATGCTGCCACTCCAACTACCATCAATACCGGGCAATAGCTGGTCGATGAAGATCAGGGCAGCCAGCCCTAGTAAGCTAATGCCTGGAATGAGCGGCCACCACTGCGAACGATCGGTGAGATAAGCATACAAGAAAACACACCCTGCTGCGGCAAAGAACAATGCCCAAATGACACTCCAGGCGCTGGGAATCAGGCCCAGGTTCTGAAACAGGAACAAGCCGCCTGCTAAAATGAGCAGGCCGCCCCAAAGAAAGCGTTGATTGATTTTCATGTTCGAGACTCCTGAGATTCAGTGTAGAGAGATTGAGCCAGCTCCGGCGTCAATCTTGATATCGACTTTGTATGGTGCGGTCTCATACTCAGGGGATTGATAAATTTTGCCCGATTTCGGGAATCGCTCTGTATCGACATCTACATCCAACAGACCGCCGTCTACTTCCATTCTGGCAGCGACGCCGGGGGGAATAAGCAACTTCACCGATGCGGCTCCAGCTTCGATTTTTACTTGAGTCAGAGCAACTTTTTCAGGAAGCACGATTTCGGTAGCGCTGGCTCCGGTGTGCAATTCTAGACCGGCCACTTGAGTTCTGCTAAGGTCGAGGCGGGCATCGTTTGCCCCGCTATGCAACGCAACTCGAACAGGAATTTGCTCGTTGATTGCTATATCCCAACGAATGCGGTTGCCCTGCCCCCACAACCAGGGCATCACCACATAGGGCATACCCTGGTGAGGGACCTTTAGTGTGGCATCCAAATGAGCGCCGCTGCGCTGGACTTCTTGCGTCAGGCCGCCATGAAATGTTCCGGAGAACAACTCATCATTGGAGGCGCCCCCATTCACGCGCAACTCACCGGCACCATGACGAAGAGTAAGATGCGCCTCTGTGGCGCCTTCGAGCGCGCAAGAAGCGGTCTCGCTTTCCAATTCGCCCCCGTCAAGTTGGCTTTGCCACAAAATCCAAGCCCCCAAAAGGATAACGAGTGAAGGCCAGAGAATATTCCAATTGAAGCGGAATAAACCAAAGTTTCCCAGCAATAAAAGGCCGCCAATGACGACAAATACCAATCCCCAGAAGATATTCGGACGCTTCATGCTTATTCTCCAATCTCCGAGGGTGATTTCTTCGTCCGACGAAATAGCGGCTGAAGTAAAATCCAGACGCCCAGCGCGATCAACAGCACCGGCCAGTAGATGCCCAACACATTCGCGCCCAGGATCGAACCGATGACTGCAAATACCAACAGGCTGATGAAGGTCATCCAGGCCCCTACGCGAAAACTCTCCTTACCACCTTCCCCCAGTAACGCGGCCAGCATCAGCCCGACACCCACAAAGCCGGGGATCAACGTCCAGGCGTAAGCCCAACTCTCCCAGCTATTGGTCGCGTTCTGCCAATAGAGCAAGCCGCCAATACCGCCAACAATGCAGGCAGGAATCGCCATCCCTGGCGCACCGAGAATTAGCCCTAAAAGCAACAATAACACACCAACCCCCACAACGATCATCGGCCAGGAGAGAATATCCCAAAACCACCCCAGTTCTGGCATCAGCTGCGCGGCCAAGAACCAGCCACCGATGAGGATTAACAGCAATCCAAAGGCCAGACTCGATCTTGTTCCTTTATTCATTTTTGCACCTCCATAAAGGGCGTATTTTTCAATACGTGTAACTACCAGCTCCAGTCTCAGTTGCCTGAAGGCTATAGTAGTTGCCAATATACACGGTATACCATACGAAAACAACGCCTACGAGTTGCAAAACAAAAAGAGCCGCAGCAAACATTGCTACAGCCCTTTTTGTTTTGTTACGAATTCTCATCTGTGTAGATAGAATTCAAGTTGTGACAATGGAATCTTCTGTGCCAAATTCATTGGGAAGGTACTGATCAGCTTTCCAGTCATTTTCCCAACGCGCCGCATCAACCCAATAACGGAAGCGATAGGATTTCCCGGCATCAAAATGAAGTGTGCGAGAAAACCGCCCATCTTTGCGAAGAGTCAACGGATGGGCGTCTTTATCCCAAGCGTTGAACTCACCGACTACACTGACGCTTTTTGCACCAACTTCGGCGGGAAGTTCAAAGGTCACCCGGCACGTCGTACCTGATTTCGAATAAGTTTTTTTCATGATTTCACTCCTTTTGCAACATAACCAGGGGGTGTCAGCCCCCAGCGGCAACAACAGGCCGGAAGGATACCACGAATGCCTGTGTCTGCCAATAAAAGAGTGATCAGGATTTCGACCAGAAAACATCGCCGCGCAATCGTTGGCCCGCTTTTTCTAACTCGTGCATGAACGTTGGTCGTAACCCGGTGGCTTTGAAAGTTCCCTGCACTCGCCCTTGTGCATCCACACCGGATGTATCAAAACGGAATATATCAACTAGCGTGACCATCTCCCCTTCCATGCGCATCACTTCGGTTATAAACATCACCTTGCGACTTCCATCCGATAATCTATCCATATGAACGATGATGTCTAATGCCGAAGCAATTTGATGACGCAAAGCCAGCAGTGGAATTTCGATACCTGCCATTAATGCGGTCGTTTCCAGGCGGGAAATTGCATCACGCGGTGAGTTGGCGTGCAGTGTGGTTAAGGAACCATCATGGCCGGTATTCATCGCCTGGAGTAGATCTAATGCTTCTTCGCCGCGCACCTCACCAATCACCATCCGGTCGGGACGCATGCGCAAAGCATTGCGTACCAAATCACGCGTGGTCATGGCGCCACGGCCATCCGTATCGGGGGGTTTTGTCTCCAATCGAACGGTATATTTTTGTTGGAGTTGCAATTCGGCGGCGTCTTCAATGGTGATGATGCGTTCACCGCCAGGGATAAAGCCCGACAAAATATTAAGCAGGGTTGTCTTGCCAGAACTGGTATTTCCACTGATAAGGATATTACGACGCGCGGCCACACATGCGCCGAGAAAATCGGCCATTTGCTGTGTCAACGATTTACGCTGAATAAAATGCTCAATGGTGAAATCAGTTTTCAAAAAGCGGCGGACGGTAATCGAGGGGCCATCTACCGAAACCGGCGGGATCACCACATGGACACGGGAACCGTCTGGAAGGCGCGCATCCGCCGCTGGGCTGTCGATACTCACCTGACGGCCAACGGGATGCAGCATGCGATTGATCACTCGAATTACGTGGGCTTCATCTTCAAATTGAATTCCTGTATCGTACAATCGTCCCTCGCGTTCAATATAAACCTGATTAGGACCATAAACCATGACCTCATTAATGGTTGGGTCTTCGAGTAACGGCTGAAGAGGGCCATACCCAACCAACTCTGCCAGAACTTCCCCGATAATCTGATTTTGCATATCGGAACGCAGTGCATGACTGGTTCCGGCCAGCGCTCTGGCGACCCATTCAGCGATCTTGTTACGATACTCTGCCGATGAGGGCGGGAAACGCTCAATCTGCTGTGTTACTACATCCATGAGGTAGGTTTTCAAAGCCTGGTTATCGTCGAAGTTAAAGGGCTTGACATCTGAATCGTTCATCGGTTCTCCTCATATTCGGCCACTACTTAAAGTTTGCCGACTAAGCGCCAAAGATCTCTCCACCCAATTTAAAACCGGCCACTTCCAGGCGGGGCGTAAATATTGGACGCAACCCGGTAGCACGCATTTCACCCAATACTTCACCTTCTGGGCTGGTGCCCGTTTGTTCGAACACAAAAATATCCGACAGGGTAGCAACATCCCCCTCCATTCGAGGCAACTCGCTCACGCGCACAACCTTACGAGAGCCATCGGTCATGCGCTGCATGTGGACGATTAAATCCACCGCCGAGACAATTTGTTTACGAATGGCCTGCAAGGGAATTTCCAACCCGGCCATCATTGCCATAGTCTCCAGGCGCGAGATCGCATCGCGCGGTGAGTTGGCGTGCAAAGTTGTTAGAGACCCCTCATGCCCTGTATTCATTGCCTGCAGCATATCCAGGGCCTCGCCACTGCGCACCTCCCCAACCACAATGCGGTCGGGCCGCATGCGCAGGGCATTCCTCACCAGGTCACGCGGTGTCACCGCTCCAGTGCCATCCACATTGGGCATTTTGGTCTCCATGCGGACGGTATATTTCTGACGTAACTGTAACTCGGCGGCATCTTCAATGGTGATGATGCGCTCGTCCCCTGGGATGAATCCGGTGAGGATATTGAGCAGGGTCGTTTTCCCTGAGCTGGTATTACCCGTGATGAGAATATTCAGCCGCGCCACCACACAGGCTTTTAGAAAATCCACCATGTGCGCGGTCATTGAATTCATCTCCACAAATTGGTCGGCAGTAAAGAAGTTTGATAAGAATTTTCGAATGGTAATTGCCGGACCGTCAATGACAACCGGCGGGATCGCCACATTGACCCGTGATCCATCTGGCAATCGAGCATCGGCAATGGGATTGTCGCGATTGACCTGACGCCCTAACGGGTGCAAAATTCGGTCAATGATCCGCAGGACATGTTCATCATCATCGAATTTTATTTTGGTATCGAGTAATTCTCCCCTGCGCTCCACATAAACCTGATTCGGACCGCACACCATAATCTCACTAATCGAGGGATCATTCAACAAGGGTTGAATTGGCCCATAGCCCAAAAATTCTGCTATGACGGCCCGAAAGAGCCTCTCGCGGGCAGCATCTTCCAGAGAAACATTCAACGCTCGATAAGATTGTTCCAACAATTGTTGAACATCCTCACGATACAAGGCCGCGGTCGGCGACGAGGATTGCAACTGGCGGGTTACCGCATCGATAAGATGAATTTTCAGGTCGTTTTCTGTCCGCAGAGGTAATGCAGGTGAGTTTTCAGGTTGCATGTGCTTCTCCGTTTGCACCCAGGGTATGGGGTGAGCGCCTTCATTCAAATTATACAGGAATGGTCAAATTTTCCAAATCGCGCGGGTAATAGGTCATCTTTTCGATGCCGTCATTTGTAACTACAATCGTATCGGAATGCCTGAAGCCACCCAGGCCAGGCACATACAAACCCGGCTCGACGGTAAAAACCATCCCCGGCAGCATGGGGGTTTCATCGCCAATATCAAGATACGGGCCTTCATGATAACGAAGGCCAATTGTATGGCCGACATGATGTTTCCAATAGGGCATCAGGTCGTGCTTTTCATAATAGGCGCGCAGGGTTTTGTCCACCTCGGCACACGGAACCCCTGGTTCTATCGCGGTGAAGGCGAGGTCTTGCAAGGCAATCATATGATCGAAGATGCGTTTTTGTTCCTCGGAAGGCGGGCCGATGAACATGGTGCGTTCCAGCTCTGAGTTGTACCCCCACACCGGGGCATTCGACTCACCCACAAGCACATCCCCGGCCTGAAAGATAATATTATTAGCCAAAGCATGCGGAATGGCGGAATTCCGCCCGATTTGGCCGCGATAGATGGCCTGGGCACCGTTAGAAAAATAGCTTTGGGCGCGATATAGTGAACCTAGCGTATCGAGCATGGTGAGTGTAGCCTCATTACTGGCCTGCATACTGACTTCGGTCTCGCTGGTTCCTACGCGAGTGTAGCGCTGCAATAGCTTCAGCGTCAAATTCCCCCATTTGACACTCTCTTCGATCAAGCGTAATTCAGCCGCGCTCTTGACCATCATACAATCTTCAATGTATCCTGCTATGGGAGCAGGGCACACCCCGGTCAGTTCACTCAACGAGGGGCCGCGGTAACCGAATATCCAGGGATACCCGTCATGATCCGCTCCAAATGCCCCATCCAGTCCCATCTCAGAGAGTAAATCCTTGAATATCATCATCGGGTGCGGGTGGTGAGGATATTCCAAATAATAATCAACCCGATCGACGAGAGCATTTCCGGAGGCATGTTCTACCTCCAAACGAGGCACAAACAAGGCCCGTTCACCCTTTGTGTTGATGATGAATGCAATTGGGCGCTCAGTGGGGATAAACGCGAAACCGCAATAGTAGAGAATATAATCTCGATCGAAGATGACCGCACCGGAGAGTTTCTCGGCTTCGAGAGAACTCAGCAAAGCATCGGCGCGAGTCTTGTACTCTTCGGCTTGAATGTGCAGGGATGTCTGTCTCATTGGATCTCCGTGAATGTATAAACGGGTGTTGGGCATGTCCTCCTCCCAACACCCGTTTTGGATGTTATGCTGAAAAGTTCCGGCAAACTAGAAACCAAATACCATAGCAATAAAGTCGAGGATCAACTCCATCGCGCTGGGGTCTACATCAGGCTGCAACAACATCATACCGTGCAAATTACCTGCCCACTCAAAGAGTTGGTAGAGTACGCCGCTAGCCGATTGACAAGCTGGCGCCGACTCGGCATCGCCCGTAGCATAGAAGCACCAGACCGGCTTTTCATCTTCTTCCATTTGGGCAACCGCATCGCTGTAAGTCACACCCAGATAAGAACCGGGCGACAGCGACAAGGCCCCCAAACATGTGTCCGGAGCCTGGTCGTTCAACCAGAAGCAGCCATCGGGTGCGCCGTCGGCGCCAATGCTGGCTCCCATAGCGGCTATGCGGGTTGGGTCAACTCCCTCAAGTTCGCTGGCTGTTTTCATGGCTGCTTGCGCATCCATCAACCAGCCGCCGGGGCTAAACGAAGAGCATCCATCGCTGCAGCCGCGGAAGCTAAACGTAAACACTGCCACAGACTGCCCTTCGAACATGGGCGGGAACCAGGTTGAATCGAGCCAGGGGGCCTCGCCAAAATTGGGGCTGGTTCCTATCAGACCGCGATTTTGCAGCCAAAAGGCAATTTCGTTCCAATCGTTAAGATCGCCGCCCGCCCAATGGTGCAACACGATTACCGGCGCGGGATTAACCGCGGCAGGATAATAGCGCCCTGGCAAGACCTGGCCGTCTTCGGCAGTAAACTCCATATCGATGGGTTCGGCGGGTAACGGCTCTAGGGCGGGTTCGGCAGTCGGCTCCGGTGTTGCCGTCGGCGGCTCTGGGGTAGGTTCTGGCGTATCCGACGGAGGCGGTTCGGTTGGCGGGGGTTCGGTGGGAGGCGGCTCAGTTGGCGGCGGAGGCTGAGTCGGTTCTGCTTGCGGCTGTGCCCCTAACTCACACGCTGTCAGGATCAACCCAAACAGCAAAATAAGGACGAATAGAATTGTCGATTTTTTCATGGTAATCCTCCATTTTGGTTGAAGCGCAAATCACGTGCCGTACTCGTAATATGGCGACTTAAAGTTTGCGGTGGATATTTATCCTTCCAATTATTGTGGAGAGAGGGTCAAAAGTCAACAGCTTTTGGGTACTAACCTAAATTCCAAAGCTGACCGGCTTGCCGCAACATGGCCCGCCAGGAATCGACTTCGGGCTGGTGAGGCGCGCCCAGAGAATCATCCCAGCTTTGAGAGAGTAACGCGGCAACCACACCCTGCGTGCAGGCTGCGGCGGCATCCAGGTCGTAGCCGCCTTCAAGATATAGCGCAACGCGTCCTTCACAATTGGCATCTGCCCAGGCGCACAAGTTATCGATGAGTGTTTTGTACCCCCCCGCCGTCAGCAGCAGATTCCCCAAAGGGTCGCGCCAGTGCGGGTCGAAGCCATAACTGACCAGGATCATCTCCGGGGCGTAGCGATCTAACAATGGCAGGATCAACTCAACCATCACCGTTTCGAAGGCCATATCCCCGGAGAAGGGCGGCAGCGGGAAGTTGGCCGTCGTTCCCTGCCCCTCATCCACACCAATCTCCTCTAACCGGCCTGTGCCGGGATAGTGTGGGTATTGATGCGTGGAAAAGTAGAACACATCCCCGCGATCCCAGAAAATATCTTGTGTGCCGTTGCCATGATGCTGATCAAGATCGATTATTGCCAATCGCTTGGCGCCTTTCTCTTGCAGCAAATACTCAGCAGCCAGGGCCACATTATTGAGCAAGCAAAAGCCCATCCCTTGCCCAATAGTCGCGTGATGCCCTGGCGGACGAGTGAGGGCAAAACCGCGTCGGGCTTCACCATTCCACACCGCCCGGCTGACTGCCAGCGCTCCCCCGGCTGCATTGAGCGCTAATTCCCAAGACTGGGGGGTGGTATAGGTATCCATATCCAGGCGCTGGCCGCGCGAACTAGCCAGTTGCAAGGTTTTAAGATACCCAGGCGTATGGATGGCTTGCAGTACCTCATCTGGCGTTTCGCCAGGCGGAAGTTTCGGGTAGGGCTGCCACCAGCCGATTTGGTCCAGTGCCTGTACCATCGCTTCGACGCGGTCGGGGCGCTCGGGGTGGCCGCGCTCTTGGTGGGCTTCATGCCCTTCTGGGTAGAAATAAACGAGTTCGTACATGACAGGCTCCGGGAGTTTGGTTTTTAGAGGGTTGTTATTCTTTAATCAGCATTGTACCAGTGATCTGCCACTCGTTGCCTGCTGGTACAATATTGCTAGCTGAACAGAGGCGGCATCGCCGCCACAGTCGCAGCGCCTCGACTGTCACTTCGTCAGGCTCAGAGTGACACATCAATGTCATGCTGAGTGAAACGAAGCATCTGGCGAAGCGTTATCCCGAACATTCGGATCGGGTTTGCGCTAGCGTAGAATTCACGTTCGCCCCCAGGAGACATCATGACCCAGGCCCTATACCACGATGACAGCTATATCAAAGAGTTTGACGCCACAATCACCGCCGTAGACGAAAAAAATTACGGCCTGATCCTCGACCGCACGGCCTTCTTCCCCGGCGGGGGCGGCCAGCCCGCCGACAGTGGCAGCCTTGCTGTTGACGGGAAAACCTACACCGTCAAACGCGGGAAGCGCATTGACGGGCAGCTTGTTCATCTTCTCGATGGTAACGATCCGCTGCCCGAGGTTGGCGCACAAGCCCTCGGTCAACTCGACTGGGAACATCGCTATAAAATCATGCGTACCCACACCGCCATGCACATCCTTTGCGGTGTCATCTTCCGCGATTATGGCGCCTCGGTCACCGGCGGCAACATGGAAGCACTCAAAGGCCGCATGGACTTCGAATTCGAGACCATGCAAAAAGAACTCGTCGAAGAGATCAACACCGCGATCAACGCCGAAGTCGCCAACGCCCGTCCGGTAAGCTGGCGAGTGCTGCCCCGCGCCCAAGCCTTCCAAATTCCCGATCTGATCCGCACAAAAATTAACCTGCTGCCTGAAGGCATCACCGAGGTGCGCATTGTCGAAATTGAAGGCCTCGACCTGCAAGCCGACGGCGGCACCCATGTGCGCAACACGTCCGAAGTCGGCGTTATTCGCGTGACCGATTACAAGAGCAAGGGAGCCATCAACAAACGCATTTACGTGGAACTCGATAACCAATAACAGGTAATTGGTAACAATCAACCTTCAGCATGAAACCTACCACCGACATCATCATCTGCGGCGCGGGCATCGCCGGTGTCGCTGCAGCCTATCAGTTAGCCGTTAAGCATGGCATTGGCAACATCAAGCTAATTGACGAGCGCGCCCCGCTCACCCTGACCAGCGACAAATCTACCGAGTGCTATCGCAACTGGTGGCCCGACAATGCGATGGTCGGCCTGATGAACCGCTCTATTGATATTATGGAAGAATTGGCCGACGAGAGCGGCAATATTTTTCATTTGAACCGACGCGGCTACTTATATTTGACGGCTGATCCGGAGAACATCTCTGCCTTCGAACAAGAAGCACAGACTCCCTCGCGGCTGGGCGCTGGCCCCTTGAGAGTCTACTGCTCCCTGGCCGAGGCTGCGACCTATCAACCCTCCCTCCCTGAGAGTTTTGACGGCATCCCCGACGGGGGAGACCTTTTTCTCGACCGGGCTGCCATTCAAGAACATTTCCCCTACCTGCCTAACACCGTCGTCGCCGCGCTGCACGCCCGGCGGGCAGGCTGGTTCAGCGCCCAGCAGTTGGGCATGTACATGCTCGACCAGGCCCGCGCTCACGGGGTGGAGTTCGTCAAGGCGCGTGTCACGGGCGTAGACATCTCTCAGGGGGCAGTATCCACCGTCCACATGAGTGACAACACAAAGGTCGCCACGCGTCACTTCGTCAACGCCGCCGGGCCGTTCGTCAAAGAAGTCGGCGCCATGCTGGGCCTAGAGCTGCCCATCCATACCGAACTGCATCTCAAAGTCGCCTTGCGCGACCGCCTGGGCGTGGTACCGCGTCATATCCCTATGCTGATCTGGACTGACACGCAAACACTGGATTGGTCAGATGAAGAACGGGGATTTCTGGCCGAAGACGAAGATACGCGCTGGCTGCTGGAGAAGATGCCCGCCGGGGCGCACACCCGCCCCGAGGGCGCCGCCGACAGTGAGATCATCTTGTTGCTATGGGAGTATAAACACCAAGTGGGACGCACTTTAGAAGTACATCCCACTTCGAGCAAGCCCATCATCCCCCCTCCCCTGGACGAGATGTACCCCGAGATCGCCCTGCGCGGCATGGCGGCGCTGTTGCCGCGTTTCAGCGAATATTTCGAGCGCATGCCCCAGCCGATTCTCGACGGCGGCTACTACACAAAAACCCGGGAGAACCGCCCGCTGATCGGGCCGCTGCCCGTGGATGGAGCCTACATCATCGGCGCTCTCTCTGGCTACGGCCTGATGTCGGCTTGCGGGGCCGGCGATCTGCTGGCCGCGCAGATCACTGGGGGTGAATTGCCATCCTACGCCCCGGCCTTAGCGCTGGCGCGCTACGATGACCCTGAATATCTAAAGCTACTCGAAGACTGGGGAAATGAAGGGCAGCTTTAACGCAAAGACCCTTAGGATTTGGCAAATCCTAAGGGTCTCCTTAAGTCTATTAGGGGAATAATCTTTTTAGGGGCAACTGGGTGACCACTCAAAGCCGCGGAACATTTCATCAATGAACGCGTACAAATCAGGATCGTGTTCCAGCAATTCTGATTTTGTATTCACCCAATGGTTTTCATAATTGGTTGGGCTTGCATTAAAATATTCAGTCACTCCCTCGGCAAAGTATTCAAGATGGTTCGTCGAAGCGTAATGTCCGCTCCACAAACCATTATCCATGGCACTATTGTAGAGACTCTGTAATCGACTATCAAAATCTGGTTCCACATCCCAAAACCCGTGCAGATGCATGGCATGGGCAAATTCATGGACGCCAACATGATAACCTTCCATATATTGCCATCCAGCCCAACACAACAAGTTGCCTTCTTGATTTGAAGTAATCGGATAATTTTCATCTCCACTTGCTAAGGCAAATGCATCATCACCATCAAAACGGCTAAAATATGGCATGTCGGTAACATCATCATTTATACTGAAAATGCCGAATTTTACTCCATCCCTGACCATCTCTTCACGAACATCAGGTCGCGGTGCTAGCATATTCATTACGATAAGCCAGGCCTGCTGTAAGGCCTGGTCTCGTACTGTTTCAGAACTGAGAATCGCAATACCATCTGCATCACAATACTTTGTGAAGAAAGTGCCTAACCCTAGTAATGCTAAATACTCTGGCGCATCGGAAATAACACACCCATCACCACCTTCAACAATGCTGGGGGTTGGCGTTAACGTAGGTTCGAGTGTAGGTCCTAAAGCAGCCGCATTGGGGATCAGAATGATCTCATTAGCTTGTCTGCTCTTGATAATGATATTTTTTACGATCTCATTACTGGCTTCATCGCGCGTCCGCCAGGCATGCCCGACATAGGTTGGCTGTTCGTAGGACTGCCCTGGCAGTAATCTTATGACGTGCTCTTCAACCCCCTCGAAATTCATCCAGGAAATAGTGATATTTCGATCTGAACCATTGGATAGTATTAAGATTGCCGACATACCCCCATCTTCAGAAACCAGAGGTGTTGGCGTCGGTTCCGGTGTATCTGTGGCAGTCGGCTCCGGTGTCGCAGTCGGCTCGGGAGTTGCAGTATTTGTGGGCATATTAGTAGGAGCTGCCGTAGGTTCGGGCGTTGCGGCTGGGGTGCAAGCTCCCACCCAAAGGGGTGTCGCGAGCAATACTACAAATAGCAGTTTTTGATTCATGATGATCCTCCTAGAACTAGATATTCGTAAATATACCATTAATCACCTGTGCATTTATTAGGACACTGGTACTAAGAACTTGCGATACAATATCTTTCGATTGAATGTTCATTTTAGGCATTTTTAATGATTCCAACCGTCATCACAACTTAACAGGAGAGAATGTCCATGCGACCCAAAGTGAATTTTCTCAGCGATGAAGTTGTCAACCAGATCATCGACGAAGGTTTCCAACTCTTGATGGACCCAGGCATCCAAATCCATAACCGGGAAGGCCTGGAGTTGCTGGCCGATGCGGGAGCACAGGTTGATTTTGATTCCAAAATCGCCCGCCTCCCTGAGGCGCTTACCCGCCGCGCCCTGGAAACGCGTCCCTCGGAATTTTATCTCTACAACCTGGCTGGCGATCCAGTTGTTCATTACGGCGGCGACAGTGTGCAGTTCGACCCCGGCTCGGCGGGACTGCTGCTGCTCGACAGCGAAACACAAAAGATGCGCCCCCCGACCACGGCCGATTTTATAAACTTCGTCAAACTGGTTGAAACGCTGCCCCAATTGGACGCCCAAAGCACAGCCTTTGTCCCCGCCGATGTCGCCATTGGCATTGGCGATCTCTACCGCCTGTATCTGGCCTTGAATTTCATGCGCAAACCGGTCATCACCGGGGCTTTCGAGAAAGAGACCTGGTGGCCGATGAAAGACATGCTGGTGGCCGTTGCCGGGGGCGAAGCTGCGTTGGCAGAGAAGCCCATTGCCGTCTTCGATGTCTGCCCCTCGCCGCCATTGCTGTGGAGCGACATCACCTGCCAGAACCTGATAGACAGCGCCCGGCACATGATCCCTGCCGAACTGGTTTCGATGCCCCTTACCGGCGCAACCGCCCCGGTGACCATTGCCGGCGCCGTTGTGCAGCACACTGCCGAGTGCCTCAGCGGGGTGACAATCTGCCAGCTCGCCAACCCGGGCGCACCAATCGTGTGGGGCGGCTCACCGGCGGCCTTCGACATGCGCCAGGGCACCCCCCCGATGGGGGCGGTAGGAACCTGGATGATGGACTGTGCCTACTCGCAGGTCGGAAAGGCGCTGGGGATGCCCACTCACGCCTACCTGGGGATGAGCGATGCCAAAGTGGTAGACACTCAATGCGGGCTGGAATCATCCGGCGGGGCGATGATGGCGGCGCTGGCAGGCATCAATATGATTTCTGGAGCGGGGATGCTGGCTTTCGAGAACTGCCAGAGTTTCGAGAAATTGGTCATCGATGCCGAGATCATCGGCATGGCGAAAAAGTTGGTCGGCGGTATCGAGATACGCGACAACCCCATCGGCCTCGACCTGATCCGTGAAATGGGGCACGACGCCGAATATTTCTCGCACGATCACACCTACCAATGGTTCCGGCATGAGGATTACATCCCCTCGATGCTCATCGACCGCCGTGAGCCGGAAGATTGGGAACGCGCCGGCGCGCTGACCAGCTGGGATCGCGCCAAAGCCCGCGTGAACGAATTATTGGGCAACTATGAACCATCCTCCCTGCCCGTTGAATTGCGTACCGAGTTGCGTACCATCGCCACCCGCGCCGCGCAAAAAGCGGGCATGGATGAATTGCCACCGCTGCCAACAGATTAACGACAGACGGCAGGCGACGGACCGCAGTCTGTGGTCGACCAGTTGCCGTCTCAAAAAAACATTTAAAACATAAGGAGCATCACTTTGACCCAATTCACCTACGCTATCCTGGGCGCGGGCCGTCAGGGAACCGCCGCCGCTTACGATCTCGCCAAATTTGGCGACGCCCAGCGCATCATCATGGCCGATATTGACGCCAAAACAGCGCAGAAAGCAGCCGGGCGCATTAACCGGCTCATCGGGCGGGAAGTTGCTATTTCGCAGCAACTCGACGTTGGCGACCGCGCCGCGCTGGAGCGCACCTTACAAGGTGTAGATGTCGCCCTCAGCGCAGTGCCCTATTTCTTTAACCTGGAGATCACCCAAGCCTGCCTCGCCGTTGGCGCCAGCCTGTGCGATATGGGCGGGCATACCGGCGTGGTTCGTGAGCAGCTCGCTCTGGATGCCGAGGCCAAGGCTGCCGGAATCAGCATTGTACCGGATTGCGGCATGGGGCCGGGGTTGAATGTGACGATAGCCGCCTACGCCAAAGACCTGCTCGATGAGGCCCGCGCCGTACACATCTTCGACGGTGGCCTGCCACAAGAACCAGTACCACCGTGGAATTATCAGGCCACCTTCCATATCAATGGGCTGACCAATGAAATGGATGGACAGGCCACTTTTTTGCGCGATGGGGCGCTTACCTCTGTGGATACGCTCTCAGAGCCAGAGTTCATCGAATTCCATCCCCTGGGCCGCCTCGAAGCCGATGTCACCTCCGGCGGGCTTTCGACCTCGCCGTGGACCTTCGAGGGCCAATTGCAAGACTTCACCAACAAAACCCTGCGCTACCCCGGCCATTTTGAGTGGCTGCGCGCCTTTAAAGAGCTGGGGCTTTTCTCGGAAGATGCCATTCAAGTCAATGGTTACCATGTCATCCCTCGCGAAATCTACCACACCCTCTTAGAACCCAAAATCAACGCCCCCCAAATCCGCGACGTGTGCGTGATGCGGGTGGTTGGTTCCGGGGTGAAAGATGGCAAAGATACCATTGTCACGATCGACCTGATCGATTACTACGACGATGCCACCGGCTTCACCGCTATGGAGCGTCTGACCGGCTGGCACTGCGCCATGATGATGGGATTCCAGGCGCGCGGTCGCGTCCCGGCAGGCGGCATCTCAATGGAAACCGCCGTACCGGCGGGCAAGTTCATGGAAGCTGTTCGTCAACGGGGGATTGAGTTTGAAGTAAACTTTGAATGACCATTCGCGCGGCTGGCAGACCACAGCCTATTCAATCTGCGGTTCGTGATCTGCCAGCTGTGGATGTATTAGCGTTCAATCAAGGGCAAGAAGATCTGGTACTCGAGACCCTCGGTTTCTACGGATGCGCACCACGTCAGAGCGTGCCCTAGAAACTCTTGGCGCGCTTCGGCGGTGCTGATCGCTTCGAAGGGGAACGCCCAAAGGCTGGTTTTGTACAGGCCGTTATCCACCATCAGCCCGGCATCGCCATTATTCCCGTTCAGGGCTATTGCAGCGCTTCCATTGGGCCGCAGGCTGTCACTGAAATTATAGAAGGGATAACTCAGAGCATACGGCCCCAACCCTAAAAATGCATCCCCAGCACCGGTTACAGTCGTCTGAGCGACATCACTCTCAAAGCCCGATACTCCCAAATAGTTCGACACAAAGCTATTAACGCCGCGATTCCACAAATAGTCCTGCCCATTAATCAACAGGCATTTGCCCGTCTCCAGCCAGGCCGCCAGCGCCGCTTCGCCCTCCTCGCCAGGCCCGGCAGGCGATTTCCACTCATCACCCACAAACCAGATCACCGTCTCGTAAGATGCTAGCTGGGCGGCACTTGGTTCGGTGTCGCTGTTGTGCGTATCCCAAACCGCGTAATCATAGCCCAAGTCATCGAGCGCGGCCGTGTAATAACCGCGCACATCGGGGTTGTTATCATCATCATCCACCAACAGCAAAGCTGCCGGGGCGCGGGTTTCAAAACTTGCTGCAATCGGGTCGGAGAGGCCGCAAAAGTTTCCGGCATGCACACGCCAGTAATAGTGCGCGTTATGCGCCAACCAATCGGGCAGGGTATGACTGGTTTCGGCGATCTCTGTTGAATAGACGATATTAGTAAAGGCCGCATCGGCAGCAACTTCGAGGCGATAATAACTGGCCTGCGGAGAAGCATCCCAGGTGAAGGTTGGCGTCACCGAAACGCTGCTGGCGCCATTGGCAGGCAGCCCCAACACCGGCATCGTGGGAACTCCCTGATAGATTGTCAAATCCACCGTATCGGCGTGAATGGTCCCACCGAAAGTTCCGGTAATATCCAGGGAATATTGGCCTGCAGCGATTGACTCCGTAGCCCCGAGGGTGAGGACACTGCTCCCAGGCGGGACAACCGGATTAGGGCTGAAGTTGACCGTTGCCCCCGGGGGCGGGGCGGCCACACTGAGGGTAACCGCGTCCGTGAAGCCCATCACCTGAACAACATTGACATCGTAAAGCGCATTTTCCGGCGCGCAGATGCTAACCGCCTCCGGCCCGGCGTCCACGCGAAAATCGGCGCCGCAATAGGTTTTGGCGGCCTGCACCGCTGCCAGGGCATCGATCTCGCCCCAGCCGGTGGCGTAATTGGGCCAGCGCGCCCCGTGGCCGGTCTGGTCATCATACAGAATAGGCCGCGCTGTGCTGATAATAATGCTCTCGGTGGCGGCATATTCCCCAATCAGGCAGGGCGCCGCGTCCCACATCAAGGCCACCAACCCGCTGACATGCGGGGCTGACATCGAGGTACCACTCATCAATTGGTAATCGCTCAACCCGGTCTTGGCTGCCGACCGAATTTGCACACCGGGGGCAACCACCTGCGGCTTCAGATTGGGGTACTCATGCGGATTGAGTACATCAGGATCATCGCTTGGCCCCCAGTTGGAATGCGGCGCATATGCCCCATTGGATGTCCCGGTTGAACCTACGGATGTGACGTTACCGTAACGGGCCGGGTTGCCCACCGTATTCAACCCCGGTGGTGAAGAATATCCACAGGCTGAGTTATTGCCATTGGAGAACACCGGATAAATGCCCGCTGCCAGCCAGCTTTCGACCATGCCCAAATACCAGGTGTCGAGATACTGCACACAGTCGCCCCAGGAGTTGTTAATGATATGCGGGCGTTTGGCAGCATCCGGGTTTTGATGATTCAAATCCCAGGGAGCCAGCAAGAATTGCCCACATTCCAGCAATTCACTATCATTGCCTTCGAAGGCCTGGCAGGCGATCCAGGTCGCGCCGGGGGCCATGCCAATGCCGCCGGAACCGGCAATGGTGCCCATCGTGTGTGAGCCGTGGCCGTGCCAATCGTTCGGGGTCAAGTCGCTGCCGCCAACCGATGGATCCCACCAGTTGTAATTATGATCGAAAACCCCCTCCCCTAAATTGCCGCGATAATGCTCAACCAGGGCTTCGTGGGTGTAATTTACGCCGGTGTCGATATTGGCAACCACAATATCCGATCCATCGAAGCCCAATGCCCAAACCTGGTCGGCCAACACATGCTGAACGTTGGCTTCGACCCCGGCAGCCAATGGGGCCTGCGCCGGAGTGTTATCCACCGGCTCATGCAAGTGCGGGCTGCGGCGCGCCCGCAATGAATCAATCTCAATGAAACTCAGCAAGCCGCTAAAAGTAGTCTGGTCGGATGAATTGACCAAAATGGAATTATTTATCCAGAACGATTGATAGTCCACCCCCTTCGAGTCAAGGTAGGCGCGCACGCGTTGCTGGCTTTTATCGGTGGTGTTTTGCAGCGTATTAACCACAAAGCGGCCGCGCGTCGCCCAATCCAATTCATAGGCCAGATCCAGGTTGGGCTGGCTGCGAAATTGGATGATATACCCGGCCTCTTGCTCGACCATGAACTGAGCTTCCAACTCTGGCTCGATCACCGGCTCGGGTTCGGTCTCTTGCCCCATGGGCGCGGCCAGGGCAGCCTGCGGCCCCGCACCGGGCGTTACAGCGCCCAGGAGGATGGCAAGGAGAAGGAAAATCGCGGGAAGTTGGAGGGATAATTTCATCGAATGGAAATCCGCCGTGATGGTAGACTATAATTCTACCTTAAGAAATAAGCTTGGTTCTTGGAAGTTGTGGAAATATCGCGCTGAGCGGAGGCATCAGGGATGCCGTAGTCGAAGCGTCTCGACTGCACTGCGCTCCGCTCGACGCGAGGATGACCTTCTGTCTAAAATAGCCGCAAAACTAATAAACATCTGCGTTTATCGGCGCAAATCCGCGTCCAATTTTATTTGTGCGGTAGAAAATTACAAATAAGGATAAACATGCCATGAATATTCTCGTACTTGGCGCAACCGGTTTTATTGGCGGGCAAATTGCCTATGCTGCGCTGGCCGCGGGCTGGCAGGTGCGCGGCATGCGGCGTAACCCGCAAAGCGTCGGCGATCTGGGCAGCGCGGCGGTCGAGTGGGTTTCCGGCAATTTGGCCGATTCCGCCTCCTTGCGTGAGGCCATGCAAGGGGTCGAGATCGTCTTCCACGCCGCGGCCTTCTATCCACACGGCAGCATCCCTCGCCAGATCCCTGCGCAAATTGAATACGCCCAACGAGAGACCGAAAATGTACTCACCGCCGTGCGAGAAGCGGGTGTTCGGCGCTTAATCTTCACTTCAACGCTGTCCACCATCGGGCTGCCCCCGCCCGACGAACCGCGCCTGGCCGATGAGGGCGATTTCTACCAGCCCGGCTCGATGCCCAAGAACAGCTATTACGAAACAAAAATCCGCATGGAGCAGGCGGTGCTGGCCGCGCAAGACATCGACGCGGTGGTGCTCAACCCCACGGCGGTGTTTGGCCCTGGTGATGTGCATCTCACGATGGGGCAATTGCTCATCCAGGTTGCCAAAGGCCGCCTCCCGGCCTGGCTTCCGGGAACCATCAACGTGGTGGATGTGCGCGATGTCGCTGCTGCACATATCGCCGCCGTGCAGCATGGGCGGCGCGGCGAACGCTATATTCTCGGCGGGCACAACCTCAGTGTAGAAGAAACCCTGCGCCAAGCCGCCCGCACCGCGAACATGGCCGAACCGCGTTTCGAAATCCCCCTATGGATCATCCGCGCCCTGGTAGCCCTGGACGATGCGCTGCCCTTCATTTCGCTTACGGGCAACCACCTGCGCGCCCTGCCCCACTGGCAAGGCTACAATATTCAAAAAGCTCAACGCGAGTTACACCTCTCCCCGCGCCCCTTCGAAGAAACCGTGCGCGACGCGCTGGAATGGTTTGCGCAGAGAGGCAAGCTATGATCGACGCAAATCCCGTTCGCTCGAATGCCATCACCCGCATCCTCAGCGGTGAAATGTTCAAAGCCATGGGCTTTGCTCCCCAGGGATGGGTATCCAGGCTATTTTCGCCGCTGGTGCAGAACCCCATTCACCACTTCTCCGAAATCGCGGTCGGCTTCGATCAGCGCGTGACAAAACTGGGGTTCAGCGCGGCCTCACGCTGGATTTTGCCCAACTTCGTAAGATCTGCTCAAGTCGTCGGTGCAGAGGTTGTTCCAAAAGAGGGGCCGCTGATTATCGCATCGAATCACCCCGGAGCCTTTGACGCCCTGGTCATCACCGCCAATATCCCGCGCGATGACATCAAGATCGTAGTTAACATCCCCCTGCCCTTCATCCAAGAACTGCCCGCGACCCAACCACATTTTTTATATGCCCCGCCAGACCCTCATGTGCGCATTGGTGTCGTGCGTTCGGCCATCCGCCATCTGCGAGAGGGCGGCGCGTTGCTGCTCTTCGCCAGCGGGGGCATGGACCCCGACCCGGCCAGCATGCCCGGCGCAGAAGATGCAATCTGCAACTGGTCGGGCAGCCTGGAATTATTTCTGCGCCAGGTTCCCCAGACACTGCTCGAAATCGCCATGATTAGCGGCATCTTGATGCCAAAATACGTGCGCCATATCTTCACCCATTTCCGCCGCCAACGCCTCGACAAGCAACGCATATCCGAGTTTTTTCAAGTCATCCGCCAGATGGCATCACCGGGGGAACTTCTCGTCAGTCCATCACTCTCATTTGCGCACCCCCTTAGCAGGCGCGAGTTGTCACCAGCGGGTGACGATACTCAAGTTGGGGCAAAGATCGTGCAACATGCTCAAGAACTGCTAAACCTGCATACCCAATCAATAATCTTGCAAGCCCCATTTTAGCCCCTCATCACCCCTGCGCTTTGCAGCGCGCAACTTTTCCCACAAAAAATGTGTATACAATATAGCTATGACAACACCATCGGATGGCGCTCTCGTCCAGCGCCTTCGCACCGGCGATATCCAGGCCTTTAGTGAATTGGTAGTGCGTTATCAGCAATTCGTTTATAACGTTTGCTGGCGGATGCTGGGCGAACACAATGAAGCTGAAGACTTAACACAAGAAGCCTTCATCCGCGCCTACCAGCGTATGGATACGTTTGACAATACGCGCCCCTTCGGCCCGTGGATACGGCGCATCGCGGCGAATATGTGCCTCAATCACATTCAGAGAAGACCGCCCGCGATGATGCCGCTCGATGATGAACAGGATCGTCTGCTGCGCCCCTCGGGGGTGAATCCCGAAAACGCGCGCCAGCGCGCCGAGACGAAAGAAGCCATCCACCGGGCGCTCTTGGAACTCCCACCTCACTACCGGGCTGTCATCGAGTTACGCCATTTTCAACAACTCAGCTACGAAGAAATGGCCGCAGCACTCAACCTACCGCTTAACACCGCAAAAAGCCACCTTTTTCGCGCCCGCAAACAATTGGGCAAGATGCTTGCAGAAGCAAGATGCTTACAGAAAACTTGATCACATGACCATAAACGAAAACTCACCCCATTTGAGCGAAGCACAGCTCAACGAATATCTCGATAACGCCCTCCCCAACGCTCAGCGCGCCGCCGTAGACCAGCACCTAAATGCCTGCGCCAATTGCCGCGCCAAATTAGAAGCCCTGCAAGTGATCTTCGCTTCCCTGGCTGCGCTGCCGGAGGAGGCATTACGGCGCGATCTGAGCAGCAGGGTCATGGAGGCGATCCAGCCAAAACTTGCCCCTGCGCGCGCCCTGCACTGGGGATTGGTCGCACAAGCCATCAGCGCGGTTATCGCGTTAATCTGGGGCTGGCTCACGCTGGATCCTGCAATCCACTGGCCGGTTGTCGCGCCGCTAACGGTACTGGCAAGTCAGGTTTCTCTCAGCTGGAGTCGCCTTCTTGGTTTCGATTTGTTGCTGCCGCGCGTTCCCTTACCCGCCCCCCATCTCTCGCTGCCGCTCTCGGCGGTCTGGCTGCTGTTGATCTCTGCCGGGCTGCTGTGGCTGGCAGGCAACTTCATCTTGCTGCGCCCGCGACCCCGGAGGCGTTAACCATGCGTTTCAAAATCTTCTTGATCCCACTCACGTTCCTGCTGGCCTCCCTGGCCTGTGGCAGCGCCACACCGGCCAATTCCCTGCCCCCCACGCCAGAGAATTCGACTTTCGATGAGGGGCGCACGGTATACGGTTTTTTCCCCAGTCCACCAGAGTTTTCCACCGAAAGCCTGCTCGCCACTCTAGAAGGCATCAGCCAGCATGGCGATGTAATTCTGGTACAGCGCCCAATTCCCTGGGCAGACTTCGTCGAGACCCCCGATGCCGATTCGCAGGAATACACCGACCTGACCAACCTACTCACTGTCGCCGGGCAGCACAATCTGGAATATATTCTCGTCGTTGATCCGCTCAACGGCCTCGACCGCCGTCAGATCGCCAACCTGCCCCCCGAACTGGATGGCGGCAATTTCGCCACCCCCGAACTGCGGGCTGCTTTCAAGCATTATGCCACGCGGCTGGCTGGCGACTTACAGCCGCGTTATCTGGGGCTGGCATCCGAGATTAACACCTACGCCGACGCCCAGCCCGAAGATTTTGCCAATTTCGTCAGTCTGTACCGCGAGACGTATGGAGCCATCAAAGCCGTCTCGCCGGAGACACAGGTTTTCGTTACTTTCCAGTGGGACGATCTCAACAACGTTATCCCCTTCGATGTCATCGACGGCGAACCTTTGCAGCCTAAATGGGAGCAGATTGAAATCTTTGAGCCGCAATTAGATATTTGGGCGATTTCATCGTACCCGTTTGTGGCTTTCGACTCCGCCGCCGACATCCCCGACGACTATTATGCCCCTCTGCTGGCGCGCACCGACAAGCCGCTGGCCGTAGCCGAAGGCGGGATAAACTCGCGCCCCATCGGGCAGTTCCCCGGCACACCGCAAGACCAAAGCGATTATCTCAACGCCATCCATACGCAGATCGGGGCACGCCTGGATTTCTGGATTTACCTGGTGCTGTTCGACATCAACGGCGAGGCCTATCGCGACTTTCTGGCCGAGAGCGGTATCACCAACGCCGACACAATCCAGTGGTTCGCTGCCGTGGGCTTGCACGAGATGGACGGAACGCCGAAACCAGCCCTGCAAACATGGGACAGCATTCGCAATAAGTAACCCAAGTTGCCACATTGAAGGTTCACATCCTGAGCGGAGTGCAGCGCAGTCGAAGGATGATCGCATAAGGCGGCCTCTCGCGTAAACAGAAATTCGGCTTTCTCAGGAAAAGGATATTGATGAAAACACTCAAACGGATTGCCCCGGCTTTGGTACTCTTCCTGCTCGCGCCAATGATTGGCGAAATGCTATCAGGCTCTGCCCCACCCGCAGAATTCTTCGACCCGTTCGGGATACTGCTGCTCGGCATTCTCTATGGCGGCGGGGCGATCCTCGTCCGCGAACTGACCCTTCAGTGGGATAAAGGCTGGCCGACCATACTCACATTGGGCGCGGCGTATGGGATCATCGAAGAGGGCTTGATGGTCAAGAGTTTCTTTGACCCCAACTGGATGGATTTGGATATTTTGGGAAGCTATGGCCGCTGGGCGGGGGTAAACTGGGTTTGGAGTCTGGAGTTAACTATTTTTCATGCCGTATTCAGCATCGCAATTCCGATCCTGCTCGTCAGCCTGCTTTTTCCCGACCGGCAAAGAGAACCCTGGATCCGTCGGCGCGCGTTCCACTGGTTGTGCTTTGTTTTCATGCTCAATGGAATATTCATCTACTTTGCCCTCACAACCTACAAGCCCCCTGCCCTGCATTACACCCTCACAACGGCGCTTGTCATCGGTTTGATATTCCTTAGCCGGCGACTCCCGAAAGCGCTTAGACCAACCAGAGAAAGCCCACCACTCTCTCCTCGCGGCGCAATCGGGCTGGGGTTCCTGGGCACATTGGGCTTCTTCTTGCTAAATTGGGTGCTGCCCCATACTCAAATTCCGGCCCTAATCACAATGGCCCTGGTGATTGTGTTGGCGGCCTCAATCGGTCGAAAAATTCAAAACGCTCCCGGGTTGAGTTTTGAAACCCTAAATCGAATTCATTGGGCGTTGGCAAGCGGTGCGATCGGCTTCTTTATTTTGATTGCCCCCATTCAGGAATTTGACGACACGAGGGCAGATAACACCGCCGGAATGACTCTGGTGGGGCTGACTGCACTCATCTTTCTATTCTGGCTTGGGCGACGGCTGAAACAAAAAGCTGGAACAGCGGCTCTTGAGAACACCCCGCCCGAGAGGGTGAACACAATTCTATAATTGAAAGGATTAACGAACCATGGAAACTTTCAGCTTACTTTTGATCGCAATGTTGAGCGGGGCAGCGCTGATTGCCTTGTTCTTGTGCCTGGATATTTTCTTCCCTCAACGCATCGCCCGCACGCTTCAAGTGGCCGAAACTTCACAAGGCCGTTCGTTTCTGCTGGGGCTGGTCAATTTTCTCTTTTTCGGAGCAATTGCCGTCGCGTTAATTGCGCTGGGCGAAAATTATGGGATTCGGTTTATCGCCATTCCGGCGGTAGTGATTGCCATCATCCTGGCTGCGGGGTTAACCCTGGGCCTGGCCGCCGTCGCGCAACTCGTTGGCGGGCGGTTGTTTCCAGAGCGTACACATCTGCAACGCAATGCCTGGGGCGGCGGGGTGCTCATCCTGGCCTGTCTGACGCCCTATGTGGGCTGGTTCGGGCTGTTCCCCTTCGCCGCGCTGCTGGGATTGGGGGCGCTCATCGGGGGCTGGCGGCACTCTACCAAACAAGATCAACTCGAAACTGAGTCATGAGCCGCCTGCTGATTTTTTCGATTCTCCTGGCCGTGTTAAGCGGGTGCAATAGCGCGCCTCCACAAATTACACCGCCCCCCAATCGGGAAAGCCTCATCCCCCCCGAACAGGTCAAGATCCTCCCCGAAACCGATGTTTATCCGCCGTAGTCGGTCACCGATGAATACAGCGATCCTGTCCCATTGCCTTACCCGGTCAACACCGCTGGCGCCGAGGATTCGGCTTTTATCATGCCGGACGGCAACACCCTCTATGTCTGGTTCACTCCGAATGTGGCAACGCCCGTTGAAAAACAGGTTGTGGATGGTGTCACCGGCATTTATGTTTTCCATAGAATGGAGAGTGGGTGGAGCGCGGCACAAAGGGTGCTGCTGCAAGACCCCGGTAAATTGTCGTTGGATGGCTGCGAGTTTGTGTTGGGCAGCACCATGTGGTTCTGCGCTGCTCGTGAAGGATATACCGGCCTGCACTGGTTTACGGCCCAATTTAGTGAGGGGCAGTGGAAAAACTGGGAGCTGGCTGACTTTGAAGCGGCCTATGAAGTCGGCGAATTGCACATTACTGCTGACGGTCAGGAGCTGTATTTTCATTCGGCGCGATCGGGGGGGCAAGGTGATTATGACATCTGGGTTTCGCAAAATGTGGGCGGCATGTGGGGAGAGCCGGTTAATCTTGCTGTTGTCAATTCGCCCATTACCGATGGCTGGCCTTTCGTCTCGGCAGACGGGTATGAATTATGGTTCACGCGCGGCCCCGGCGCGCCGGAATTGTGGCGTTCGATACGAGTGAACGGTAAATGGGGTGAACCGCAGCAAATGTTTACCCATTTCGCCGGTGAGGCCTCCCTGGATGATCAGGGCAATGTCTATTTCACGCATCATTTTTATAAGGATGATATCATGCTGGAAGCGGATATTTATGTAGCCTATAAGAATACGCCATAAACTTATCCCCCAGCCTATTCTGATTACGCTATGAAACCCTCAACCGTCGTCTTCATCCTCATCTCCCTGGCAGCCCTGGCCTGTGCGCAGAGTGTGGATGTCGTTACTCCTGCCGACCCCGGCGTCCCGGCCACTGTCGCGGCGGATGGCCCTCGCTTCGGGATTGCCGGGCTGATCCCGCGCAATTACCCTAACGCCGCGGACGCAGACTGGATTAACCTGTATGAGATTCTCCCAGAAACGGGGGAGTTATTTGGGTTTTACAGTCCTTGGGCAGATGCACCCGAATCCGAGGGTGAAATTCCAGCGCTGGTCGAAACCGCTTTCGGTCTTGCGCCGCGCTACGATTTCACGCCGGTGATCGCCCTGGGTTATTTCCACGAAACCGCCGATTATCAATTAGAACCCACTCTGGATTTTAACGACCCGGCGCAGCGCCAACGCGCTGTCCAGGCTGCGGCGAAAGTTGCCGAGACCTACCGGCCTGAATTTTTAGCGCTGGGTATTGAGGTCAATCGATATTACGCCGAGAATCCCACAGGATATGCGAATTACGAGAGTTTATATTTTGAGAGCTATCGCGCCGTTAAAGCAGTCTCGCCGGAAACGCGGGTCTTCCCCATTCTGCAATACGAGTTGCTGCGCGGGGGGCAGTTTTTCTCTGGGGACGGCGAAAACGAAACCCAGTGGGAATTGATTGAGCGCTTCGGCGACCAGCTTGATATGATCGCCTTTACGACCTATCCTTTCTTGCTTTACCAAACCCCCGCAGAATTGCCGGTAGATTACTATACCGAAATCGCACAATACACAGACGTCCCCATTGCCTTCACCGAACTGGGCTGGCCCTCTGCCCCGCTCTCTGTGGATGAGTCATCACCCTTTGGTGGCAGCGAAACCGAGCAGGCTGAGTTTGTAGCCACCTTTTTCGACCTGACCGCTAAGTTAGACCTGGCAATTGTTTTGTGGTCGTTCCCGCACGATATTGGCGAGGGCATCAACCCGGCCTTTGCCAGTGTATCGTTACGTCACAATGATGGCCGCGCCAAACCGGCGCTGGGAGTGTGGGGAGAATTGACAAGGGAAGAATAGAGGCGCGCAGAGTACCCAGCGCTTGCTGAACATTCTCGCCATAAGCTTAAAGGTACTCGACACCGGGCGTTTCGACTACGGCCTGCGGCCTCCGCTCAACGCGAGTTTCCTGTTCTTCGGCGATGCTCAATCATCCAGTCGGTTTCAACTACGGTCAGTGACCATTGCTTTAGGCGCGGGCATACGAATTACAACTCAAGTTCGTTAATCAGGCAGATGTTTGAAACGTAAGGTTGGCCCCGGCCATTCATCGGAAGCCGGGATCTCTATAAAATGACCACCGGTATATGCTGCGATCACTTCCTGCCAAAATATTTGCGCCGGATGGTTATCGGCTTCTTGGGCAACACACCAGATCCCCGGTAGCTTGTCAAAAACCCGAAAGGCAACTTCCCGCCCAACGCCCCGACGGCGGTATTTCCGCAAGACAAAGAACTCAGCTACCGAATAGCGTGCTATACCAGTCTCTTCCCCCAATCTGCGAACGAGTACAAACCCGGCTAATTGTCCGTCGGCTTTTATCAAAAAGGGGTATCGCCCCGCTTCGCGCCAATAATGATCTAAATAGGAATACCCAAACAAGCCGTACTCATCGACATCGGCTTGATTGTATTCACTGTAGTCGTGTTGGCACAGTTCCAACAAGTTACGCAAAATAAGCCGATCATTTCGTGTCGCCAACTGTAGCGCAATTTCCATCCTTGCCTGCTAGCCCATGCGCCCGGTAATATAGGCTTCGGTGAGTTCGTGATCCGGGTTAGTAAATAAATCTTCGGTGGGGTTAAACTCGATCAATTCCCCCAACCAAAACAAGCCTGTAAAATCGGAGACGCGGGCAGCCTGCTGCATGTTGTGCGTTACGATGACGATGGTGTAACGCTCTTTGAGTTCGTGAATTAATTCTTCGATCTTACCGGTTGCAATCGGATCCAGCGCCGAAGCGGGTTCGTCCATTAAAATGACTTCTGCTTCTACGGCCAGAACACGCGCGATGCACAAACGCTGTTGTTCGCCCAACGACAAGCCCAGGGCATCTTCGTGAAGGTCATCTTTGACCGCATCCCAGACCGCGGCCCGGCGCAAGCTGCGCTCGACGATTTCATCGAGTTCGGCGCGGCTGCCACTCAACCCTAACACACGCGGCCCGAAGGCGACATTGTCATAGACCGTCTGCGGAAAGGGGTTCGGTTTTTGGAACACCATCCCTACGCGTTGGCGCAAACCTGCCAGATCAACCTCGGGGGCATAAATATCTTCACCATCCAGCAAAATTTGCCCTTCGACGCGCGTACCGGGAATAGTATCGTTCATCCGATTAAGACAGCGTAAGAAGGTCGATTTTCCGCATCCGGATGGCCCAATCAGCGCGGTTACCTTCTGAGGAAGAATATCCATATTGATTTGGCTTAGCGCACGGCTGTCGCCGTAGTAAAAATCCAGTTCTTTGATTTCGAAAACAGGGGATTGCTCGCTCATAGCCCCGATTATACACAAGGCGCGGCGCATTGCGAAGTGAATTAATAAGCCGGGATGAAAATCCCCACACGATCTATGGCGATTATTCTAATGGAAACGGTGTCTCTGGATCGAAGAAACTTATTTCTCTCGCAAAAGCAAATTTTTGGATTCCAAATACTCCGTGATATCAACCCCTTGATGATGGGTTTGTTTACGGCTATAATCGGCCACCGATGAAACGATTTTCGATCATTCCCTTAGTGTTGTTTCTCATCTTCCTGGCAGGGTGTACCACATCGCCACCTGCTTCTGAAAGCCCCCCTTTTTCCGAAGAAACCATTGAAAATAAAGGCTCGGATACCATCGTCAACCTGGCGCTGGCCTGGGCTGAACGCTACCACGAAATTCGTCCCGAGGTGCGGCTGTCGGTTACCGGCGGCGGCTCAGGGACTGGCATTGCTGCGTTGATCAATGGCACGGTAGATATCGCCAATGCTTCTCGCCGCATCAAACCTGAGGAAATTGAATCCGCACAAGCCAACGGCAGCGATCCGGTGGAGTTTGTCATCGCCCGGGATGCGATAGCCGTGATCGTCAACCCGCACAACCCGGTAGAAAAACTTACCCTGGAGCAAATCTCCGATATCTACAGTGGGAAGATAAATAATTGGCGCGAAGTCGGGGGCGAAGACCGCCCAATTGTGCGGCTATCACGCGAGACCAATTCCGGCACGCATGTCTACTTTCTGGAGGAAGTGCTGCGCCTGGGCGAGAAAGAGAATGCCACACTCTTTGCTACAAACACCCTCCTGCTGCCCTCATCCGAAGGCATCGGTGCGGAGATCCGCCAAAACCCCAACGCCATTGGCTATGACGGATTGGGCTACGTGACGGAAGACATGAAAGTGATTGCCGTAGCCCCTATGGGAGGCAGCTCCTACATCATCCCTTCCGCGGCCAGCGTCAATAGCGGCGAATACCCCATCGCTCGCGATCTGTATATGTACACTAACGGTGAGCCTGCCGGAGCCATCCAAGAATATCTGGACTGGATCTTATCTCCCGAGGCACAAGCCATTGTCGCCGAACTAGGTTTTGTGCCCGTCAGTCCGTAGAAAAACCCAGCAGGTATCGCCTAACGAGGCTGCTATGGAAAGTGCCCAACATTTGCGCGAACACATTATCACCCGGCTGATCAAAATCTCAGGATACTCAGCCATCGTCTTCGTAGGATTGATTTTTTATTTTCTGCTACGCGAAGGCCTGCCCACGATCCGTGAGGTGGATGTTGGCAGCCTATTCTCGACGCGCTGGTATCCGATCGAGGATTATTTTGGCATCCTGCCGTTGATCGGCGGGTCGCTCATCGTAACCATTGGCGCGACGTTGATTGCGGTGCCCTTTGGGGTGGGAGCAGCAATCTACATATCGGAAATTGCCCCACGCTGGGTGCGCGAAATATTGAAACCTCTGGTGGAAGTTCTGGGCGGTTTGCCATCGGTTGTGTTGGGCTTTTTGGGAATTTTGGTGCTGTCGCCTTATTTGCGAGTACTGCTAAATTTACCGACCGGATTGTCGGCTTTGGCCGGCTCGCTGCTCCTGGGTGGAATCGCCATCCCAACGGTTGTGTCTGTCTCCGAGGACGCCCTGGATGCGGTTCCTAAATCCTATCGGGATGCTTCACTGGCATTAGGCGCAACCGAATGGCAAACGATCTGGCGGGTGACGCTCCCCGCGGCGCGCTCTGGTGTGCTGACGGCCGTAATGCTGGGCATTGGCCGTGCGATTGGGGAAACAATGACCGTGATGATGGTCACCGGCAATGCTCCCGTGCTACCAAAAGGCCTGGGCGCACTCTTCGCTCCGGCACGCACCATGACCGCCACCATCGCCGCCGAGATGGGCGAAGTCGCGAACGGCAGCGTACACTACCACGTACTCTTCTTTATTGGCATTGTGCTTTTCCTGATTTCGCTAATCGTCAATGTGACCGCCTCGGCAGTGGTCTTCCGCCAGAAAAAGCGCCAAGAGCGCATTCTTTCATAACGAATGAAAACAATTCTTAAATCTCGCCACACAATGCAGCGATTAGGTTTTAGCGCACTCACCCTGATGACGGTCTTGACCATCGTCCCAATTGTCGCGGTGGTGATTTACATTGTCATCCTCGGCGCACCGGCCATTTCTTGGGAGTTCATCACCGGCTTCCCGCGTGAGGGCATGCGTGCTGGGGGCATTTGGCCCGCTATCGTCGGTACTTTCTACCTTACACTGGGGACCGCTGTGATTGCAGTGCCGCTGGGGATTGGCGCGGCAATATACCTCTCTGAATACGCTCCCGACAATCGCTGGACACGCCTGATCCGCATTGCTATTATCAACCTGGCCGGAATTCCATCAGTCGTATACGGGCTTTTTGGCCTGGGTTTATTTGTACTCTTCCTGCAATTCGGCACCAGCATTGTCGCCGGTTCACTGACTCTCTCAATTATGACTCTGCCGGTCATTATCAGCACCACCGAAGAAGCCCTGCGCGCCGTGCCGCAATCCTTCCGCACAGTGAGCATTTCGGTGGGCGCGACTCAATGGCAAACCATCCGCCGGATTGTACTCCCACAGGCATTACCGGGTATCCTCACCGGGGTCATCTTGGGATTAGAGCGCGCCGCTGGGGAAACGGCTCCCATCCTCTTTACAGTGGCGGCCTTCTTTTTGCCGCGTCTGCCCGGCTCCCCATTAGACGCTACTATGGCGCTGCCCTATCATTTGTTCGTGATATCAACTCAAGTCCCTGGCATGCCCATCAAAATTCAATACGGCACCGCTTTGGTATTGCTAACCTTCGTCCTCAGCATGAATTTCATTGCCACGACCATCCGCTCTCGGGCGCGAGCGCGCCGCCAGTGGTAGAAGCAACACACAACCTATGAAAAAAATCACCATTGAGAATCTGACCTTGCACTATTCCGATGGTACGGAATCGTTGCGCAATATCAGCATGACGATTCCCGCCAACGCCATTACCGTGCTATTTGGCCCCGCCGGGGGAGGGAAATCCAGCTTGCTGCGGGTACTCAACCGCCTCAACGACCTGGCCGATGTTGTCCGCATAGATGGGAGTGTGTTACTGGACGGGGAAGACATTCTCAACGAAAAAACGAACGTGATTCAACTCCGTCGCAGAGTTGGCATGGTTTTCGCCAGACCGGTGGTGTTACCTATGAGTATTCGCGAAAATCTCACCTATGGGTTGGAAGTTGCCGGGGAGAAAGATCGCTATAAACTTGAAGCGGCTGTTGAGCGTTCATTGAAACAGGCCGCACTCTGGGAGGAGGTTCACCGCCGCCTGGATGATCCTGCGGCTGCCCTTTCAGGGGGGCAGCAACAACGCTTATGCCTGGCGCGCGTCCTGGCGCTGGAACCTGAAGTAATCTTGCTCGACGAACCCACTTCAGGGCTGGACCCGATCTCAACGGGCAAAGTGGAAGAGTCGCTCCAAGAGTTAAAAAAGGAATACACCATCGTGCTGGTGCCACATTCTGTGCAACAGGCTGCCCGCACAGCCGAATACGCTGCGTTTTTCTTGCAGGGTGAATTGATCGAATACGCGCCTGGGAAAACCCTATTCACCAACCCCCGGTATCAACAAACGCAAGACTATGTTGAGGGACGGTTTGGGTAGATCTTTTTGACCTGCCTGGGGGCATGAAAATAACTCCAGCCGTTGCATACCCAAAAATCCAAAGTCCCATCGAAAATGCTATAATTAAAGCAAGTTAACGAAGCAGAATATCGGTATAGCAGAAAGGGCAATCTCATGACAAGAGAAACATTAGATCATCAAATCCAAAATTTGCTTGACGAAATCCTCGCCTTGGGCAGCATGGTCGAGCAAGCCATTCTTTCATCGGTTGACGCCCTAAAAACCCGCGATCTAGATTCCGCCCGCCAAATTTATGAGGCCGACCAAGAAGTCAACAAAAAACGCTTCGACATCGAGAATAAAGCTGTCATCACAATTGCCACTCAGCAGCCGATGGCGCGCGATTTACGGATTTTGTCTTCCGTTCTGGATGTAGCCGGAGAGTTAGAGCGAATGGGCGATTATGCCAAAGGGATTGCCCAAATCACACTTCGACTAGGCAATGAACCGCCCCTCAAACCCCTGGTAGATATCCCTAAAATGGCTCATCTCACTGCCGATATGCTACACCGCGCTTTGGGTGCCTTTGTGCAAGCAGATTCGAATTGCGCCCTCGCTATTCCCAAAGAAGACGACGAAGTAGATCATCTCTATAATCAGGTATACCGTGATCTATTGACGTTCATGATGGACGATCCTGAAACAATTGATCGAGCGACCTATTTGCTTTGGGTAGCCCACAACCTCGAACGCACCGCCGACCGCGTCACCAATATTTGCGAACGCACGGTCTATATTGCCACCGGCGAACTCACCGAAATCGACATCTCCGATGACGAGACACGGCTTTAATTTTGCAATTCACGAAGGAACAATTAAAAAAGCAGTGTCTGCTACGTGGGCACTGTTTTTTTATTCCCCCAATCGTGTGATGAATATCCAATTGCTTCCATTCCCAGAAAATGCTACACTACATGGGAACCCCTGCAAAACGATGTAAAACGGGTCTCTGGGAATCTCCGTGGTGGGTCGGGGTTTCTCACGGCAGTTCCCAAAGAGCCTGTACTACGACTGCAACCTGAGACCTAATTTGTCGTTATAATAATAAGACTTGCGCGTATAGAGAAATACTCCAAAATTTGGGTATGTATTCGCTACACCCCTCGAATGCCCTTTTTGCACATTTCATATCCACTCGTTACAAATTCAATGGAGGATGCTTCATGTCTGCCGGTAAAATAATTGCCTACATCTTCGCAGCAATCCTGATCTTCTTCGGTGTTCTTTTCATTTGGGCAACCTTCAGCCCAGATGGACAACTGGGTTGGTTGTTGGTTGGCGTTATTAGTGTAGGAATTGGCTTTGGGCTAATTTGGTTTGCCGCCCGAAAACAGCCTTCATCGGATGCTGGATCTGGCCAGCCAGTCACGCTCAATATCGAACTCTCCGGTGATGTCAACCTGGATACCCTGAAATGCCAATCTTGCGGGGGGGCGTTAACAGCAGACAATATTCAAATGCTGGCCGGCGCGCCAGTCGTAAATTGCCCGTATTGCAACACCAGCTACCAGCTTACTGAAGAACCCAAGTGGTAGAAATGTCTCACCGTTTACCCGTTTTGACGTCAGGAGAATGCCCATGAAAACACGTCTTCTCTCGATTATTTTTGTTGTAGTCCTGATATTGCTGATCCCCGCCAGTGCCCTTGCACAGAGTTATTTATTCAGCGTTGACCAGGAAATCGTCAATGTTTTTTGGGAGGATGACGGAACGCTGGCAGTTGACTATGTATTTGTCTTTACGAACAACATTACAGGATCGCCAATCGACTTTGTGGATGTAGGCTACCCCAATAGCAGTTACAGCCTTTCGAATGTGACTGCCGACGTTGATGGGCATCCCATCCTTGATGTTGAGTATTCTCCCTATGTAGATAACGGCATCGCCCTGGGGTTAGGCAGCAACGCTATCAAACCGGGACAAACCGGCCGCGTACACGTGTATATTTCCGGAATCAAAAACGTACTCTATACCGACAGCACCGACAACAACTACGCCAGCGCCGTCTTCAGCCCCACCTGGTTTGGGTCCGAGTATGTTTCCGGTTCCACCGAAATTCAGGTTACCTTTCACCTGCCGCCCGGCGTAAAACCCGAAGAACCCCGCTGGCATAGCGCGCCTTCAGGCGGTTGGCCTTCCGAACCGGTTGCCACTCTCGACCAAGATGGACGCATCACCTATACCTGGCATAATCTCAATGCCAATGCGCATACGCAATATCTGTTTGGCGCGTCCTTTCCCAAGAATTATGTCCCCGCTAGTGCGATCTACTCTCCGGGTCTATTGGAACGCCTGGGCATCAGCGAAGACGACATCATGGGCTTCTTGTGCTGCGGCGGTTTTACCGGGATTATTGCCCTCATCACTTGGGCCAGCACGGTCAGCGCCCGCAAGCGCAAAATGAAATACCTGCCCCCCAAGATTCGCATCGAAGGGCATGGCATCAAGCGCGGCCTGACCGCCATCGAAGCTGCAATTTTGATGGAACAGCCCGCCGATAAAGTCCTCACAATGATTCTATTTGCCGTTCTGAAAAAGGGCGCGGCGAGCGTAGTCAAGCGTGATCCCCTGAAATTAGCTATTCAACATCCCATAGACGAGAATCTACGCACCTATGAGCGCCAATTTCTGGAGGCTTTCCGCGCCTCAAAGAAGAGTTCTCGACGCTCAAAACTGCAAAACCTGATGATCGATCTCATCAAGAGTGTTGGCAAAAAAATGAAAGGTTTCAGCCACAAAGAATCGGTTAATTATTACCGTCATATTATGCGCAAGGCCTGGGAACAAATTGAACAGGCCGATACCCCCGAAGTGCGCAGCGAAAAGTACGACGAGCATATGGGCTGGACAATGCTTGACAAAGATTTCGATCAACGCACTCAAGATGTCTTCCGCACTGGGCCAGTCTTTGTTCCTACCTGGTGGCATCGCTACGATCCCGGTTGGAGCCGCAAAGTCGCTTCCAAACCAATCAGCAGCGCCCCCAGCACTGGCAGCGGACGTTCAGCACCCTCTATGCCCAATTTGCCCGGCGGCGAATTTGCCGCCTCGGTCGTCACTGGGATGCAAGGCTTTGCCAATGACGTTGTTGGCAATATCACCGACTTCACCAGCCGGGTAACCAACAAAACCAATCCGGTGCCAAAATCTACCAGCGGCGGCGGGTGGAAGAGCAGCGGCGGTGGTAGTTGTGCTTGTGCCTGTGCTTGCGCCGGCTGCGCCTGCGCCTGTGCCGGTGGAGGAAGATAAACCATCCAACGCTCAAACGATGAAGCGTTGTCGGAAGCTTAAGTATGACGAAATTTAATGGTATCAAAGCTCTTTTTCCGAAAAACCAAACACCCCCGCCCGGCGTGCATCACTATATCCGTGAGAAGCCGGACGAACGCACACGCGTCCATTTGCGCATTGACCCCGATGGGCACGGAACTCTCATCATCAATGCCAATCAGGTCTTGCACCTTAACCCCACGGCTGCGCTGATGGCTCACCTGGCGCTGGAAGAACAGCCCTTAAAGAAAGCCGTGCGTGCCATCCGGCGCAGTTTTCACGTACCCGCTGCCCAGGCTCGCCAGGACTATGCCGCTTTCTTACAGGACCTTGACATCATCTTGCAGCCAAACGGCTGCCCGGCGTGTTCGATGGATAATATGGAGGTCGCCGCGCCCTTCAGCGCCCGCCCTACTGCGCCCTACCGCATGGATCTGGCGCTGACTTATCGTTGCAACGACGATTGTGCGCACTGTTATAACGCCCGCCCGCGCGATTATCCTGAAATGCCAACAGCCGCCTGGAAGCAAATCATCGATCGTCTATGGGAATTGGGCATCCCCCACATTGTCTTCACCGGCGGCGAACCCACGCTGAGAAATGATCTCCCTGAACTCATCGCCCATGCTGAGGCCAATGGGCAGATCACCGGGGTCAACACCAATGCCCGCAGATTGAGCGACCCCCGCTTTGTGGCAGCCCTCACCGAGGCCGGACTCGATCATATCCAAATTACGGTTGAGTCGCATGATGCTCAAATCCACGACCAAATGGTGGGCAAATCTGGGGCCTGGAAACAAACCATCGCCGGGTTACAGAATGCCCTTGATAGCCCGCTCTTCGTGATGACCAACACCACCATGCTTCAGGCTAACTATACTTCGCTAAGTCAAACTTTGGACTTTTTGGCCGATCTTGGCGTTCCGACAATCGGGCTGAACGCGCTAATTTATGCCGGACGCGGCCTGGATGTGGGCACCGGTCTTTTAGAGAGCCAGCTACACCCCTTGTTGAAACTCGCCCGGCAGAAAACCGAGGCCCACGGGCAGCGCTTGATCTGGTACACGCCGACGCAATACTGCAAGTTCGATCCGATGCAGCTGGATTTGGGCGTGAAGGGCTGTACGGCGGCGTTGTACAATATGTGCATCGAGCCGGACGGCGCAGTGCTGGCCTGCCAATCTTATTATCAGCCCTTAGGCAATTTTTTGCAGGATCCCTGGGATACGATTTGGAATCACGAGTTAGCCGCTGCAATCCGCAAGCGTGAGTATGTCCCCCAAAAATGTGCTGATTGTGCTATGCTGAGTGAATGCGGCGGCGGCTGCCCACTGGCCCTCGAAGCTCAAACACCCGACTTGATTTCCCTGGAAAGCATCCTGCTCCAACCAACCGACTAATCTGACAGGCGATGAATTTATGGCAAACCTGATTACGCTTTTGCGCTTCCCCCTACTTTTTGTTTATGTAGCATTATTGTACAGCGGCAACGCTATCATCCAGTTGTGGTGTGTGCCGTTTATCGTCGTCATCATCCTGATGGATATGGTTGACGGCCTGATCGCCCGCGCCCTCGGAGAAGTTAGTTTGCTGGGCAGCGTGCTGGATATTGCCACCGATCGTACCTTCGAGATTATTCTTTGGGTGGTTTTTGCCCATTTGGGTTTGATTCCCATCGTAATTCCCCTGATTGTGATTACGCGCGGCACTACAGTGGACGCGGTGCGAGCGGTAGGAATGCGCAATGGGGTAACGGCCTTTGAGCAAGTTAAACACCCGATCAGCCGCTTTTTAGTCTCCTCACGCTTTATGCGCGACAGCTATGGCGTCGCCAAAGGGTTTGCCTTTGCTATGCTTACCCTCGCGCTGGGGTTACAAACACAAAACTCTCCCTGGGGCGAAACCGCCCACACGGCAGCGCTGATACTCTCATGGATCAGCATTGCCTTCACCATCGGGCGCGGCCTGCCGGTGCTGATTGAAGGCTATAGCTTGTTAAAAGATCCCCCTAAAGCAAGAGAAAATATTTGATATGAAATTCGATTTCCAATCTATCACCAACAGTCGCTTTGGCGTCAATCTGGCGCTCTGGATCGGGCGCACGCTGCCTCGGGGCATTAGCTATCGTATCGGCGAGTTCGGGGCCACGCTGATTGCCAAACGCGACAACGCCATAACGCGCGCTGTCCGCATCAATCAGTGGGTGGCGCGCGGCGAAAAGTCCACCGCCGCAGAACTCGAGGCGGCGCTGGTTGAAGTTTTCTCCCATGCCGGACGCTGTTTTGCCGATCTCTATCGCAATTTGATGAATCCGGAGGGGCTGAAAGCGCTAGTGCCGAATACGCAAACTGTAGAACGGCTCATAGCCCAAAGCCGCCCCGATACTACTGGTGCCTTTATTGTCGCGCCCCATATGAGTGCGTTCGATCTTGTTTTGTTAGCAATCGCCTATCATGGTGTTCGCGCTCAAGTGCTATCCTATGGAAATCCAACCGGCGGCTATGAGATCCAAAATCAAATTCGCTCGGTGACCGGTCTGGAAATTACACCCGTGCGCGGCGAAGAAACGCATCGCCAGGCTATTGAGCATATGCGAAATGGGGGCATCGTCATCACGGCCGTTGACCGCCCCATCCGTAAGAAAGCACATATGTTGTCCTTCTGCGGGCATCCCAGCCCATTGCCCGCCGGGCACATCCGCATGGCACTGGAAGCCGAAGTGCCAGTGCTCGTTGCAGCAGCGCAGTTCCAGCCTGATGGCAAATACCACTTGCTGCTCTCGGATCCAATAGTGATGCAACCCCACCCCGATCCAGGGGAGTCAATTCGCAAGAATGCGGAGACCGTGCTACAAGTCATTGAAGGGTATATTCGTCAAACACCAGGGCAATGGCTGATGTACTATCCATGTTGGCCGGACGTGGAACTAATCAGTGATGGTTAATTATCCGTTATTAATGATCGTTGGGGTGGGGCTTCTTTTAATAGGCTTGGGCCACTTCAACAATAAGATCGCTCTCACCGACGCACACGCCTTTCGTGTGCTGCATCGTTACCTGCGGCGCTTCAAGGCAGTTTTTCGTCTCCTTTGGCATCTTGGACGCACGCCCTTTACTCTGATCGCTCTGGCGCTGTCTGCGCTTATAGACCTGCAAATCGGCATCTATGCCGCGATTGTTTTCTTTTTGATCGCGACCATCGAATGGGCCATAAAACGATCTTTGCAGCGACCGCGCCCCTTCAGCATCATCCCCGATGCAACAATGGAACAACCCCGCCGCCCGCAAGATCCTTCTTTCCCCAGTGGTGATACCATGCGCGTTTGGTTCCTGGCGCTCACCTTATCCATTGCCTTTGGCTTCAATCCAATGATTGCACTGGGGATATATTTCGTTGCCCTGCTTGTCTCTGTCGGACGGATCGCCCTGGGCGTTCATTTCCCGCTCGATGTAGTCGCTGGAGCAGGCTTAGGCATTTTTGGCGCAGGAATCACGTTAAACCTGATTGCCAATTATCCATTAGCAATTATCCATTAGCAATTTCTACAGGAGGCCATCATGACCAGCATTCTGCAAACTGTCAGACGTCTCTTCACCCAAAAGCAACCGCTACCGGCCGGTATCTATCATTATCAAGCGCCACCTGAAGCGGAATTTCCCTACCGTCTGCACCTCCGACTGGAACCCGATGGAGATGGGCTGTTAATTGTCAACGCGGCTACGGTGTTGCATCTCAACCAGACAGCGGCGGAATATGCCTATCACCTGGTCAATGAAACCCCCGAAGAGCAGCTGGCCCGCGAGGTCGCCCGCCGATACCGGGTATCCGCGAATCAAGCGCAGAGTGATTATCAGGATTTGCGGGAGCGGCTGCTCACCCTGATTGATCTCCCCGACCTTGACCCGGTGACATTTCTGGATTTTGAGCGTGACAATCCCTATGAAGGTGAAATCACTGCTCCCTATCGCCTGGATTGCGCCATCACCTATCGTTTGCCACAAGGCAGCGACCTGGAAGCAGCCCCAATCAAACGCGTCGATCGTGAGTTGACCACGGAGGAATGGACATCCATTATCGATCAAGCCTGGGATGTGGGCATTCCCCATATTGTCTTCACCGGCGGCGAACCAACCTTACGCGAGGATCTCCCCCAATTAATTACCGCTGCCGAAGCCAACGGACAGGTAACCGGAATTTTGAGTGATGGCCTGCGCCTGAGCGATAGTGACTTTCTCACTACGCTGCTCAACACTGGCCTCGACCACCTGATGTTTGTCCTGCATCCCGAGAACGAAGCCTCCTGGGCGGCTCTCGAAAACGTCATCCCCGAAGATCTGCATACAACAGTGCATCTGACCATTACTGCAGAGAACGCGTCTGCCTTACCCACCCTGTTAGAACGATTAGCCGGGATGGGGGTGAATGCCATCTCGCTTAGTGAAGATGCCGCCGATCTGAATGATGTGCTCCTGGCAGCGAGCGAGCAAGCTGCGGAATTCGGTCTTTCGCTGGTATGGGATATTCCAGTGCCCTATTCCACGCAAAACCCGGTTGCCCTGGAAACCGAAGAAGATGACCCCCCACAAGGGGCCGGGCGCGCCTGGCTGTATGTCGAACCCGACGGTGATGTACTCCCCGCACAAGGGATCAATCAGATCTTGGGGAATATACTGAGAGATCCCTGGGAAACCATATACCGCTAAAAAGAAAATGGGCCGCGTACGCGGCCCATTTTCTTTTTAGCGTCTCCGCTTCCCAAAGATTGCCGAGAATATGCCGCCTATCAGCGCCAGGGGTGAGCAGGTCAACATGGCAATTCCGGCAATCATCAACCCCTTTGCGGCGGCGTGTTTGCTCTCGACAAACGCCACCCGGTCTCCGGCAAAAATCTCATCGGGGATGACTCCCCCCGCAGATGCTTTTTTGCCCCAGACCGTTGCCAAATCGCCATCGTGAAATCCGCGATAACGTTGGGATCCCTCCGCCAGCCACTGCCCTTCATAATCCGCCCCCTGATTGCCATTCGAGGGCACAACCGCCTCGTGCAGCGATCCACTAAAATTCACGCCACTCCCCGCGAGGATCAACACATCTTCAGCACCCATCATTAAATTCATTTCAGGTGAGCGCACATGCTGGCTTTTCCATGTGCCGCTGGGCGTATCGCCCGCCTCATCCGGATCTGGCAGAGTGACGTCCCATTGCTCAAGTTCATAGGCAATAAACTCACCTACATCGGGCAAGGGGTCGCCGCTCAAACGCCCGCTCAGAAGCAACTCATCACCAGGAGCGGCTCTTTCGGCATATTGAACATCCATCAAGGGTAATTGTTCCAAGCGGCGGGCTTCGAGTTTCTGCTGGGGGGCCAGCACCAACAAAAACAACAAACCGCACCCAAAAAGTACAATCGCACTAACCACTGCACCAACCAGGGCGCCAAATCGTTCGCGCAAAGATCCAAAAATATTCATAGCCTTATTCCTTCTGTTAAGATCGCTGGTACAATGACATTGCTTCTATTGTACCCAATTTTTGTGTCCGCAAAGTGAGGCCCAAAATGTCTAATTCTCCCTACTCTCCTGAAATCACCCAGATTAAGAAAATTTTCAAGTGGCTCAATCGCTGGATCGTTTTCGTCTTTCGCTCGGGGTACGGGCCAATCTTCACCTGGCCCTTTATTTGGGGAAAAATTATGGTCGTCGAAAACATCGGGCGAAAATCGGGCCTGGTGCGCTATGCACCGGTCAATTATGCACACGCCCCCGCGGGCGATGGCGTGTATTGCCTGAGCGGCTTCGGGCCTGATTCACATTGGTACCGCAATATCCTCCAAACCCCCCAAGTGGCGGTGTGGATCGGCTCGCAACGCATCGAAGGCCGCGCCCAACCTGTGGCCAATTCTGAGCAGCACCTGGACATCTATCGGCAAGTGCTCATCAACAGCGGCTTTGCTACGCCGCTCTTCGAGGGCATCCAGCCCAAAACAGCCTCCCAAGAAACCATCCGCGCGATGGCACAGCGCTCCCCATTGATCCACCTGCAACTAGATGAAATACCCTCCCCCCGCAAACCGCACCCCGGCGATCTGGCCTGGATCTGCCTGACGGTGGTAATCGGCTGGTTATTGCTGCGCCCTCGCGGGCAGCGCAGTTGATGGCTAAGCAATTTTCGCCCGCCGACTGGCATAATCGCTTCACCCAGCAAGCCCAATGGACCCAAGCTTTGCGCGGCCATCTCTACCCGCGCTTGGGCCTGCAACGTGCGCAACGCATATTAGATGTTGGCTGTGGGACAGGCGCGCTGTTGGGAGAACTGCAAACCCAGAGTTCGGCGGGCATCTTTGGCGTGGATGTTCAGCGCGCCCACTTAGAGTTGGCACGTGCTATTGAGGGGGTTCATCTCACCGAGGGGGATGCACATTTTTTCCCCTTCCCCGATAAGGCCTTTGACATCACCCTGAGTCATTTCTTGCTGCTTTGGGTGCGCAACCCTGGCCAGGTGCTGGGCGAAATGATGCGCCTAACCCGCCCCGGCGGGGTTGTTCTGGCCCTGGCCGAACCCGATTACGGCGGGCGAATAGACTATCCCGCAGAATTGGCACAAATCGGTCAATGGCAAACCCAGGCCCTGCGCGCCCAGGGCGCCGACCCGCTCATAGGCCGAAAATTAAACGGCTTATTCCACAGCGCCGGGCTGCGAGATATCGAAAGCGGGGTATTAGGCGGACAGTGGCGCAGTGCGCCCGCCTCCAATGAGCGAGCGCTTGAATGGGACGTTATCAAAGCGGATCTTGCCCAAAATGCTGCCTTCGCAGCGAATTCAGCGGTTTTAAAGCAACTCGACGCGCAAGCCTGGGAGCACGGTGAGCGGGTGTTATTTGTACCTACATTTTATGCTTTGGGGTGGGTAGCTTAGAGATCGTGCTCAACTTCATGCACATGCGCATAAAGACTCGCCACCCATAACTTGCCCTCCTGGGTGACATTGAGATAGCGCAACGCATCGGGGAGATAAGGGTAAATCACATCCCAATAGAATTTAGTAAATTTACGGCGCATATGTCCGGGGCTTTGGTAACCAATTTTCTGGTTGGCGCCGGTCTCTTCGAATTCGTAATACAACGCGGGGACCTTGCGCAGGTAATTTGGGTCGCCGAGTTGACCAATGAAATCGGCAGCCCGCACCAAACCGGCGTAGTCTCCTGTCTCCTGGTATTCCACGCCATCAGGAATTGGGAAGCGTGTACGCTCAATATGGGCAGCAATCAAATCGGCATCTACGGCTTCGGTGAGCGTATGCGCTCCAAAACGTTCCTGAACGAACAATTTACTACGATCCACATGATAGGGCGTCAAAGCCGCATCCGTGCCATCTTCCGAAATCTGAACAGTTTGATCGTCAATTCCGGTGGCATATTCGCCGCGTTTATCGGCACGGCAAACACCTTTGACATAGCCAATATCATGACAGAGTAACCCCATAATGACATGCAGCCAATCACGCGGCGTTACCCTGCCGCGCGAGAGATGCCTTCCCTTGAGAATCGCCTGCCCCACGAGGGTGACCAATATCGTATGTTCAATATTGTGATAGAGCGCATCGGAGTTGGCAATATTTTCAAGCGCCAACCGGCCCGTCCACTCGATCATATTGGCATACTGCGGCTCCATGGCATTATAGGTTTGCCGGTAAGCTTCTTTAAGCTGGAAGACAAAATTTTCGATCAGTAAGTTTGGTGAATTAAACATCGTTCGCTTGAGAAAAAGTAACCGCTACGCTTTTGGAATGCCGACTTCGATCTGACCGTTGACAACACGCACCGGATAAGCCGGTATGGATTCAACCGCCGGCAGAGTGAGGGCCTCGCCGCTGCGCACGTCGAAACGCGCCCCGTGCCGCGGACACACAACTGCATGACCATCCAACTCGCCATCGCCCAGCGGCCCGTCATCATGAGAGCAAATATCGGCAATGCAGTAATAGTCTCCGGCTATATTAAAGATCACCAAAAATTCGGAATCAACTTCAATGAAAATCCGTTCGCCATTGGGAAGTTCGTCCTCACCAGCAACGGCAACGAATTCACAGTCAGAGGGTTCAGGGGCCGTATAATTGACCATAAGTACTCAACAACCTGTTTGCGAATGAATCCTAATTAATCAACCAGATCATCACTGGCTTCGCCAGCGCTCAGGCCATAGGCCCCTGCTTTGAGTACTTTTAGCGACAACAGGGCACATTTCAAACGCACTGGCCCTAAATCGATGCCTAACAATTCGAGGATGTTCTCTTTCGTCAGCGCCTTGACTTGATCCAGCGTTTTGCCATGAATATATTCAATCAACAGGTCGGCTGAGGCCTGCGAGATCGAACAGCCTTCACCGCTATAGGCGGCTTCGACAACTGTATCGTCATCGCCAAGGCGGACATCCACACGGATATGATCCCCACAATAGGGATTGTCATCTTCATAGGAAAAGTTGTGCGGGTCTAACTCACCCCGATATTGGGGGTTCTTGTAGCGATCAATGATGAGTTCGCGGTAAAGGTCGTCCATATTTTCTTCGCTTTATTAATTTGTATACGCCAAACTTCAACCCAGACGAGAAAAGCCAGATGTGTATCGTTCTTTGTGTGTCAGGCAAAGATCTTTTTAACTTTGTAAATCCCATCCACCAGGCGATTGACTTCATCCATTGTATTGTAGAGGTAGAAGCTAGCACGGGCTGTGGCCGGGATGCCGAATTTATCGTGCAAGGGCATGGCGCAGTGGTGTCCTGCCCGAACGGCAATCCCCTCGCTATCTAGCACTTGCGAGATATCGTGAGCGTGGGCTTCGGGCAAGGTGAATGAAACAACCCCACCTTTGTGTTCGGCTGCCGGGCCGAAAATTTGAACGCCGGGGATCTCTTCTAACCGTTCGAGAGCATAGGCAACAATCTCCTGCTCATAACGCTCAATGGCCTCCATGCCCACGCTTGAGAGGTAATCGACTGCCGCCCCCAGACCGATGGCCTCAGCAATTGCGGGGGTCCCGGCTTCGAACTTATAGGGCAACGAATTACTCTGAAAAGAGCGCAGTTCAACCCGTTTTATCATATCCCCGCCGCCGAGAAATGGCGGCATGGCCTCCAACAAAGCGCGGCGGCCATACAAGATGCCGATCCCAGTAGGGCCAAGCATCTTATGGGCAGAAAAAGCCAGAAAGTCAGCTTCTAACTCGGCCACATTTACCGGCAAATGCGGCACCGATTGGGCGGCATCTACCAGTGCGATCGCCCCCACCTTATGCGCCGCCTGGATCATTTCGCGGGCCGGGTTGATCGTCCCCAGCACATTCGACATGTGCGCGAAAGCTACTAGTTTCGGTTCGAGTTTGAGCAATTCTTCATATACGCCCAAATCTAGCATACCTTTGGGCGTCACCGGGATAAACTCAAGGCGCAGGCTGCATTCGGCAGCCAGCATCTGCCAGGGAACCAGGTTGGAATGATGCTCCATCTCGGTGAGCACAATCACATCTCCGGCTTGCAGATTCGCCCGTCCCCAGGATTGGGCCACCAGATTAATCGCTTCGGTGGTGTTACGGGTGAAAATTACTTCCCTCGAGGCAGGCGCTCCAATAAACGTGGCAACCCGCTTGCGGGCCAATTCGTAGGCCCCGGTGGCTTCTTCCGCCAATGCATGAATCCCACGATGAATATTGGCGTTGGACTGGCGGTAAAACGCATCCATAGCCTCCAGCACCTGAACGGGTTTTTGGCTGGTCGCGGTAGAGTCAAGATAGATTAGAGGAACACCGGGATGGGTGTCGCGGCTGAGGATTGGAAAATCGGCCCTTATTTTATTAACATCGAGTGCTGCCACGGTTTGGCGTGTAAAATTCATAAGATTTGTTCATATACAAAGAATGTGGCTCAAATTCGGCCACATTCATCGGTCATTAGTCGCCCCCGCGGCTGCGTTTTTTCGGATGGCGCATATTTGTAGAGTCTTTAGGACACCAGAGTACGTGGTCTGGAACCATCCATCCATTCGTCAAATATACGTTCTCATGAAATTGGACTGCGACCAACTTATCATCTACCTGAACGACAACCCCCGCAAGCCACCCCCGGGTGCGTTCTTTTTCGTGGTTTTCGTGGTCGCACAAGACCTCTACTAAATCGCCAACTTCATATTCTCGCTTCGCATCGGGAGGAGAGGAAAAGGGTAATCCTGCCAATTCGACCTCCATCAAAAAGTATCGTTTTCAATAAGCTCACTATTATACGTCAAAAATGTTTATTGCGCTCCCATTTTCTCCTGAATTGCTTCTTTAAAGCGCTCCCGAACGCCATCAAAGGGAATACGTTCCATGATGGGGTCGAAGAAACCCTCGACAACCAGGCGTTCAGCCTGTTCGGTTGGCAAACCGCGACTGCGCAAATAGAATACTAATTCGGGGTCAATCTTACCGACTGTCGCGCCATGTGTGCAGCGCACATCATCAGCCAAGATTTCTAAACCGGGGATCGAATCGGCGCGTGCGGCTTTGCTGAGCACCAAGTTGCGATTAGCCTGATAGCCGTCGGTGCGTTGCGCACCCGGGGCCACATAGATCATACCTTGCCAGACCGAGCGGCTATCACCTTTCAACGCACCCTTGAAGAGCAGGTCGCTGGTGGTATGGGCCGCGTGGTGATTTTGCTGCGTGTCGTGATCCAAATGCTGGGCGCCGTCAGTGAAATAGAAACCCGACATACGCCCGTGCGCGCCCTGCCCGATCAAATCGAGATCGGAGAAGTTCTTGGTCAGGCGGGTTCCAATAGCCCCAAAAATCCAGTCGATATTGCCATTGCGCTCAACCTTGGCGCGCTCGTGGGTGAAATTCCATACATCATCGCCCAGGGATTGCAACTCCACAAAGCGTAAGTTTGCGCCACTGCCGACATAGATCTCAACAATGCCACTATGCAAAGTTTGCCCCTTGAATCCATTTGGCGAAGCGGCCTCATGGACATAGGTGAGCGACGCTCCATCTTCCAGCCAGATCAGCAAGTGGGAGAAATGCGCCAACCCTTCACCGGCAGCCCACATCAGGCTGTGTAGGGGTTCTTCAACCTGCACACCGCGCGGCACATAAACAAACACGCCGTTTTGGGTAAAAGCGCCCGCCAGGGCCGCGAATTTTCCTTCATCGGGGCGAACAATTTGCCCCAACACTTTGCCAAATTGTTCAGGATATTCCCGGGATGCGGTTTCCAGATCGGTGAAAATGACGCCTTTTTGAGCTAATGCCGGGTTGAAGTCTTTCTGCATCCCGCCGGGGAGCAACGTGATCTGACCTCCGTGTTGATCGCTGACCAAAGGCTTGAGCAGCCTTTCGGGGATGGCCGGCAAATCCTGATAGGCATCCGGAGCTGGTAATTCAAAATCTTCACTCAGGGAGCGAAGATCTGTGCGCCGCCAGGGTTCATCTTGCGTGGTGGGGTATGGCGTGCGGTCGAAAATCTCCCAGGCTCGGGCGCGGAAATCGGCCAAAACGCCATCCCCCTCACCGGGCGCAATGGGCTGGCGAGCGAAGTTGAAGCCATCGAATGGCGAGCGGCGTGTTCTTTGAGTTCTCATAACTACTTTCTTTGTTGACATTGTAAATTCCCGTTAGCGTATCGACACGTTGGCAGGTTTTAGGTTTTTACCCTACGAACCTGCCAGCGTGCCACCTGCAACTCTCTTAACCGATAGACCCTTCCATCTGCAATTGAATCAGGCGATTCATCTCGATGGCGTACTCCATCGGCAGTTCTTTGACCAGCGGCTCGATAAAGCCCGAAACAATCATCGTGGTGGCTTCTTCTTCGCTCAGGCCGCGACTCATCAAATAGAAAAGCTGTTCCTCGCCCACTTTCGAAACCGAGGCTTCGTGCCCAATGGTGACATCCTGATCATCAATTTCGATATAAGGATAAGTATCTGAGCGCGATTCCGGATCTAATAGCAGAGCATCACAAACCACGTTTGAGCGCACATCCCCCTTATCCTTATGGACTTTTAACAACCCTCGGTAGGAAGCGCGTCCACCATCTTTGCTGATCGATTTAGAAACAATCTTGCTGCTGGTGCGCGGGGCAAAGTGAATGATCTTGCCGCCGGTATCCTGGTGCTGACCACGACCAGCAAAAGCCATTGAGAGAATTTCACCATGCGCTCCTGGCCCCATCAAATAGCAGGATGGGTATTTCATAGTCAGCTTGGAGCCTAAATTGGCGTCCACCCATTCCATTGTGCCGCCCTCTTCCACAATCGCGCGCTGAGTCACCAGGTTATAGACATTATTCGACCAATTCTGAATGGTGGTGTAGCGCACGCGGGCATTCTTCTTGACAACGATCTCGATAACACCGCTGTGGAACGAGTCGGTGGTGTATTGCGGAGCAGTGCAGCCTTCTACATAGTGAACTTGGGCGCCTTCATCGGCAATGATCAGGCTGCGTTCGAATTGGCCGATATTGGCAACATTAAGCCGGAAATAGGCCTGAAGAGGCAATTCGACCTTGACTCCAGGGGGCACATACACAAATGAGCCGCCCGACCAGACCGCGCTATTCAACGCAGCCAACTTGTTATCTTCAATAGGCACTACCGTGCTGAAATATTGACGGAAAAGCGCCGGGTGTTGTCGCAAGCCTTCTTCGATACTGAGGAAGATGACGCCTTGCTCTTCCAGGTGTTCCTGAATGCTGTGGTAGACCATCTCGGACTCATATTGCGCACCCACACCGGCCAGGAATTTCTGTTCAGCCTCGGGAATGCCTAATTTGTCAAAGGTATCTTTGATGCTGTCAGGGACATCATCCCAAGATTTGCCTTCGGCCTCGGTTGGCCGCACGTAATAGTAAATATCGTCCAGATCGAGTTTCGAAATATCGCCCCCCCAGGTCGGCATAGGGCGCTGGATATAGTGCTCATATGCCTTTAAACGGAAGTCCAGCATCCATTGCGGTTCACCCTTCATCGCCGAAATTTGCTCAACGACCTCACGGCTTAAACCTTTTTCGGTTTTATATACCGATACATCGGGATCACTAAACCCGTACTTATATTCGCCAATACCTTCTAAAAGTTGCGTATCTGTACTCATGTTTTTATCCTGTTGGTCTGACTGGTCAGATTTATTCTAATCGTCGCATTCGTTGGTTGGTCAGTGCCCCATTCGACCTACGGACTAGCCAACTAACTGACCGTATTTTTCGCGCAGCCAATCGTAGCCCTGCTCTTCCAACTGAAGAGCCAGTTCCGGGCCGCCCGATTCGACCACGCGGCCATCGAGCATCACATGCACAAAATCAGGCTGGATGTAGTTGAGAATACGCTGATAGTGGGTAATCACCAAAGCGCCAAATTCACTGCCGCGTAACGCATTAACACCTTCTGAAACAATGCGCAGCGCATCGATATCAAGCCCGGAGTCGGTTTCGTCGAGGATAGCGATTTCGGGCTGCAGGGTTGCCATTTGCAAAATCTCAGCGCGCTTCTTCTCACCGCCGGAGAATCCTTCGTTGAGATAGCGACCAGCAAACGAGTGATCCATCTTCAGCATATCCATGCGCTCTTTGAGCATGGTACGGAATTCAGGGATCTGAATACCTTTATCTTCAGGGTCGGCGGCCTTGCGGTGCGAGTTGATCGCCGTGCGCAAAAAATTGGCTACGGTAACGCCCGGGATGGCAATTGGATACTGAAAAGCCAGGAACAAGCCCAAGTGAGAACGCTCATCCGGCTCCAACTCTAGAATATCCTGACCTTTAAAGAGAACTTCCCCTCCCGTTACTTCATAACTGGGGTGTCCCATCAAAGCATACGCCAGGGTAGATTTTCCCGTTCCATTGGGGCCCATAATAGCGTGAATTTCACCCTGCCGCACGGTGAGGCTGAGGCCCTTCAAGATTTCTTTGTCCTCAATGTTCACGCGCAAATCTTTTATCACCATTTCAGACATAAAAACACTCCTCTAAACAGCGGAATATCCGCCGGATCATTAAAAATTTTGAACGCCGGGTATTATAGCACGCCCAACCATTTAGGTCAATATTTTAGATAAATTTCATATAAATTATTGACACCCTCCCTCCCCGATGGTATACTGACTTTGTTCATCGGGAAGGATTCACAAAATATCATGTCAACCACACGAGACAAAGTTCTCAAAACCTTGTTAACCCGTCAGCGATGCTCCGTCAATGATCTGGCCGAAGCTGTGGGCATAAATCCGATTTCGGTAAGGCATCACATCAACAAGCTAGAAGCTGGCGGGCTGGTGACCTCAGAAGAGGAGCGCCATGGCGTTGGCAGGCCGCGCCTGGTGTACTTTCTTACCGACAAAGGCATGGAACAGTTCCCCAGCCGCTACCTAAAACTGACTGTCCGGTTGCTGAAGCAGCTCAAAGAGACACTGCCCGAACCATTGGTGGGCGAATTGTTTAGCCAAATGGCCGATGATCTTGCGGCAGATTATGCCTCAGACCTGGAATTGGGGGATTTGCCCATTGAAGAACGTCTTGACCTGGTTCGCGACCTGCTAAGTACAGAAGGCTTCACTATGGAATGGGAACTCAAAGAAGATGGTTATCATATTCATGAGGTGAACTGCCCCTATTATCATGTTGGTCAATCACACCCTGAGGTTTGTGCAGTAGACGAAACGCTGATCTCCAATATGTTGTCGGTTCCGATCGAAAAAATCAAATGTATCCTCGATGGCGATTCCTTCTGCACCTATGTTGTGCCAGATCTGCCCGAGAAAAAAGCTGAGAGTAACAAATGAGTGCAATACGCCCCCGCCCCCAATGGAAAGTTGAAACAACACATCCCGAACTCACCAAACCTCTTGATGAAGCCTTCCGCCAGGTGTTAGATCCCGAAGTGGGATTGAACATTATGGAATTAGGCCTGGTGCGCGATGTCAGCATCAACGAGGAAGAGAATAGCGCCCATGTGGTCATGATCATGACCACGCCTTTTTGCCCCTATGCCCCCGCCCTGCTTGAAAGCGCCCGTTCGAAAGCCGAAGGTGAAATCGAGCGCCCTACGACAATCGAGATGGGCATGGAATATTGGGATCCATCCTATATGGAAGAAGGCGTCGGGGCCGATTGGGGTTTATTCTAACCTGACGAAAAACTCTTAAAAAAGTGTCCGGAAGCAAGCAGAAAACTTCCGGGCATTTTTTTTAGTCCATATACATCCTTCACAAAACACATTCAATATGTTATCCTTTGCGGCGCTTTCCGCCTCTAGCGCATTCGCGGCGCCAGGGGCAATCCCATGGAAAGGAGGTAATTATGCGCGAATACGAACTCGTCTTCATTATTCACCCTGACCTGGACGAAACGGCAACCACCGACATTCTCGGCAGGATCAAGGGCTGGATCACAGAAGCAGGGGGATCGGTCGAAAAAGTTGACCCTTGGGGAAAACGAAAATTGGCCTATCCAATCCGTAAGCAGAATAACGGGCAGTATTTTCTGTTACACATCCAAATCGCCCCCAGCTTCGTCACTGAGTTGGAACGCAATTTGCGGTTCTTAGAACCCGTAATGCGTTTCATGTTTACATCTATTGAACAGTAAACATAGGAGGCTGACATGAGCCGAGGCTTAAACAAGGTAATGGTCATCGGGCATTTGGGACGCGACCCCGAGATGCGCTACACCCCCTCGGGCCGCCCCGTGACAACTTTTAGCGTTGCCTCAAACCGAAGCTGGACAACAGCCGATGGCGAGCGGCGCACCGATACAGAGTGGTTCAATGTAGTTGCCTGGAATAAACTCGCTGAAATTTGTAATCAGTATTTGACCAAAGGCCAGCAAGTGTATGTCGAGGGCCGATTACAAACCCGCCGTTGGGAAGACTCGAACGGCACGCGCCACACTTCTGTTGAAGTCATCGCGAATGAGATGATCATGCTCGGCGATCGCCGCACCGACGAAGGCATCGACGATGACGAACCCATCGAAGATGAATTTCCATTCTAAGGTGCAGTCAGTAATCATTAACAAAGGCGTTACGCTCTTGCGAACGTAAAAGTTTTCAACAAACCGCGTACGGCCTAAAACGATTGAGTAGGAGTAACACTGTGAGTGCTTATCAACGGCGGCGATTCTTTCGCCCCAGAAACTGTCGATTTTGCGCCGACAGCAAATTGGTCATTGACTATAAGAATACCGATTTGTTGCGCCAATTTGTCTACGAGGATGGCAAGATCCGCCCGCGCCGCCAAACTGGCAATTGCGCAAAACACCAGCGCGCCGTAACCCAAGCGGTCAAGCGTGCCCGCCATATCGCATTACTGCCTTTTGTTGGCGAAGTTCTGCGATAATACCGAGATTGTGAACAAGGGCATAGAACCGTGCGTTCTATGCCCCTTTGTTATCGCGCTAGTACAATAAACTGAAAACCCCTGTACGATGGTGCTTTCACAAATGTGCTCGCGCAGATTGAATAGAGCTTGACATGGCAAAACAAACAAAAAAAATCACCCCAACAAGCCGCAAGCGCCTTGCCCGCGTTGAACGAGAAAACCTGCAAAAACGCGCCATCACAATTGGTTTCATCGTCATTGGTGTCTTGGTTATCGCCATTGCCGCGTTTGGCATTATCAAAGAGGGTTTCGTGGATCCCCAAAAACCGGTTATCACGGTTGGCGATACGGAAATCACCTATGCGCAATTTGGCGCTCGCGCCCGCTATCAACGCTATCAATTGCTAACGCAGTATGGCAATTATTATAACTTCATGCAAAGTTTCGGCGATGAGAACACCCGCTCACTGATTGAGAGCAATCTGCGGCAAATCCAATTCCAACTTGAACCCGCTTTTCTTGGAGCCACAGTACTTGACGACATTGTCGCCGACATTCTCATTAAGCAAGAGGCGGAAACAAGAGGAATCACCGTCAGCGCAGAAGAAGTAGACACATTTATTGCTGAGAACTTCTTCCTATACTATCCAAATGGAACCCCCACCCCTGTTCCCACACAAGCGATAAATCCTACGTCTACGTTGTCGCCATTGCAATTGACACTCGTTCCCCAAGAACCTACCGCAACCCCCTCAGATGAGATCGGACAGCCAACCCCCACCACGGAGGCTGAAGACACAGGCGAACCGGCCCCCACTGCCGAACTCCCCACCGCCACACCCTACACCGAAGACGCCTACCAAGCTCAGTATGAGCAGTATCTAGACTATATTGACACCTACGCCAAAATTTCCGAGGCCGATTTGCGCTGGATCATCGAAGCTGATATCTACCAGACCAAACTAATGGATGCGCTGTCCGTGGACATTGAAACAGAAGAAGAACAAGTCTGGGCACGGCACATCCTGGTCGCCGAAGAAGCAGAAGCCCTGACCGCTCTTGAGCGCCTGGAAGCGGGGGAAGACTTTGCTACCCTGGCCGGTGAACTATCTACCGATACAGGCAGCGCATCTTTGGGCGGCGATCTGGGGTGGTTTGGCAAGAACCAGATGGTCGGCCCCTTTGATAATGCTGCTTTCGATCTTGAGATTGGGGAGATCAGCAAGCCGGTCGAGTCGAGTTTTGGCTGGCATATTATTCAGGTGCTAGGACACGAAGTCCGTCAAATTACCAACGAACGCCTGGAAGTGATCCGTAACCAAATCTTCCAAGATTGGTTGACAGAAACACGCGCCAACGCCGACATCGTTATCGACGAGAACTGGGGCGATGATGTCCCCACCGAACCGGCTATCCCAGACTATATGCTGCTGCCCTAGTCACTGTATTCGGGAGGGGTCATCAAAAAACAGGCTTCCAGCTACGCTGGAAGCCTGTTTTTTGATGATAGCCGTCGTCGGGGTAGATCATGTAAAAATCGTCTGCTGAAAATTCAATAATTCTTGGATACCCTTGTGGGCTAAATCCAACATCTGATCCAGTTCTGGGCGCTGAAAGGGAACGCCTTCAGCTGTCCCTTGAACTTCGATAAACTCCCCCTTCGCGTTCATAACTACATTAACATCCACCGCTGCAGCGTTGTCTTCTTCATAGCACAAATCGAGCAGGGGGCGGCCATCGACAATCCCCACGCTGACGGCTGCCACCGGAGGCAAGAAAACGTCCGGGGGTACCTCCCCTGCCTCGATCAAGGCCTGAAGCGCCAGCTTCAAGGCAATATACCCGCCAGTGATGGCAGCGGTGCGGGTGCCGCCATCGGCCTGGATGACATCACAATCAACGATCAACGTGCGCTGGCCTAATTTCTCTAAATCCACAGCCGCCCGCAAACTGCGACCGATCAGACGGCAGATTTCTTGGGTACGTCCGCGCAGGCCGCGCGTTTCGCGGGAGGTGCGGGTATGAGTCGAACGGGGTAACAAGGCATATTCCGCGGTCACCCATCCGCCAGGAATATTCTGCTGCTGCTTCCAGCGCGGGGCGCCATTTTCTACGCTAACGTTACACAACACTCGGGTTTCACCCATTGCGATCAACAGTGAGCCTTCAGGGTGCGAGACATACCCGGGCGTGAGGGTGACTGAGCGCAACTGGTCGAAGGCCCGGCCATCAGCGCGGCTCATCGCACCACCTCGGCAACTTCGTCGAGTTTTAGGCTGATGACCTGACTGGCCGTATCACGCCCCATTGTGACACCGTAAATCACATCGGCAGCCTGGACCGTATTGCGGTTATGGGTGATGACGATAAACTGCGTATTCTCGGCCAGCTCGCGCAGCAGATCACGGAAACGACCGACATTGGCCTCATCCAGCATGGCATCGACCTCGTCGAGTACGCAGAAAGGCGTCGGAGAAACCCGCAACAATGAGAAGACCAGGGCGGTTGCTGTCAGGCTGCGTTCACCGCCCGAAAGCAAAGACAACCCCTGTGTGCGACGTCCGGGCAGGCGCGCCTCGATGTCGATGCCGGTATCGGTCATATTCTTCGGATCGGTGAGGATCAATTGTGCCGAGCCGCCACCGAATAAGCGGGTGAAGATTTCGCGAAATTCTTTGGCAACAGCTTCAAAAGTCACTCGAAATTCGCGCTCCATGAGAACATCCAGTTCTGCAATCACGTCCTTAATATCTGCCTCAGCCTGATTGAGGTCTTCGATTTGTGAGGTCATAAACTCAAAACGCTGGCTGACTTCTTCGTATTCTTTTTGAGCATCGGGGTTGACTGCCCCAATGCGACGCGATTGCGCTCGCAGTTGTTTGATGGTATCCCCGAGTCCTTCGGTCATCTCCTCCACAACCGGAAGCTGTTCCACCATTCCCCCAAAAGGCAGCGGCGTAGGCCCAGAAACCTGATCGCCATACTCAAATGAAACCAGGCCAAAATCGGCCTCGATACGCTCCCGCCAACGATCCAAGGCCTCCTGTCGCCGTGTCAGAGTCAACTCGGTTTGCGCATTGCGTCGGTCGGCAATGCTCAACTGATTTCGAGCTTTCGCTTCGGCAGACAACAATTCGTCTTGTTTTCCTTCAGCATCCGACAACTCTTTTTCCGCCGGGTCGATCAACGCTTGTAAGGCTTCTACTTGCTCAATAATCTGACCTTCCCGTTGGCGTAGGCCGGTTTTGCCATCGTCCAATTCGGTCATCTCGTGTTGCATGGTAGCCAGCCGCGCCTGCAAGGTTGCATAGGTCTGCAACGTCTCATGCACAATGCGCTGACGCTCTGTCTGGCGTAGACGGGCATTTTCCACCGCCTGTTCGGCAACTGCCACCTGCGTATTCCAATGATTGACTTGCACTTGATAATCTTCTAACGATACCGAACTGAGTAACGATTGCAAGGTGCGTAGATTTTCTTGAGCCTGGGTAGATTCTGCCCCCAAAGCGGAGAGACGTTCCTGCATTTGGCGTGATTCAGCTTCCCCTTGCTGGATGGCGTCCCGCAGATATTCCACTTGCTGGCGCTGCCACTGAGACTGGCGCTGCGCCTGGGAAAACTCTAGCGATAGATCGCGCCGAGCCTGATCGATGCGCTCAAACTCGCGCTGCAAATTGTCCAACTGATGTGCGAAATCGCCATCCTGCGAGTGTAATTCCTGGAGATCCTTACTTAATTGGTCAACACGCTGGCCCGTCGCTTCGATCTTTTTTTGCGTTTCAGCGATGTGCACACGCAGCTCTTTGCGCTGACGCGGTCGGCTGAGTGTGCTTTGCGCGCCAGCCTGCGCCGCCATCACCGGGCCGCTGGCGTAGAATAACTCACCAATCAATGTCACCGCGCGGGCCGTTTGTGGTTGTCCGGCCAAAACACGCCGGGCTGCCTGCCGGGTGCGCACAACAAAGGTCTGCCCCAAGAGCAAGTCCATCACCGGGCGCAATTCGGGCGGCGACTGGAGCAAATCGGCAGCGATACCCAGCACATCATCGCTCTGAGGCATCTTCAATGGCGCGGGCGGGACAATTGCATCCAGGGGCAGCAAGGCCCCGCGGGTTGTTTCCTTCGTCAAAACTTCCAGGGCTGTTTCGACTGCTGCATCCTTACCCAACACAACCGCATCCAGATACTCACCCAGGGCTGCGCTAATGGCCGCTTCGTACTGTTGGGGGACATGCAGGTGGCTGCTCAACGCGCCTTTGGCATTTCGCACAGCCCCTTTTTGAGCCGACTTCAATACCAATTGTGTCCCGCTGGCGTACCCTGCCAATGATTCTTCCGCCTGATTAAGTACATCCAGTTGAGCCTGCAAACGCGCCAGGTCAGTCTGCAAGGCCTGGCTCTGACCTAACTCGGTTTTCCGATCTGCCTCACTTTGTGCCATACGCTGGCGATGCGCATCAAGGTTTTTCTGTGCTTCATCGCGCGCTTGTGCGGCGGTGTCAGCGGAACGCGCACTCTCTTGCAGCCGGGCTTCGACTGCCTGGAGTGTGCGTTCGGCTTCATCAGCAGCCTGAGAGATCTTAACCAACTCGGCTTGCTGGCGTTCAGCCTGCGCCTGATATTCCGTCAGGCGGGCACTCAAGCGGGCTTGTTGCCCTTCTAAATCGTTAAGCTCTTCCTGGGCGCTGCGAATTTGCGCTGCGGTTTGCTGGCGTTCGGCCTGACGTTGCTGCAAAAGCTGGCGGGCTGAAGCAATATGAGTCTGCGCTTCTTCTAATTCACTCATCAGGCGCTGGGCTTCTTCATCGGCCTCAGCCAGGCGTTCTGCATCGACTGCTTTTTGTTGTTCCAAACGGGCGACTTCATCGGCCAGGCTCTGGCGTTGCGTCACAAGTGAACGCACACGCTCATCAGAAACGGCCAATTCACGGGTTAGGGTTTCGCGTTGAGCGTGTAGCTGCGATAATTCGCGATGCCAGGAACTCAGGCGGGCACGTACCCCCTGCATGTGCTCACGATAACGCATTATTTCTAAATCGAGTTCTTCTTGCGTTTTCCGGGCAACAGTTAGGGCTTCGGCTTGCTGTTGAGCCGCGCTGCGGGCTTCGTTAAGATCGCGTAAAGCCCGATGCCAGTGATAGCCATACCACTCGTGCAGTAACACCTTCAAATCGGCGTTAATTTGCTCATACTGCATGGCGCGCTGCGCCTGACGTTCCAGACTCCGCAAACGGGGCTTGAGTTCTGAGAGAATATCTTCGACGCGCTCCAGGTTGCGGCGCGTATTCTCCAGGCGGCGCTGGGCTTCTTCGCGGCGGGCGCGGTACAACCCAATCCCAGCGGCTTCTTCGAAGAGACGGCGGCGCTCGTCTGCTCGCAAGGACAATGCCGAATCGACCAATCCCTGACCAATAATGGTGTAGGTGCGTTCTGAAAGTCCCGAATTTCCTAATAACTCGGTAATATCTTTCAGGCGGATTTTTTGGCCGTTAAGCAGGTATTCGTTGCTGCCATCCCGGTAAGCCCGCCGTCCAATGGAGACTTCACTGAAATCGACCGGGAGCCAGCCATTAGTATTATCAAAAATAATCTCCGCTGAAGCCATACCCGCCCGGGCGCGCTGCTCCGATCCCTGAAAGATCATGTCCACAGTCTTTTTCCCGCGTAACAGACTGTATGATTGCTCGCCCAACACCCAGCGAATCGCGTCAGCGATGTTTGATTTTCCCGATCCATTTGGGCCAACAATACAAGTAATTCGGTCGGCCAACTCAAAAGTCGTGCGACCAGCAAATGTTTTATAACCTTGTAGTTCCAGCGATTTTAGACGCATGTTCAGTATCGTAAACCAAGAATTAGAAATTGTCTATTTAGGAATTACGCACTTGCGCAGGGAAAATAGGGGTGTGTGGGGCGCGCGGCGCCCCACACACCCCTATTTTCGGAATATCTTTCATTGAACTGCGTAAATCCTACTATTATTATCTCTTTGTGCTGAGCGGAGATGATGTTTTACCGCCGCTGTCGAAGCGCCGACATGCGTCTCGACTGTGATAGGACTACACCTCACCTCGATGCAAGAGAAAAAACTCACTCAGCGCCCATAGCCGTGAGGGCCTGGCGGGCGGCGGCCTTAGCGGCGGTTTGTTTACTATGGCCAGAACCTTTCCCGAAAATTTTTCCATTGACCATGACCTCAACCTCGAATACTTTGTCGTGATCCGGGCCAGATTCGGAGACGGTATGGTATTTTGGCGCTCCGTAACCCTGCGCTTGAGTCCATTCTTGCAGGCGGCTCTTGGGGTCTTGCAAGCCACCCGAAGCGTAGATCCGATGGGCAATGCCATCTAAAAAGGGTTCCACAAATCTATGCACCTCAGAGATCCCAGCGCCCAGGTAAATCGCCCCTACCAGGGCTTCGAAGGTCGCGCACAATAATGCCGGTCGCTGCCGCCCCCCCGATTCGGCTTCGCCGCGCCCTAATCGCATTGCCGCGCCCAGGTTGATCTGTACGGCAAATTCAGCTAACTGTTCTGTGCGCACCAGCGCTGAGCGCATGCGCGTTAACTGCCCCTCCGACATTTCAGGGAAGCGATTATACAACCAGGCACCAACTAAGAAATCTAAAACGGCATCCCCCAAAAATTCGAGACGCTCATTATCTTCCAGAGCATCGCTATTTTCATTGAGGTAAGAGCGATGCGTAAGAGCACGGCTCAACAGTCGCAGATCAGATAGCTCAATGCCCACACGCTCAGAAAATTCGAGCGGGGATTCTGGCGCGGGCAACCCCTGAGTCTGGTTCATATCAACCTCCTGAGAACTCAGGGGCCGAGAGACACTCACCGTAAAGGTCGAGTAGCTCGCGGTCCATCAGTTCGAATCAGCGTATTCAGTTGCAGGTATCCAGGGTAAACACAGACAAACACGTATTCACATGGTTTACCCCAGACACCTGTACAATTTATCCTGAACTCATTGAAACTTATGAATGAATAACATGTCGCAGATTGATCATGGCAAAA